>JAIYDP010000375.1 GCA_027487435.1 Verrucomicrobiaceae bacterium | reverse complement strand
TCCCCCACTCTCCCCCTCCCTCCCTCCCCCACTCCTCTTCAATGCCGTCTATGGTAAAAAATTCCCACCCGCCCCAAAAAGAAGATTTACACCCCAAAAAAATCCACTACATATCAAGTTGATTGCCAAAGGAACGTGCAATGCCAGTTTGCCCCCTTCGGCAACGCCCCAAACAACAAACCAATCCATCATTATGAATGATCGTCAACGTCTCAAATACGATAGCTACCTCGCCGTCCGCACCCATTGCGCCCGAGACACCAGCATCGCCCTCACCTCCAGCATCCCCGCATGGACAACACTCTATGATCGCTTCCTTGCGAAAATCTCCTACGCCGATGCCTGCGTCCTCATCCAGAACAGCGACCTCTCAGGCATTACCGAGCACAAAAAACAAACTCGCGCCGAACTCACCGCCCACATCCTCCAAGTCAGCGGTGCCCTCTGCACCCTCGCCCTGCTCCGCGAAGACACCGTGCTCGAAGCCAAAGCCGACATCATCCCCACCTATATCCACGACCTCCCCGACTCCCTCGTCGATGACAAAGCCACCGAATTCCTCGAACTCGCCCGCGCCCTCCCCGCCACCGATCTCACCCAAGTCGGCCTCACCGACGGAAAACTAGACACCTTTGAAACCCACATCGAGACCTACAACCTCCTCCTCGGCACGCCCCGCACCGCCCGCGGCACCAAAACCGCCGCCACCGCCAACCTCGCCCAAACCCTAGAAGAAATCGAACGCCTTCTCGATAAAGGCCTCGACAAACTCGCCCTCCAATTCGCCGGCACCACCTTCCATCAAGAATACCTGCTAGCCCGCGACCCCATCGCTGTTGCCAAAAGCAAACCCAACGCCCCACCTTCCCCACCCACAACGTAAAAAAGCCGCCCGCGTCTCCTCTGTCCCGGCGGGACTAAAGAAGGTAGCTGGTGGTGACAGCCACCGGAATCAAACCCACAAAACCAACCCGCGCACCGGAGCTGCGCTGGAAACTCCCGCCTCCCAATTTTTCTTCACTGCTCACTGCTCACTCACCACTTCAAACTCCCCACTTCAAACTCATCCGTATATCAGACAAGGAACGCCGAGCCCGATTCCCACTCTCAAGCCCACCTGATATACGCGCGATATTCAAAAAAAATCCTTGCAAAATCGCGGAAATCAACAAAACTCCCCCCGTCCATTCCTACTGTGATATACGCTCACGGGTGGATACGAATAAATTCTGTTAGGCCAAGAAATGAACACTCGAAGTCGCTTGCGAGACGAAATCGGAGCCCGGTTAATTCCGGCGCTGCGTTCTCGTGGCTTCATCGGTCCGGACAAGATTCGTGGCAACCAAATCTTGCACGAATACGTCCGACAGTGTGGTGCCAACCGTGAGGTGGTTGCCATCCAATTCGATAAGCGACAAAAGCCTCGATTCGTTCTCAATCTTTGGATCGAACCGCCTGGAGGAGAACGTGCGATTGTCGAGAGTGGCGGTGTTACGATTCAAGGGAGAATTACTCCAGGGCGCGGATCCGGCACAGGATCTTGGTTCCGTGCTGACCGACCCATTTGGCAGCGCGTTGTGGGGATTCGGTCCTCACTAGAGACGCGAGCGGTTGATCAGGCTCTTCAATTCTTGGATTCGATCGACGACTGGTTTAGAGAGCCTAGGGAGACCAAAGTCGTGAGGACAATTCGCCATGACTGGGCTGCACCGAGAGAACCAAGCAAGGCCTAACAAGACGCATCATCCAACCACTAGAAGCCGCCCTGTTTCCATGATTTTCCGTAACTACAACACTAACTCCGCGATCCACGTCCGCCCCCGCTTCTAGTGGTGGATGTGCTCATCGTTCGCTTCAAGAATCCATGCGTGCCATAGCTATCGCCGATGACGACTCCTTGGTTGGCCTGCTTGACTCCGAGCCGGTAGATCTACTGCTTTGCCTTGGTGACCTCTGGGATGCGAGCATCGAGAAGGCCTACTTCCGCTACACACCAAGGAAGACTTTCGGCGTGAGAGGCAATCATGATTCCGATGCACCGTTTGCCTCATACGTCACTCCACTTCACTTCACCATTGAGGAATATGGCGGACTGAAGTTCGGAGGATTCAACGGCAGTTGGCGATATAAGCCGCGAGGACATCATCTTTTCGAGCAGGAGGAAGTCAGCCGGATGCTCAGACATTTCCCTCGGGTTGATGTTTTCGTAGCACACAACTCGCCGCGCGGCATTCATGAGCGTGGAGGCGACACGCATCAAGGATTTGATGGATTCCTGACTTACATCGAGTCCAACCAGCCCAGGTATTTCCTTCATGGGCATCAACACCTCCGCGAGGTGACCAGTATCGGTAACACCGAGATCGTCGGCATCTTTGGGGAGACCACACTAGACCTAACACCCTAAGCGAACAAGACGCTCCATCCAACGGCGGGTAGCGCTCCTGTTTGAATTCGGGCTTCCCTCCCCGCCGTGGATGAGCTAGACGTTCTGCAAATTTATGAATACATTTCTACGCTTTCTAATTACAGTTGCAGCCTGCGGTATATGTCATGGAGAGGCTGTAACTGGCCGCAAAGCCGACGAAATAATTTCCAAATGCCCAGACTACATGAAGGAACACTACAAAATGGCTCCATATATCGTGATTGCAAAATTTCTGCAAACAATGCCGGTAGAATCGCGCGCGGTAGTTTTGCGTAATTGGGCAGCCGCCGAAGGCGGCGTAAACGAGCGAAAGCTGCATGTGATTTGCCAGATGCTTTTCTGTCGAGAGGATGGCTCTTCCGTAATTCGCCCTTCGGTTCTGGGTGAAAACGGTGTATTCGACCGATTTCCGACACGCAGTGAATTTTATGGACCTATTGTAGTATATAATAACTGCCCAATTCTTCTTACCAATGGTTATCGATTGGCAGGAATGGCTTTACCAAGCAGCGTTTTGGTAGAGGGTTGCATCGAGGGTGATCTTTGGCGGGACTCCAAATTCGAGGTTATCTCAGCAGTTGAGGAGAGAAAGATCATTGAAGAGTTTCTACGGGACGAGAAGTGGGCCGATTTGGTTGGCGAGGTCGGCCAACCAGAATTTTTCAAGACCCAAGCAGAACAAGCCGGCACTGGGCAACCCGCTACCCGCACTGAGTCGAAGTCGGAGGGTGGCGACAAACTTCAACCTGAAGCGGAGGGGCTCTCCCGGTAGCGTGTGCCAGGCCTCATCGTTCGTGAAGAGAATGAAGACTCATGCTTCGGGATGCGAGTTGGTTGATTCTTCGGCTGGGTTAGTGTCCTCGGGCTTTGCCGATTCTTCGCACGAGTTGCTTCGTAGATTCTTCGCCCTTTTCACTTTGCCGCTTGCCCGATGGCGGATTCTTCGCTAGTCTCTAGTCGTTCTGCATCGCACGTGAGTTCGAATCCAAAACACGAACAAGACGCATCATCCAACCACTAGAAGCCGCCCTGTTTCCAAGACTTTCCGTAATTACAAAACTAACCCCGCGATCCACTTCCGCCCCCGCTTCTAGTGGTGGATGTGCTCATCGCTCGCTAAAGAAATGAAAATCTTCATCGCCGTCCTCCTCGTGGCTTGCAGCCTGTCACATCAGGCGTTTGCGAAGGCCTATTTCCAAACCAAGCAAGAGATGATCGAGAAGGCTGAAGCAATTGCCATCATTGAGATTTCCGCTGTTCAGGACAGCGATTCTAAAGGCAAGATTTGGACTTACCGAACGAAGGGAACAGTAAGAGTAGAAGAAGTCCTGAAGGGAGAGCTTCCCAAAGAATTTACGATCTATGGAGCAGAGACGTTCATCTGTGCGAGTTGCCCAGTCACAAAAGGTCGGTTTATTGCATTTCTCAAGAAAGACGGAGATTTGTGGACTGGATCGAACTGGCACCTTTCACTTCGACCGATAAGCGACGACATGGTTGAGTGGTATGTCGCGGACGATAATCGATATGAGATGAAGCCTAATGCATTGAACACAGTTGTTGCTGAGATCAAAACACATAAAGCGAACAAGGCGGTGGACTCAACGCGCTAACGCGCGCGAGTCACCTTGGACGTTCGACCAGAAAATTACCATGTCAGCGATCATCCTAAATGGAACATCAAGCGCAGGAAAGACCAGCATTGCGAAGGCAATACAGAAGGTTAGTCCTGAACCATTCATGCACATCGCAATTGATGATTTTACCAGCATGTTTCGGTGGGACGGAGTAACCGATCCCCACCTTAGACGTGAGTTTGTTCGAGCCAGTATATCTAATATGCACGCAGTTCTCCCAGGGTTACTATCGAGCAGATTTCCCGCAATCATTGATCACGTGTTTGAGAGAGATTCATGGTATCAAGATTGCTTAGCAGGTCTTGATTCTCAATTATATATAGTTGTGGGAGTGCATTGTTCTCTGGATGTACTACAGAGCCGCGAGATCGCTCGTGGAGATCGTCGTATTGGACTTGCCGAAACGCAATTCCCAGTCGTCCATAAGAATAGGAGCTACGACATTGAGGTATATACAGACCAAATGATCTCGGAAGAGTGCGCATCATTGATTCTTGATGCATATTTCAAGAAAGTCGAACAAGCCGCACCATCCAACCGCTAGTAGCCGTTCTGTCCCGATGATTTTTCGTAACTGCAACCTCAAACCCGTTTTAGCCTTCCGGTCTCGCTACTAGCGGCGGATGTGCTTTACGTTCGCTACTAACAAAAGCCTCAACATCGACTACACTCCATGACGAAGACTCCCCGAACATTTCTAAAATTTGTCGTACCTGCGATTTTTGCGGTCTTTGGTGCCGTCACGACTTCGGCAGCTCCAGATGTTCATACAGCCTCGACAGAGCCAACCTTGGCTGAAGCCAGGAAGGGATTTTCCTCCAACCTAATCAGGAAGGAGGCGGACAACTCGGGCCGCGCGATTCCTGCTCCGAAAGAATTGTATGACACGATTCAATACAACGCTCCGCTTGGAAAACAGGATGCCTATGTTTCGGTAAACCCCAATGACGGAAAGAAACAACCAGCCATTATTTGGATCCCTGGCGGTTTCACGTTTTCGATCAAACAGGGCACCGCTACCGAGGTGCGACTGCCGGTCTTCGCGTCGGCGGGAATCGTTGGCATGCTTCCCTCGTTGCGCGGAGGGAATGCAAACCCTGGGTGCAAGGAATATTTCCTGGGCGAGATTGACGACATTCTCGCTGCCGCAGATCATCTGGCACAATTGCCCTATGTGGATAAGGATCGCATTTATCTCGCGGGAACAAGCACCGGTGGCACGATGGCATTGCTCGCCGCCGAATCCACCGGACGCTTCAGAGCTGTCTTCGCCTATGGTCCAGCGGCTGAGGTTAGCGGCTATGACCATAACATTCTCCCTTTTGACAGCAAAAACGGCAGAGAGACCAAGCTTCGCTCTCCCCTTTACTGGATGCATGGAATCAAGACCCCCACATTCGTCATGGAGGGGAATATAGGGGCAAATAATCTTGAGTCCTTGAATATTCTTAAACAGGCCAATCGGAATCCGTTAGTGAAGTTTTTACCAGTCCCGGGTGCCACACATCGGAATGTGCCGGATGTCATCAATCCGCTTATCGCAAGGCGTATTCTTTTGGACACTCGGCCTGCCTGCACAATTGAACTGAGTCAGGAGGATGTGAACGCAGCGAGTAAGGATTTCCACGCGAAGGCCGAGCCTGCATCACGGAAATAAAGGGGGCTACAAACTGTCGGATTCTGGCCCGGAAAATTCTCAAGGATCTGACGAGGGAAGACTAATGAGAAAAGCGAACAAGACGCGCCATCCAACCACTACCAGCCGCCCTGTTTCCATGACTTTCCTTAACTACAAAGCTAACCCCGCGTTCGACGCTCGCCGCTGCTGGTAGTGGTGCATGCGCTTTTACGTTCGGTAATAAAATATATGAAACGTCGACACATGTCTTTACTGGCTGGCCTAGCGATCTGCGTCGTCGCGGCTATTCTAGTAATCTGCAAGATCGAGGATAGTCGTAAGAATAGAACTGCTTCTTCCACAGATTTAAATGGCGAAGGCATCACGTCTGTTGAGCCTAATCAGTTGATGTATGGAGCCAACACTAGCTCCACCCGTCGTCAGCGTGCAGAGCGCGAGAATTTAGGTGTGTTGTCACGGTTGGGATACGAATTAACCGCAGATCATATTGGAGGCCATAGCGCCAAAGGCAATGTTAAGATTGTTTCTCCTAACGGTATAAATTTAAGGAGTGATAGCATGTCAATATCATCGGACGGGACTAATATTTTTCTTCACGGTTCGGTCACTGTGCTGAATAAGTCAGCGATACTGAGGATGTTTAAGGGTGCGGACTCGTTTGCTAGAATAGCATTGGACGGTAGTTCTCAGTCATTTACAGGCACGTCAATGTTATTTGAACCCGGTAGTTCGTTCATTGGTCAGCCCCCTCCACCACCGATTGACCCTCCGCCGATTGACTTTATATCGAAGTTTTAAGAAACCGAACAAGTCGAGACACAGCAACCCCCACTAGCCGTCTTGTTGACAACGTCACCCGTATCATGAACCCTAACCCCGCGTTCAACGCTCGCCCCCTGCTAGTGGGGTTGCGTGCTCTTGGACGTTCGGCAACAAAATCTATGAAACTGTATATCGTGGTAATATCCCTGTTTTTGGCCTCATTGGGTATGGCGGACTCCTTCTTCTTCCAGGCGCTCGAGGAGCCCGATATGGCCTCGGCGAAGATTGAAGGAGAGACGCTTCACCTTGCGATAAAGATCAAGAAACTCCCACTACCAAAGGTCGAAGCAATCGAGATCGAAGAAAATGAAGACGGCACTCACATTATTCGAGCCTTCCTTCGTGACCCGCCGGAGCGCGGTTGGCTTCCAATGATCAAGCTTGAGGATCGAATTCTCGCTGAGGATATACGAGTTACTACCCATCAGGCACAATACGCATCATACTTTGAGATCGTCGCTTCCGACAAGAAACGAGCAGAATCGATCGCTCGTTCTCTCGCCACTCTACTTGGAGTTCGCGGCGATCGCCTACGCATACCAGACAAACAAGCCGAACAAGGCGGTGGTGGACAACCGGCTACCCGCCCCGAGTCGAAATGATTCTCCTAGCTACAACCCTTAACCCGGTTGCGGAGTGGCGCTCCCTGTAGCCGGTTGCCACACCTTGACGTTCGCAAGAAAACATGAAACAAAACATAATCCTCATTTGTGCAATAGCACTCACTCAGATCACACCAATGAACGCAGACGAGAAAATCGAAAGGCACCCCACGCGCGATGATGTAGCTGGCGTCGATGGCGAAGACAAGGAAATGCTCGAAGCTCAGAAGAAAGCGCAAGATTCACTCATGCAGTTCATCAAGGCGATTCAGAAGCGGGAAGAAGGCAAGCGTTACCTCCTAAAGGTTAAGTTGTCAGAAGGAGAAGAGATCGAGCACGTTTGGCTAGAGCCCGTCAAATGGAATGACCCCGGGTTGCTTGGGATACTGGCCGTCGATCCGGTAGCACTGAAGAAGAAAAAGAAGGGGGACACTATAACGCCTCTGCCAAGTGAGATTACAGATTGGCTGATTCTATCCGAAGACGGCTCGAAGGAGGGAGGCTTTACTACCGACGTGATAGAGAAGCGCAAGGCCAAGACAAAATAATGCGAACAAGGCGCTCCATCCAACGGCGGGCAACGTCCTTCCATGAATTCGGGCTTTCCTTCCCGCCGTGGATGAGCTAGACGTTCTCTCAAGAAATGCCTACTCACATCCAAGCGTTATCGCGCGCTCTTCCTCTGATTGGATGCCTGTTGCTATCCACATGCGCAACAGAACAGGACGGTGAATCCACCTTCAGGACG
>JAIYDP010000195.1 GCA_027487435.1 Verrucomicrobiaceae bacterium | reverse complement strand
TGGGGGGTTTAGTGAGTACATACAGAGGCCTTAAAAATAAAGACCGTCACACGTTGGAGTCCTGCGGTGGGTCAGCACTTTTCGCCAGAGGAAATAAAAATGAAAAGAGAGTCGATTCGTTTGCTCACAGGCTCCCCCAGCCGGTGGCCCTGGCCGGGGAAGGGGTCTCTCGCCCCCGTTGGCGCCGACGCTGCGGGGGCAGCGTTGCCTCCGCCGTGGGGTTGGGAGGAGGCGCCGTCCCTTCCCCTGAACAAAAAGCGCGACATCGACGAGCTTTTTAAGTCAGAATGGATGCATCCCAAGGCGATACCCCCCCCCCTGCTGATCCTGCCCCTGAGAAGCCTCGCCTGACGCAGCGTACGCGCCCGTGAGGCCACCCGGATTCGAATTGACGTAGCCGGCGAAGAGGCGGACGCGAAGGGACGCGTCGCGCGCCTCGAAGTCGGCGATGGCGGCGTGGGAGGGGATTGCGAATGAGAGGAGGCCGCGCTTATCTTCAGCGATGAGGCGGGGTGGGACGGGAGGGGGGGTACAAATGTAACCGACAGCAATTCCGGCGAGATTTTCGACGGGGGAGGCGCCGAGGAAAGTGAAAATGAGGAAGAGGATCCAGGGGTAAATGTAGGGGGGGACCTTTGGGGGTAAGGGGAGGAGGAGGGGGGGGGGAGGCCGCACGGCACAGAGACCCCACAAGCTGTCGTGTTAGGGTGTTTGCAGAGGGGGGAGGGGACCTTATGGTTTGGGAGGAGACGGCGCTCATTTGGAGGACGAGGAGGCCGAGGAGGACGGGGAAGAAGCCCGTGGCGCAGGTGAAGAGGAGGAAGGGGCGGAAGTAGGACATTGCGGTGAGGGAGAGGATGGTGAGGAAGCTTGTTGTGGCGGTGAAGAGGAGGACGTGGATGAGGGTGGAGATTGTTCCGAGAGCTGTCTCTATGAAGGAAAGGACGGAATGGACGAAGAAAAGAGTCATCACGAGGGTGAGGACGCCCTCTGAGAGGAAAACGCCGGTGATAAGACGCCATACTGACATTGTGAGGATGATCTGTAAAAGAGGAAGCGGGGAGGGGGGAGAGGGTCGGGCCGAATCGTAGGGAGGGAGAGGAAAGCAGAGAGTTACTTTGGAACCGCCAAACGTCGTGAGGGCAAAGCTTCAGCATGACTGCAGCGCCGTCATTGGTTGCAGCGATGAGATAGACGGCCACACAGAGGACCATGACGCATCTCGTCGTTAAAGGAATGGCGAAGAATCTTGCTCCAAGGTCGCTCATGGAAAGTCAGAAGTACACGTGTCAATGGGGATGCGGTTTGAAACTTGATTCCTCATGCGACTTTAAATTCATTGCAGTCATTTAACTTTGTTAGCCCTCAGAGGAGCTGGCTCCACTCACACTGTCGACTTCTTCAAGAAATGTAGTGTTTCAAAAAGAAAAGCCAAAAATGCTTGAGAGCATCTCGACTCAACCCTTTTCAAGGATTATTACGGCGTCTCCTTATCAGCTCTGCAAATGTGTCATCATTCAGATTCTGTTAAGTTAACTTTTTCAATTTCCGGGTTTGCGCTTTTGAAACAGCGCAGCTATTTTTCGCGACACACAGAGAGAAAGGACTTTACAATGTCGCGCACCAGAGTTGGAGAATGGCTAGCAGGTGCAGGGCTTGGCCATTTTGTTGAAAGCTTTGCTTCGATCGACGAATCAAAGTTTCTGAACCTTGCAATCCAAGACTACACCGCGTATCAAGTCACGTCCATGGAGGATCGTAAAAAGCTATTTTCCCTTCTCCAAGTTCTTCGGAGGGAAAACGCTCTTGTAGCCAAGCCGGTTACAGCGGAGCCCCCGAAAGCTCCAGCAGTCGATCGATACCGTGAAAAGCCGGACGCAGCCGAGCCCCGTCCGGTCCCTCAGCGAGTTGCCCCAGAGCGCATGGGCTATGAAGCCGCCGACCGCCCAGGACAAGATCGCCCTATCGCTCGAGAGCAAGAGCGCCCTCGCGAAGAAGCCCGTCCGAGCCGAGAGGAGCGACCCGCTCGGGAGGAGCGACCTGTTCGCGAGGAGCGGCCCGTGCGGGACGAGCGGCCCGTGCGGGACGAGCGAGTTTTGAAGGAGGTGCCGGCGCAGGTGGCTGTAGACGCGAAGGGAGGTGCGTCGCGCGCTGAGCGGATCCGCGTTGTGGTGCGGAAGCGGCCGATGATGAAAAAAGAGCAGACGCGGGGGGACTCGGACGTGATTGAAGCGGACAACGTGCAGACGATCACTGTCTTAGAGCCCAAGTCCCTCCCGCAGCCTCGTCGACTGATGCCGCAGGCAAAAGGTCGACTTAACAAAGTACGTCGAGACGCACGAGTTTGTTTTCGACGAGGTCTTCAGCGAAGAAGTCGACAACGATGAGATCTACCGCCGCACCGCAGGCCCGCTGGTGGAGTGCGTGTTCAAACAAATGAAGGCCACGTGCTTCGCCTACGGCCAGACCGGCGCGGGCAAGACGCACACGATGATGGGCAACGCGCAGACGCCAGGCCTCTACCTCCTCGCCGCAAAGGACATCTTCGCGGGGCTGCGGGAGTCCAAGTACGCCGATCTTAAAGTATGGGTGTCGTTCTTTGGTGAGTCGGGGGGGGGGGGGCGCTGACACACGCAGAGATTTATGGCGGGAAGTTGTTTGACCTCCTTACGAATCGCTCGAAGCTTGTGGCGCGAGGTTGCGTGGGGGTTGCGCTTCATTGACAAGTTGAATCTTAACGACGTACTGCACTGCGCTTTTTAACTCCCCTGCAGAGGACGGGAAGCAAAACGTTTGCATCGTCGGGCTTGAGGAGCGATCGGTCGACAATGTCCAAGAGCTGATGCAGATCATCGACATGGGCAACGCCGCTCGCAGCACGGGTACCCCCCCCCCCCCCCCCCAATTCCGCGCCGCGCCTCATCCTCCCTCTCCCTCCGCTCACGCCGCAGCTGCTACTGGCGCAAATCTGGACTCTTCCCGCTCCCACGCGATCCTCCAAATCTCCCTCCGCCGCGGCACGAAGATCTGGGGTACCCCCCCCTCTTTTGAATAGATCTTAACGGCGCAGGTAAGTTTTCTTTCATCGACCTCGCGGGGTCTGAGCGCGCGTCGGACACGTCCGACAACGACCGCACGACCCGGCTTGAGAGCGCGGAGATTAACAAGTCCCTTTTAGCGCTTAAAGAGTGCATCCGCGCGCTTGACCAAGACCACCGCCACATACCATTCCGCGGCTCAAAGCTAACAGAAGTTCTGAAAGACTCTTTTATCGGCGACTGCCGCACGATCATGATC
>JAIYDP010000338.1 GCA_027487435.1 Verrucomicrobiaceae bacterium | reverse complement strand
CCCGAGTGGTGAAACGATTTTGGTCGTTTTCGAAAGGGATGCGTTTGGAGGGATTGATGGCGGTGAGTTCATCGAAATGAGGAAGACGTCGAGCCTCGTCAGCAGGCATGCCATTGACGCTGGTGATTTCAACCACTTGCGTGCCGCGGGAAGACTTTTGTGCCAAGGTTTGGAGCACGGCACCAGGGCGCAGTCCGAGCTTCTGGATGAGCTGAATGCTGACGTAGGGATCATCCTTGCCGATGTCTAGGTTACGCTTCAATGGGCGCAGGAAACCATTGCCTTTGGGGCCGAGTTCCAACAAGCCTTCGACATCGAACTTTGGTCCATCGAATTGAGCATTAGCACGTTCGCTATCGGGATCAGCTGGCTTATACGGTTGCTTGGAGAATTTGTTATTTTTGTTTTTCTCGAAGCGGTTTTTGTTAGGGTTCTGGAATTTGTTTTTCTTAAAATCCTGTTGCTGCTGTTGATGAGGAGGGCGTTGATGCTGCTGCTGCTGGGGGTGGGGTTTGGGAGCGTGCTGTTGGGGCGGGGGCGTTTGTTGAAGAGGGGGCGTTTGTTGAAGAGGGGGAGAGGGAGGGAGGGAGGGAGCGGGGGCGCTTTTTGCTATGCGAACGTTGAGGGTGGGAGGGGCTTTGGTGGGGGCAGGTGCTGGGGGAACTACTGGAACAACGGGAGTTGGTTCGCTTTTGGTTGGGGGTTGGGGAGTCGTTGCAGTTGTTGCGGTGGCTTTTTTGCGTGCGACTTTGGTTGGTTTTGTCTCTGAAGCAGGGGCAATCGGTGGCGGCGGAGGGGCGGTCTCTTTCGCCGCAGCAGTCGCCGCTATTTTCCGGGGGGCTCGTTTGGTGGCTGTTTTTGGAGCTACAACGCTTTGTTCAACCGCGGGGACGGGAGATTTCGGTTGAGTTGGCTTTGTTGCGGTTTTTGCCGTTTTGCGGGCTGTTTTACGAGGTGCAACGAGGTTGCTGTCTGGGGTTTCTGTGGTTTCGCTCATGCGTTTCTGGGGAAAAGGGATTAGCTGTCGAGTTCTGCCATGACGGCATCCGACAATTCAAAATTGGTGAAAACGTTTAGGGTGTCATCGTAGGCATCGAGGAGATCGTAGAGTTTGAGGCATTGACGAGCCACGGTGATATCGGAGATGAGGAGGGGTGTTTGGGGAATGGATACGAAAGTTTCGGAGGTGATATTGTAGCCGCTGGCTCTGAGTTGTGACGCCACTGCTGCCAGCTGTGCGGGCTGGCATAGGATGGTGTGTTCGTTTTCGTCGGATTGGACATCATCAGCGCCAGCAAGGATGGAGGCTTCGAAAATGGCTTCTTCACTCACAGAGTCCGCAGGTAGCAGAATCTGTCCACGGCGGTCAAATTGGTAGGAAACAGCTCCGGGAGTGGCTGGGTTGCCTTGATTTTTCGAGAAAATGGTTCGAATGTCTTGGGCTGTGCGGTTGAGGTTGTCGGTAGCAGCTTCGATGAGGAAGGCTGTTCCGTTGGGGCCGTATCCTTCGTAGGTGATTTCTTGGATCGCAGCGCCGCCGAGTTCTCCAGTGCCTTTTTTGATGGCACGTTCGATGTTTTCGCGTGGGGTTGAGACGGCTTTGGCGTTATCGATAGCAGTGCGCAAGCGGGCATTGAGTAGCGGATCGCCACCACCGGCTTTGGCTGCGAGAGCGATCTCGTGGGCGCACTTCGAGAACACGCGACCTTTGACCGCGTCAACGCGAGCTTTGATGTGTTTGACTTTCGACCACTTGTTATGTCCGGCCATGAAGAATGATGAGGATATGAGAAAGCGCAGAGCTCGGGTGCAAGGCTTTTGTCTCTGGAAAAAGACATGAGAATGCGCAGGGTTTGTGGAGTTGGCGCGTGAGCACCATAGCAGCAATGGGGAAAGCAATAGGTATTCCGCGCATTGTGTGTGAGAGTTGGATTCAGAAATCAACCTTGGTCCATTCACTCTCCACGTAGAGTATCACCGTGGGGTGACGGCGCAGAACATGAATCAATCGGCAGTCGTTGGCAATAGTTTTTTTACATTTCCTGCGTTTGCACGATTTGACCCGAAATCCTAAGGTTCACGCTGCCATTCGCTGTCATCATTTGCCACACAAGGCATTTCAGACCTTGGCGCAGTATCGTTGGATGTAGCCCGCAGCAGTCTTGAAACACCTTGCACATCAAAGCCTAGCAGCGACTTTCTGGAACTCTATTGCGGATCTCGGGTTTGATGAAGATTCTCTGGCGTCTTAGTGATGCGTATTCCCATGGTTTTGATCATGCGTGTGATCGAGAGGGAAAAGTTCCATCGCAGAACGTCTCATGGCGACAGGTAGCGAAGGAAACAAGCCGCCAACGATGAGCGCGACGATGAGGAGGGAAAGAGGCCACCGTTCGCGAGGCATCGCATCGCTAATCTCAATGACATTCTTCGGCAGAACTCCCAAGAACAAGGTGCTATAGAGTCGCAGTAGGTTGATCGCATTAAAGGCTGTGGCTAAAAGTAGAAAGATGCCCAAAATCGGATGCCTTTCTTGTGCGCCGTGAAATAATAAATCTTCGGCACAATAGCCCATGGTTCCTGGTAGGCCAACAAGAGCAAGGCCACAAAGTAAAAAAAAGGTAGCCAATCGCGGAGCACGCACCGCTAGGCCGAGCGGTTGATTCGGATCAGCAACATCCAAGACTCTCACTTCCAAGATGCGTAAGATTCCGATGAGGCCCGTAGAAGCCAACGTTACCACCATCCAATGCAGCATGCCGCCCATGACTCCCGCCGCATTCGAGGTCGATAAACCTGCGAGAATAAAGCTCGCTTGGCTGATGCAGACAAATGCCAGCATGCGACGTGGATTTTTTTCGATGAATCCGCGTAAGCTTGTTACCAATGCCGTAACGAGTGCCATGATGCAAATGAGATCCAAAATCTGATAGGCAGCAGCAGGTAATGCCGCAGATTCAGAGCGTGCTACGAGCAATGCTCCTAAATGCGAATTGAAAAGTAGTGCCGTAGGTAAAAGAGGACCACTTTCAAAAGCCCGCAAGGTCCAGCCATGAAAGGGGAATAGTCCTTTGCGGATTACTACCGCGATGACGAGAAATATCAAACTTGCCTGCGAGATCGATGTCATGGTGTGCACATCCGTACTACCAAACAACAACGATGCTACGGTTAGCATAACAGCGCTTGAAAGTAGTGCGATACGAGTGACGTTGCGTTCTTTGCCACCATCAAAAAAGTTCCAAACGAACGGAACACAACTGATCCACCAACCAATATTCAATGCTGTTAGGTTCGCGGCAGCATAGGTTATTTCGGTCCCAAGCACCAGAATGAGAATCCCCGTTAGAGACAATCCTCGTACGTCGCGGCGCGGTGCTAAGCAAATCGCTATTGCAGCTACTACCGCATAGATGACCAATGGTAAGCCATCTAACGAATCCGCCTCAAACCATGGAATCCACGGATCAAGAAGAACTGTGGTAGGTTGTTGCGACACTTGCCATAAGGCGATACCAAAGGCTGAGGCAGCAAAGAGCAAGCAGAGCAAGGCGTTTCGACGAGGAGATTTACCATGAAAACGAGGCAAACATACCACGGCCCCCGCGAGAATGGCTGCAATACCGAGGCTAAGGTAGGGAAGGTTAAGATAGGTAGGCATGAGGAATTCTATTGTTCGTATTTACGATTTTGATGATCTAACGCATTTTTCTTGCTGACTCGATGTCGTTAGATGATTTCTCCTGCCTTCCATCCATCGAAATATCCCAATGACTTTGCAGAGCGGAAGCACTAGGAAACGTTGAATCATGGCATCGTGGAAACCGCGGAAGATTGTGAAGCAATACAGCTTGTGTTGAATGCTCTCGGGTAACAATCGATCATAATGAACACCTGTGGCACTGAGTTGCCCACCTGCTCCCGAATGAACGCGGTGGTAGTCACTCATCATCGATGGCGAACGCAGAAACTGCATGGCTCGCACCGTGGCATGACCCAAAACGTGAAGCATGGCCAAATCATGCCAGCCTAATGCGATTTCCACAAAGATGATGCCAAGCTGTGTTTGCGAAGCATAGGCAAGCGATGTTTTTGCATCTGTGCTGCTACGCTGAAGCATGGTTGCGAAGATCGCGGTAGTAGCCCCGATAAAACATAGCAACGACGTCGCAAAAGTGGATTGCCGAATGAGCGGTTCCACACGAAGCAAAAGATATGGCCCAGCGTGTACCGAGATGGCACCATAGAAAATCGCGCTTGATGGTGTGGGGCCTTCCATTGCCCTTGCCAGCCAGCTACAGAAGGGACCTTGTGCCGATTTTCCACTAGCAGCAAAAACCAATAGAATGGCAAAAACCGTAACGGCATAAGGAGTGTTTTCGGTTAGAGCGGGACTTGCGGCAATCACCTTGAGCTGTGACCAGTCCGCCGAGCCAAACCAGTGGTGTGCGAGAAATACCGAAACGAGAATGAAAAGATCCGCGACGCGATACGTTGCAAACACTCGCAAGGCATTGTTCACGGGTTCCGGGCGATATTGAAAAAACGAAATCAGCAATACCGAGGTGATGCCGACGATCTCCCACCCACCAATAAGTAGATCCAAAGAGCTTGCGGAAAAGACCAACATGGCTCCAAACGAAAAGAGATACAGCAAAAGAAAGAAACGCAAAAAACCAGGATCACGATGAAGGTAGGTGATACTAAAGCTGCCAACAATGCCCGTAAGAATCACCGTCAATGCAAAGAACGGCAAGGTCAGTCGATCAAACTGAAAGGCCAGTGGGTATTCATATTCGCCCACACGAAACCACTCGCCTAAGCGAATGTGCAGGCAGTGTTCTGGCTGTTGAAGCATCAGGTAAATCAAGCTGATCAAAGCGAGAAACATCACGCCATAAATCACTTTGGTGGTTCGTCCGATGACTCGTTCGCTCGCTGTAATTCCCACAAGCCACAGAAGACTTAGTAGGAGAAATGTTGTTAGTGGCAATCCGAGTATGAGGAAAAATAAAAAATTCGCGTTCATCATGATGGAAAAATGTTAGGCTGGTGTGGCGAGCTTTTGCGCGATTCTGGCTACGGGAAGGTGCTGCGATTTCCCTTGATAGTAGGCGATGGAAGTCGTCGCGATGGGGAGTGGCTCTTCGTCGCCTGTTAGATCTTCCCAGTTATGATTGCCGCGATAGATTTGAATTTTCCCGGTGTCTGGATCCATGATCGATAACCTGATCCAGCGATTTTCCAAAAACTCCGTGAGCAGGGGATTGGCATGGATTACCGGAAGCAATCGCGCGGCTGTGGTTTCGACAATAAACAAAATGCGCACGGGCTCGTGAATTTCCACCGTTTGCAATGGAAGGCCGGTTCGCAAATCTCCTTGATAGCCGTTCATCACGCCGACCAGACCAGAGACGTTGTGGGGCAATTTGGTGCCGCAGCCATACACCTCATTATCAACGGTGCTGAAATAGTATTCCAGATTGATTCCTCCACAGACGGGGATGACGGCACCGAGAACGGCGGCTAAAAATTTGTCCACAGGATCATTTGCGGCATCATAGCTTACCAAAAAAGCACGTCGGTCGAGGAACAAGCCTTGCGTCGTGGATCGCCTGCCTACAAAGGCAACAGCGTTGGTGCAATGTCCGTATTCGGGACGTGGTTCAGCGAGATGCTCGGAGCGTTCCTGCACATGGCGCAATGCCGCAGCGACGGATCGCTGATTGTTGAAGGAATGGAAACGCCTCGTTCGTTCGTGTGCCGATCGGGCCCGTGCTTCATCCATCTTCACGCGTAATTTTTTGAGGTCTGCCGCGTGACTTGCTGGCATCAGATCCGTATCAAAATAATCAACGGCATCGCTACATGTATCGTGATAACCGCCGATAAACCAGGTGTCGTCTGGTAAATGAACACCGCGTTCTTTTAATAAAATACGCACCTCTGGTTGATTCGCCATTAAGGCAAAGAGGCGAGCATTGGGCGCGCCTGAGCGTCCACCACATGCACCGCAGCAATACGCAGAAACGAAAGGATTGTTGAGGCTGCTACTGCCATGCCCGACGACAATAACGAGGCGAGCATGCGCTTTGTTCATTCCCATCGGATTGAGCATATTGGCTACGCGATCTGCCATTTCAGAGAAGCTAAATCCAGCGAGCAACCCCGTCGTGGCATTGCGGGACTCATCATCATTGCGCATAAAGCGCAGCTCGGTTCGTGGTTCTGGTAAAAAAAGCCGATTGAGTGCAGCCATGATTTTTGAATAGCTTCTCGGAGCTAGAATTCGTAGCGCCATAGGAAAGAGACTCAAGAATCCCAGACAGGCTGTGCTCAACGTTCCCCTCACCAATGTCCTACTGCCAATGCTGCTGCTGCGCAGAATTCCAGCCCACATTCGTCGCATTTGCTGCCTCTTGCTGCCTTTACGCACATGACTTTCTAACGCGACTTCTTCCACCTTGTGTCCGGGTTTTACGACTACCGGACACAGCGCCACTCCTCGCGGATCGTCCAATCCAGTGTAGTCCACAGCGCATCCGAAAAATCCCGCCGCGCCATAGGTTTCCGTCAGTGGATCGATTTCTTCCAATGCGCGACGAATCGATTCCTCACGTTCATCGATACAGAAAATCACCTGTGCCTCCAAGCGATCATCTCGTTGTTTCAACGATGGCAAGGCGTGATGCCGAGCTATGGGTATCAAGATTTGCCGCTCATGCCGCAGTTCGTAAGCAAGGTGCAGCAAACGTCTGCGCTCCCATTCACCACACAATTCCAATTCCTTGCACAACGATGCAAATGCCTCATCTGAAATGCTTTCTAACATCATGCTAGGAAATCCCAGTAGTTGGCAGGCATCGAACAGCCGCGCCTGATGCGTTAGTGGATCAAAGTGTGCCTTTGATTTCAGAATCGTATCTCGCCACGCTACCGTGCTGTTGGCGATATTGTGCAGGGCGACTTTTGTTAGGGTCAAGCGGATGGCTAAAAATTCCATCAAGCGAAATTCAGGTCTTTCATGAGGTGCGAGCAGTGGATCAGCTTCCAAGCATTTTACCAATCCTGCCCAACCAGGGAGAGCCAGAAGTTCGCTCACGACGAAGCTTTCCCATTCCTCTTCCGGCACGCCGAGTTGTTCCAATTGGGAAAATACGGTCTCTTCCGCATCCAGATTCATTTCTGCTTGCCCGCGGAATTCTGCGATCACTCCTTTCATGTAAAGAGGCATATCGCTCAAAATCGTCGATGCAAAAAGTGCACGTGTTGCCTTGAGGAGCCCTTGCTCTCTCATGGGCATCGGCCAATAGGCCAGGCCTTGGTCAAGGTAGGAACTCACCAATCGTACCATGAGGGGATTGACGATCTCATCGAGTTGAATCTCATGTGTTTGCTCGATGGCTTCCGCTGGCCGTTTCGGTTTTCGTAGCTCGTTACTGGCTTCGATTTTGTAGCGGGATTTGCAGACGTTCCATAATCGATCAGGTTGATCTGAGGCGAGTGCGCGCTCCGCAGTAGCAGGAAGATCTTTGCGAAATTCATGGAGAAAATTACCTTCTTCGATCTGCCAAGATAGGTTGCCATGATTGACCCGGCGCACTCCAGGGATGAGTAACACCCGCCGCAATTCTCGCCGCGTTAGCACTCCCTCGATCACTACGGCATCAGGCTCACGCGATAGAATCTCATCGATGTCGCGATCCAGAATACGACCTTGTTTGCGATGCTCCTGATAGTCTTGCTCTGACAAGTAGGGCTCGGCATGAAATGTTTCCGCAGCACGAATGACAGCCTCCTCAAATGGCAGATGCTGAAAGGCATGCAATGTGTTGTGATGGACGAAAACTCCCATCGGCCCTTGAGCGTGCAGGTAATGCGTGGCATGTTCTAAAGCGTGCTGCAAAGTTGCTATAGGCGAATGATTTTCCTCAGTGCCATGGTTATGATTGTGGATCGTTTCCATTGTTACGTGCTGCATTCTATCGCGACGTAAACAAAAATCCTATCCCCCCTTCAGGGTATATTGATCACCCATTCGAGGCTACCCCCGTGCAGGGGGGAAATATACCCTGTCGGGGGGATAGGAATTCATCGCTGATCATGGCAATATTCTTACGCATTCGCAACGAATCCGAAACTACTATGTCATCGAAAACATCGCACGATAAAACATCCCTGCCTCCACAGCAGGGCAAGAACAGCTTGGACAACAAAGGTCCTTGGCATCGCGACTTATTGTCGGGATTCCTTGTATTCTTGATTGCCCTTCCTTTATGCTTAGGCATTTCCATTGCTTCTGGAGTTCCGCCGATCGCGGGAATTTTCACGGCAATCATCGGTGGTATGCTGACGCCATTTCTAAGCAATTCGCAACTGACCATCAAGGGACCCGCCGCAGGTATGATCGCGATCATCCTCGGGTCGGTGCAAGAGCTAGGCTATCAACAGGCACTTGCTGTAGGCGTAGTCGCTGGTGTATTGCAGATCCTCTTCGGTAAGTTGAAGTGGGGTACACTCGGCGAGTTTTTTCCCGTAGCCGCAGTGCACGGCATGCTTGCCGCTATTGGTGTCATTATCATCTCCAAACAAGTCCACGTGGCACTCGGTGTATCGGCACATGCAAAGGAGCCGTTAGAGTTGCTTGCGGAGATTCCTCATAGCTTCGCGACAATGAATCCAGAAATTGCGATGATTGGTGGTATCGCCCTGCTGCTGCTGTTTAGCCGACTTTTCATCAAAAACAAAATCTATCAAGCCATCCCTGGCCCGCTTCTTGTGCTACTTGTCGCCACTCCCATTGCACTCTACTTAGGCATCAAAAATGAGCACATGTATTCATTTCATGGCAAGGACTACATGGTGGGGCCTAAGTATTTGGTCTCTTTGCCGACGAATATGCTTTCCGGTATCAAATACCCTGACTTTTCGGCCATCACCAGCCTTGCGAGCATCAAATGGATCATCATGTATTCTCTCGTTGGCACTCTTGAATCATTGCTCAGTGCTAAAGCCGTAGATCTCTTAGACCCATGGCAACGCCGCACGGATCTCAACCGTGACCTTTTGGCCGTGGGCATTGCCAACACGGCTGTAGCCTGCATCGGCGGAATCCCGATGATTAGTGAAATCGTTCGTTCGAGTGCCAACGTCAACAATGGTGCCCGCACCCGTTGGGCGAATTTCTATCATGGTGCCTTTCTGCTGCTTCTCGTCGCTTCGGTGCCATTGTTGCTCAATAACATTCCACTGGCAGCTCTTGCTGGAATGTTGGTTTTCACGGGTTACAACTTGGCTTCACCCAAAGAGTTTGTCCACATGTGGCACGTCGGCAAAGGGCAACTCGTTGTTTTCCTAGCCACAATGATCGCCACGCTAGCTACGGATTTGCTGATCGGAATCGCGGTGGGCATTATCGTGAAAATGATTCTGCACATTATGGCAGGCACCGCATTTAGAAACTTGTTTCGCCCAGAAGTTGAACTCAAGGAGGGTGAATCCATGCCCACCTTGCACATCTCCAAGTCGGTTGTCTTCAGCAATTGGTTGCCACTGCGCAAGCGTATCCTAGCGCTCAGCAAGCACGATGCGATCAAGGTTGATTTTTCAGGGACAAAATTTGTCGACCATACGGTATTTAAAAAGATGAAGGAGCTCGCGATTGATTGGAAATTGGAAAATCGAGAGTTGATCATTGAGGGCTTGAGTGATCATAGTCCCGTTTCGCATCACCCCGAGGCAGCACGATTCAAAAAATAACTAATAGCTACGTATGAAAATTTCTCGATTTATTGCCATTGCAGCCCTAAATACCTCGTCTCTTTTTGCAGACAAACATGACTCGAACGGCAATCTTTGGCTGAACTACGCTGGAGATCACCCGATCGTTGGATCGAAGTGGGGCGTTCACTTAGAAGGGCAGATCCGAAGGTCTGATTTGGGCAGCGACTGGCAGCAAACTCTATTCCGCCCCGGAGTCAACTACCAACTCAATCCCTCTACCATGCTCTCGATGGGATATGCGCATGTCGATACCTACCCCTATGGTGATTTTCCTGCCCTTCATGAATTCCCAGAACATCGCTTCTGGCAGCAAGTTTCCCACACCAAAAAATGGATGGGCTTGGACTGGACCCATCGCTTTCGTCTAGAACAACGCTGGATCGGCGAAATGCAAAATAATGGGGGAGGAGACTGGGATGTGGGCAATTGGCGCTTTGAGAATCGCTTTCGCTACATGCTACGCACCACGATTCCTCTAACACAGTCGAAAAAAACCTACCTTGCCTTGTCGAATGAGGTGTTCTTGAACTTTGGTCACAATGTGAAAGGCAATGATTTTGACCAAAACCGAGCATTCGTCGGCATCGGCCATAAGCTGAATGATACCACACGCATCGAATTTGGATTCATGGAACAAACCATCCAACGCCGCGGTGGTAAAATATGGGAGCATAACCACACAGGAGTGCTTTGGCTGATGTCCAATCATGCTTTTTGAAGCGCGGGATCTCACAAGCCTAACAGTTCAAAGATCCCCGTGAGTGGAATACAACTTCGATCGGCAGGTGTCGGTCCTAGGCGGTGTTTCTTCAGCGCGATATGCTGACAGCTCTTCGCTGACGATGGATGACGACTCAGGGAGTAGCAGCAGGGCCCGTTCGCGCAGGGCATCGAGCATCCGGAGTTTTTCGGCGATAGGGCGCGCGGCGAGATGCATTTGGTCAGCGATACCGCCGTCGCGGAAACATTCGCAATCCACGTTGCGGGCGACCGTCGCGAGATAGGCGTGCTGTAAAGGGTGCACCGTGACATCGAGCACAGGGCCCTGGTCTTTGGTAATAAAGACGATGTGCGTCAGCGGATACGAGAGCGATTGTGGCAGGTGCGGTGAAATGGGTCGGGCTTTCAGCCCTCAATTTGTGTGGGTGTCGCATACCTAGGCCGATGGCCTAGACTGGTATGAAATCGCGCCGTTGGCGCTGTATGATTTTCTGGGCCAAAGACCCAATCCCATACCAGCCTAGGGCAACGCCCTAGGAATCTTGATCGAATCATTTCCGAAGGGCTGAAAGCCCGACCCATTTGTTTCGCACTCATGCATCCACCTCCTTCATGAATGGGAAAAGCTGATGCCTCAGGCCTTTCTTGTGCGTCTAGAGGGCTTTGTGCTTCTGGGTTTGATCAGCGATGAGCGCTTCGATCTCTTCGGCTTGGAGGATGGACTGGGGTAGTGAAATGATCATGGCTAATGTTTTTTGATATAATAAAACACTGAACAAAAGCCGCCGCAGGACGCAAGCGGTAAATCCAAGATTGCTGAAAAAATATCAGCACAGCAGGCGGGAGCAAGGGCAGCAGGGACAGACCGATGTTTGTTACGATGTGGCCGTCTTTCAGCAGCTTGATGCGGATGCTCTCCTCGGCACCGCACGGGAGATTACGCCATGCTCCAGGATGATGTCCATCACGCCTTCGTCTTTCAGGAAGTGTAAGCCGTGGAGGAGGAAGGCGAAGTCGGAGGCGGATTGGGGAGCGAGGCCGTGGCTTTTTCAAGCGCACGTCTTCGGCTAAAGCGTTGGTCGGACTATAGCTAACGGACGAAATGCGAAGCTCAGGCCATTCGTCATTCCGAATTCGTCACAAGAAATTCTCCCCGTTTCCGTGGTAGATTTCGAACTCCGTGTTCTTCACCTCTGCGGGAAGAACACATCCCGCACCTTCCACACCGCTTCCATGTCCAGCTTCTCTCCGGTGAAGATGATCTGGCGGCTTTTCTTGTCCTTCCGGGCCTTGAGGTAACGCGTCACGTTCATCCAGCGGATGACTTGCTGGCCACTTAGCTCGTCTGTCTGGCGGATGACGAGATACACGTCCACCGGCTGGCTGATCCAGTATTCGAGATGGCGGTCGTCCTTCACGTCGAAGACCTCGCTGCCATCGCCTTTGCGGGTGCGCAGGTAGGAGTTCCCGCTCTTGAGCTGGATGTAGATGCGCTTGCCGCTGGCCTTGCCGTTGTTGTCCTTGAACTCCACTTCGCCATCAATGCCGTGGTCGAACATCGTCACCGGTCGGAAGATTTGGTTCGCCTCGCCCGCGATGGCCATCATGTGGCCGATGAGGATTTGTTCCAGCGCCTGCGTGTCGAGTGCGCGCGTGGCCGTCTCGTCCATAGCCAGAATCTTTCGGGCAACGGGATCGCTCTTCAGCCGCTCTTCGATAAAATCAATGAAGGGTACTTTTACGTCGTCACACTCCTGACAGTTGATAAATTCCTTGCCGGCTTCTTTCCGGCGGCGCACCGCCTCGGTATTCGTCACAGATTTCCCGCACTCTGGGCATACATAGCGCCGGTCGCGGGTCACCTCGCAGGCATACTTTGCGAGGTGGCGGTGGACATACTCGATGAAGATGACCTTTAAGTCCTCCGCCACCTCGTGGTCGAAGTAGAGGCTGATCGTCGCGGTGCCTTCGCCCTGCTTGTTGTCGATCTTCAATCCTAGTGTGTAACTCTTCGGCGACGCAAACTCCGCCGCATTCCGCCACAATTCCCGGTGCTCAAACTCCTGACTATACCACAGTCGCACAACCAGCGTGGTCCAGACCGTCTGCCATTCGCCGCTGAAGGTGTAGGAGACAAAGATGTCCGGATCGCGCGGGAGTTCCTTCTCGCGGCGGTATTGCGAAGGGAAGACCAGATGGCGGCCCTGCGACGTGTCCTCGGCAATGCAGAGCGAATGGTCGAGGAAGGTCTGCACCATCGCCCGCAGCAGCAGCTCCTCATCCGGACGGTGATTCAGCCGCTCGACACCGGTGAAGTCGAACTTCGGATCGTAGATGTCCGCCTCCCGCACGCAGCCGATCTCGTCCTTGTGGGCGCGGGCTGCGCGGATGATCGCCCCGGCGTAGCCGTTCAGCAATTCGGGCTG
>JAIYDP010000163.1 GCA_027487435.1 Verrucomicrobiaceae bacterium | reverse complement strand
GGCGCCCGCGCCCGCCACCACCCCCCCCCCCCCCCCCACTTGCGCCCCGTCGTCGTCCCAAACTCCTTCCCAATCGTCCCAATTTTCTCCCCCGCCTCGTCCAGCGCCTCCGTCGGAAACGGCCCCGCTCCCACCCGCGTCGTGTACGCTTTGACGACCCCTGCGCCGTCACACACCCCCCCCCTCCTGACCGATGACGTCGCCGATCTTCCCCACGGGGATGCCGAGGCCCGTCGCGGCTGCGCCTGCGGTTGTGTTCGACGACGTGACGTACGGCTGGGGGGTCAGGGGGGGTCTGCTGGACGCCCAGACGTAGGTCCCGAAGTCGATGTCGAGCATCGCGCCCTGCCCCCCCTCCACCACCACCGCCTTGCCCTCCCCCACCGCGCGGTTGATCTCCAGCACCGCGTCGACGACCATCGGCCGCAGCAGCTCCCTGTACGCCGCGTAGCGCGCCACCTCCGCCGCAATGTCGTACGACGGGTCGAACCCTGAGTAGCGCTTCTAAAAGCGTCACCCCACAGCGCTTTTAAGGACCATTTTGTTGCGGATGTTGCGCTCCAGCCGCTCGCCAAAGTCGTCCGCGTGGAGGAGGTCGGCAAAGCGCAGCCCCTTGCGGCTCGACTTGGAGCTGGCGATCAGAACCCCCCCCCCCCCGAGACCTGTAGCAGGGGCCAATGCCGCGGCGGGTGGTGCCGATGTTTGCGCCCTCGAGCTCCGCCTCGGCGAGGCCGTCGACGATCTGGTGGAAGTCGAAGAGGATGTGGGCGCGGTCGGAGATGAGGAGGCGGCCGTCGAAGTTGACGCCGTGGCGGCGCAGCTCGTCGATCTCCGCGAAGAAGGTCGGGAGGTGGATGGCCATGCCGTTGCCGAGGATGCAGACCGCGTTGGGGTTCAAAATCCCGCTTTGGGAGTGAGAGGCCGTCGTATGGGGGGGGGGGGTGGAACTGCACCTTGGGATGAGGTGGAACTTGAACTGCGGCGTGAGCGGCGTTGCGGCGGCCACAGACCACTTTCCCCTCGACGACGATCGTGTGGCCGGCGTTGGCGCCGCCTTGGCAGCGCGCGACGACATGCTGGCGCGTGAGGGCTGCGCAAGGGGACGGAAACTGCGCTTTGGGAGAGAGCGTCGACGAGCTTGCCCTTGCCTTCGTCCCCCCACTGAGCGCCGAGAATGACCGTGACCACCATATCGAAGCTAAAGAATTTTATTTAGGGAATTTGAGCAAGGGGCGTGCACGGGGCAACTGCAGGGGCCCCTGCGGCTTTGGAGCGGCTTCGTGAGGGGAGGGGGAGGAGGGATTCACTCATTGAACAAAACTGAACTTGCTATCATACAAACTAACACGCATCGCCACGCAGACTCTATGCCGCCGTCTTGTCCTTTTTGGCGGCGCGGTACGACCCGATCACCTTTTGCGTTACAACGCCATGCGCGCAGCGCTCATACCACAGCATGGTCCCTCTCGTACGGCTCGAGCGTCAGCTGCTCCGCAGGCTTGAACTTCTCCTCCATGAGCTTCTTCACCTCCCGCGCGAACACAACCGACGCGTCGACCGTCGAGTCGATGCAGTTGGCCTTGATCGAGATAACAAAGTGGCCCCCGTTCTTTAGAAAGTACTGCGCATTCAACGCGACGATGCGCGCCTGGTCCGGCTGTGCGACGTCCGCAAACACGACGTCGACCATCGGGACGAGCATGCGGTACTTCTGAGGCATGCGCGCGTCTTCGACAATCGGCACGACGTTCGTCCGCCGCTTCGCCATCGAAATCAGGTCGCGGCCAGAGCGGTGGGAGAACTCGACGGCGTACACGACGCCCGTTGGGCCGATCACGTCGGACACGTGGCTGACGGTCGTGCCGGACGCGGCGCCGAGGTAGAGGACCTTGCAGCCGGGGCCGATCCAAATGTTGTCGACGCCGCCGAGGATTGCCGCCGCGATCTTCGAGCGGAAGGGGTTCCAGACGCGGTACTCGACTTTGTTTTCCCCCTCCTCGTGCGGTCAGAGGGGGGGAGGAAAGGGGGGGGGGGCTCGACCTCAACGACGACCTTCTTCTCGCCGTAGACGGTGTCGCCAGGGACGAGGTTCTTTGTGACGAGGGCGTCCTCCTTGCCCTTGGCAATGAACACCCCGTTGTGACGGTGCGGCTCCACAACAACTTTCGCACCCCCGCGCATGCCGCCGCGGCCACCGCGCATAGGCTTGCCAAACCCTCCACGCGCACCTCCACGAGGTGCACCCCTGCCGCCGCCAAATCCACCTCGCCCCCCGCCAAAACCACCGCGGCCGCCGCCGCCGCCACGGCCGCCGCCAAAACCGCCGCGGCCACCACCGAAACCGCCTGAAGACGTCAGGTTTCAACCAGGAGGTCCCAATAGTGCTCATGAGGACATGCCAACGATGTCAAGGGGAAACGGAAACTCAAACCAGCCAACGCAATCACCTCGTCCGCCTCTGGGAGCTCCACCAAATGTCATGGGTGCTGTGAAGGAGTTCCGCAGGAGATCCGCAAGGAATTTAAAAGAGCACTAAAAGTTCTGTTACAATGTCACAGCCATCAAAGGAGGAGCTGCTTGCGGTCGTGAGGACGATCAAAACGGAGAACCCTGACTTCGGCCTGAAGAGAGTTGAGCCGAAGGACTGTTCCCGCTGACCGTGGAAGATCTTTGCGGACGTGAAGCGGCTGCAGCCGCAATGGACGGTTGGCGAGGCGCGTGTGAAGAAGTTGTTGCAGGATGAGGGGCTGATGAACAAGTTCCCGCCGTTGTGCGCTTGGCGTCTGACCTCTGAGTGCTGGCGGCCAGGACGAGGCCGCGAAGAAGCCGCCCACGTCGTGGGGGGGTTGGCGGCCTGCGGCTGACCCTTCAGGGCGCCCGAGCCGTCGCAAGTCGCGCAGCCCTCCGTTGCGTCGGTTGGGTCGCACCCCTCCCCGTCAGCGCCCCTCAGTGACTTAGACCCCCACCCCCCCCCTCTGACGAAGCCAAGAGCAGACGTCGCCGATCCCGACGGTCCCGATCTGGTCGCTCCACCCGGACCGCAACTTCCCCTTCGGCGAGGTCTGCGAGTACCAGGCGCTGTGCGGAACCCCCCTCCCCCTTTTACTGACGGCTTGAGGAACGCGTGGCGGACGACGAGCGCGGAGAAGCGGGACCTGGAGAAGCCGTCGGAAGAAATCTACAAGGACGCGCGCGCCGCTGCGGAAGTCCACAGGACTGTGAGCGCCCCCCGCCCCCCTGGACGGCGCAAGCGGGTTGGCTGATTGTGCAGGCGCGCGCGTACCTGCGGACGCTTCTGAAGCCCGGCGTGAAGCTGATTGACGTGTGCGAGCTGCTGGAGGCGCGGGTGCGGGAGCTTGTGGCGGCGGAGTTCCCCCTGCGCGGCACAGCTTTCCCGACGGGTTGTTCATTAAACCACGTCGCGGCGCATTGGACGCCCAACCCCGGGGACACGACGGAGCTGTCGTACGACGACGTCGTGAAGTTTGACTTTGGCGTGCACGTGAACGGTGAAAGATGAGTCTGTTACGCGCTGACGAGGGAGGATACATCATCGACTGCGCGTTCACTCACACTTTCAACCCGCGGTACGACGTGCTTGTGGCTGCGGTGAAGGACGCGACGAACACGGGGATCAGAGAGGCGGGGATTGACGTGCGGCTGGGGGACGTGGGGGGGGCGATCCAAGAGGTGATGGAGAGCTACGAGGTGGAGCTGGACGGTAAGACGTACCAGGTGAGCAGGGCAGGGGCCGCAACGGGCGCTGCGCACCTCTAAGCTCGGTGCGGGGCGGTCGGGCGTCACTTCACCGGCCTTGTGGGGGTTCCGCTGTGCCTTGGCGTGGGGTCGCAGCACAGCGCACGACATGCCTGCAAGATTTGCACACTCTGCCGCACTGCCCGCCTCTGCGTCTGCTCCCTGCCCTGTGTCGCCGCCCGCCCACCAGCCCACTTGCCCGCCTGCTGCCCTCCCCGGCGCCAGGTCAAGAGCATCCGCAACCTGAACGGCCACTCCATCGGGCCGTACCGCATCCACGCGGGCAAGAGCGTGCCCATCGTGAAGGGCGGGGAGGCCACCAAGATGGAGGAGGGGGAGTTCTTTGCCAT
>JAIYDP010000406.1 GCA_027487435.1 Verrucomicrobiaceae bacterium | reverse complement strand
GGGGGGGGGGGGGGGGGGGACCGCCAGGATTTGGCTGTGGAGTCGAGGGTTGCGGCGGCGTGGCGGAGGGCCTCGTCGATGCGGAGGGTGTGGAGGGAAACCTGAGGGCGGGGGGGGGGGATAAGGATGGGGGGGTGGGACCTGACGCTAAATATGTCCCGCGCAGCTCTTTTCAGCGCGCTCGTGTCAAAGACGACAACCTCCAGCGCGCCCTTGGCGATGTGAGGGGCGGATTTCAGATCTTTGACCGCAACGTCAACTAGAGCAGCGACGGTGTCGAGCGCCGGCGAGAGCTGCACCGCTTTCGGCTACATGGGTCAGGCGGCGCGCGAGTAGGCGCCAACGACGCCGCGCAGGGGGACGGCCACGACGGGCAGGGCGCCGGCGGCGAAAAAATGGAGGGCGTTGGCCGCGCCGATGGCGACGACGTCGAATTGGTTTTGGACGACGAAGTGGCGGGTCGTTGGGAATCTGCAGGTCAGAAAAGCAGATGAGGAGGCGGAGGACTTTGATGGCGCTTGTGATGACGTGTCTGCGTCAGGGAGCTTGAGGAAATTTGAGATGCGGTCGCACGTGTCCTGGGGCAGTCACGGGACGACGGGCGGTGAGACTTTGTCGTTCTTTCGAACGTCTGTTCTCATTGATGAAATGCATGTGAGAGGCCTTGAAGAGACTTGGCGGCTGCAGAGTTCTTCCCCAGACTCAATGTCTACAAAATGGAGGGAGCCGGCCTCGCTTCCTAGAATAAGCATTTTTCCTATAAAATCATTCGAATTTCTGGAAAGTATGTACCGTCGTAGCGCCATGAAATACATGATATTGGCTTTTTTAAATCGATAGTGAACAATTTGGCCCATGAGAGTCGGAAAAGATGAATAATGCTGGACCCGCTGCGCACCGCAACCAAGTCCATTGTTGGGCACCAAGCCATCTCTAACTTGTGTGATGCAATCATTTCTACTGATCTCACCATCGACCGAGAAAGAAATGAATTTATCGTCGTCCCAAACCTTTGAAAATGGCATTCGAGTTTGTTTCAAGAAATAAGCAATAATTTACTGAAACTGTTAGAGTAAATGTTCAAGTCATGAGCGTCGGATGTGAAGGATTTATGACAAAGAAAAAAGCAAGTGAGGATCGATTTGTCTGCAAATCTTGTTGTTTTGGAGACTCTCGCAACAAAGCAGGCTTGATTTTGACTTTGACTTGACAACGATTGATATTTGATTGATTCCCGGTTGAAGACGGTTATGCCATGGATTCTCGCCATCGTTCACTCTGTGCACGAGTTGCAGCGAGGTTCAAGCTAGATAGTGCTCTCGTGGAGGCGGCATTTCTGAAATTCATTGATCTTGCGAATCAGTTCTTCAAGGCTGATGGAGCACAGAAGCTATTGGTCTTCTTACAAGTATGTACCCGTCCTGACTTCATTTCGGGAAGTGTTCTTACATTTCTTAATATTTCAGCGACCTGGTGACGAAGAGGGTAACGACAATGTGAAACCCGTGGCCACCGATACTATCACGTTATCAAACAGTGACGACGACGTCGTTCGAGGACGCTGCATGTTTTTCTTTCGAATCAACCCATCGAAGGCCATCGATTCTAAAAATGTTGAGACTGAAATTCTCTGTGGGGAGCTCCAAGGCTCTCCCTTAGATTGGCTGTTGTACCAGCTCGAGCATGTTTACACCCCCATGATCCAAAACCTCGACAACTGGGGCCGCAGCAAGAAGGAAGCGTTTGCAGTTGCGCTTGAAAGTCTCATTTGACCAGGACTGACTCGTTCATGAGCAACTACGAAAAGTTTCAAACCACGTTGGTTGAGTCGACGCGCAGCTTGACCGACGTCGTCGAGCTGAAGCGCATCGACAGAAAGTACGAGGTCGAGAACAAGCCGGCGAGCTACGCCAAGGCATCCGAGGACTCTGCGACGATTGAGCACTACGAAAGTGTGCCATTGCGGGCCACCCTCACGTTGCAGACATCGTCTCGGATTGGCTGGCGCAGGCGGAGATGATCCTTGCGGATCCTGAGCCGAGCATCTCCGACAATGACACGAGCGGACCGCACACGGAGCTGGAGTTCTGGAGGTCTCGAATGGCCAAAGCAAACAGGTGAGTGTTTGCCGTCATATGCTCATTGGTAAGTCTTGCGGAGCACTTAAAAAGCAAAGAGGCGCGCATGGTGTTCGGCGTGCTGCAGCTCTCCCGCACTGCCGACCAGCGGAAGCTAAAAAAGCTCGACAATCTCATCACAGACTCGCTAAACGAAGCCAAGGACAACGTCAAGTACCTCCTCGCACTACAGAAGCACGCGGAGCCGCTGTACAACAACGACCCCCACGCCATCATTGAGGCGCTTCCGGGGCTGATGAATAACCTCAAGATGGTGCTGACGATCGCTCGGTACTACAGCTCCAACGACCGCATGACGATCCTGCTGTGCAAGATCACGAACCAGATCATTGCGAGCTGTGTTAAATTTGTCACGTCAAAGGGGAAAGTGTGGGACCAAGAACGCGACAAGCTGATTGAGTCGTTGCAAATCTGCATCAAAGTCAACGACTGCTACCAAGAGCAGTACCGCCTGGCCAAGGTTTGCAACTTTGGGGTCATCGGGTAACTTGTGCAGGAGAAGCTCGCGCTGCAGCCGAAGGTGAAGCAGTTCGACTTCAACGAGAGCCAGATCTTCGGCAAGATCAACTCGTTTTGCAGGCGGCTGCAGAAGCTCGTCGACATGTTCACCGTTATCCTCCAGTTCTCGGGCCTTGTTGGGAAAGGCATTGCGGAGCTGGACCAAATGCTGAACAAGTTCCAACAGGTTGTAGAGGACATGCGGAGGTTGACGATTGCTGCTCCTTATGTTGATGTTTCAGGAAGCCGTACGATTTGCTTGACTTCTCTGCCGCATCTTTCGATCGCGACATCCTCGAGTTCAACATGCAAGTATCTGAGATTGAGGCCCAGATCAAGCGCTTCATCGACGTCAGCTTCGAAAACATTACGAGCACGGAGCAAGCGATGAGTATGTTGAAGCGCTTCGAGTCAATCCTTCAGCGCGACACCCTGAGGGTACCATCCGCTCCCTCGCCTGCTGACTCTCCCCAAGGCTGACTTGGAGTCCAAGTACACGGTCATCTTTCAGACTTACGGAGCGGATCTTGAGGCTGTTCTGAAGCTTTACGAGAAGCACAAGCATGCCCCCCCCATCGCGAGGGACATGCCTCCCGTTGCGGGCAACATCATGTGGGCACGGCAGCTGTTGCGCCGAATTGAAGAGCCCATCAAAGTGTTCAAGGCGAATAAGAACGTCATGAAGACGAAAGTATTTGTCGCTTCGTCAGCGAGCTGACACTCATGAGGAGTCAAAGAAAATCATCAAGCTGTACAACCAAGTGGCGCGCACTCTGGTCGAGTTCGAGACGATGTGGCACCTCGCGTGGTGCAAGAGCGTCGACGCTGCGAAAGCAGGGCTGCAGGCGACTCTCATCATCCGCCACCCCAAGTCAAATCGCCTCTACGTCAACTTCGACCGCTCAATCCTGCAGCTCATACGCGAGTCGAAGATGCTGGAGCGGCTGGCGGTGGAGGTCCCTGAGAGTGCAAAGATGGTCCTGCATCAGGAGCAGAAGTTCAAGAGCTATCACGCAAGGCTCGTCTACGTTCTGAGGGAGTACAACCGCGTGCAGGCCAAAGTCCCCCCCGTCATCCGGCCGATGCTTGGTCCACACTTTCATGACCTTGACAAGAAGATTCAACCTGGCATGGGGCTGCTGACATGGCAGAGCATGAACATAGATGGGTACCTCACGAGGATACATGTGAGCTTGATGAAGTTGGAGGAACTTGTTGCAAAGATCAACGACGTCGTGCAAAACCGAGTCGAAGCAAACATCAGGTACGTGCGGAGGACGCGGCTTGTCGACCTTCCGGACGATCAGTCGTTTACCCTCGAGCAGTTTGTGTCGCTGCAAGAGAAAATGACCAAGAAGAAGATGGTGCTGCTGGACCAGAAGAACCTCGAGGTTGAGAACGCCGTCAACGACCTCATCAGCGTCATCAAAAACTTCCCCTTCGAGTCGACGGAATTGATCGTGCGCGAGCAAGCCATCCAAGCTTGCAAAGCGCACTACGAGCGCATGATGTACAACGCCGTCCTGCAGTGCACAAAGCAGTCCCTCCACATGTTGAAGCGGCGCCTCGGCTCTCGTCTCAACGCTGGGTTCTTCTTCATCGAAAGGCCCTTCTTCGAAGTGTTCGTCGAGCTGTCCGTTCCAACGGTCACGATGAACCCGAACCTCGACGAAATTCAGTCGGCGGTCAATCGAGCAGCGCTCCACGTCCTTCGCTGCGCTAAGCGGGTATTTGTTTGGAACCAGGAGAGGGGGGGGAGGGACCTCGAGACGCTGTACTCGTTCCATCAGCAGATTGGCAAGGACAACGAAATCATCCAATCCGTTCTGCGGCTTGCGGGAGCGATTGACAGCGTGAAGATGTCTGTGCAGGGGTTTCTTGCTTCGTTTATGAAGTACGAGTACCTTTGGACGATCGACAAGAACGAGGCCTATGCCAACTTCATGCGGACGAAGCCTGACTTTGAAGCGTTTGACGCCGAGTTGCGCAAGTACATGGACGTTGAGAAGGCAATCTCGGGCATTATCACGATGAGCAACATCGGCTGCATGTCCCTTGACACTTCTCCTCTAAAGAATTCCCTCAAGGCAGAGGCTTCCGCCTGGAAGACCCAGTACGCCAAGAATCTGCAGCAACAGGCCAAAGAGCAACTAGATTCGTTGATGGCGTACATTGTTGCGACTTGCAAGCGCCTTGATCGCAAAGTTGAAGACCTCGACGATGTCAGGGAGCTGATGACTGTACTTGGAGAGATCCGCGATCGGGAGACGGAAATTGAGCTCGAGATTGCGCCTGTGGAGGAGAGGTACCAACTGCTTGTCAAATACGACGTCAGGATTCCAAAGGAGGAGATCGACGCAGTGAGCGACTTGCGGGCACAGTGGAGGAAGCTGAAGAAGCTTGCAAGCGACGTGAAGGACAAGCTGAGCGGGATGCAGGCGTCGTTTAAGAAGGACCTCATTCACTCCGTGAAGGCGTTTGTGGGGGACGTCGCGACCTTCCGCAAGGACTACGAAGAGAACGGGCCGATGGTGAGGGGCATCCCTCCAATGGAAGCTGTGGAGCGGCTGAAGAAGTACCAGCGGCTGTACACGGACAGGGAGAGGAAGTGGAACCTGTACACGGAGGGTGAGAAGCTGTTTGGCTTGCCAGTCACTCAGTACCCCGATTTGGCAAAGTCGAAGAAGGAACTTGAGCTTCTGGATAAGTTGTACAGCCTCTATGTCGCTGTTGTGCAGACGATTGGAGGCTACGCGGAGATCCCATGGGCGGATGTTGTGAACAGTATTTCTTCGATGAACGACCAAGTGAACAACTTCCAAAACAGCTGCAAGAAGCTGCCCAAGGCCCTGAGGGACTGGGAGGCCTTCAATGAGCTGAAAAAGAAGATCGATGACTTCCTGGATATCTTGCCGATCTTGGAGCAACTCAGCAACAAGGCGATGAGGCCGAGGCATTGGCAACAAATCATGCAGATAACAGGCAGTACGATTCGGGTTGAAGAGCTGAAGCTGGAGGGGCTACTCAACATTGGCATCCTCGACCATCGCGACGAGATTGAGGAAATATGCAACGGGTCAGTGAAGGAGCTGCAGATCGAAACGAAGCTGGCAGCCATTGCGGAAGAATGGGCTGACTTGAACTTTGTTTTTGCAAACTTTAAAAACAGAGGCCCTGTGATCCTGAAGGGTCAGGAGCTATCTGAGGTCATGGAGAAGCTGGAGGACTCTCAAATGACGCTTGGGTCCATGGCGACAAACAGATACAGCGCGCCTTTTAGGGAGGAGGTCGCTCTCTGGATTGCCAAGCTGTCGACTGTGGCGGACACGATTGAGCAATGGACTGTTGTCCAGAGCATGTGGATGTACATGGAGGCCGTGTTTGCATCAGGAGACATTGCCAAGCAGCTGCCGCAGGAGGCCAAGCGCTTCGCTCAGATCGATAAGAACTTCCTCAAGATCGTGACGAGAGCGTACGAGACCCGAAACGTCATCAATACTTGCTACGGCAACGAGATGATGAAGACGCTCCTGCCTCATCTCACAGAGCAGCTCGAGCTCTGTCAGAAGTCGCTTACGGGCTACCTCGAGGCAAAGCGTGGCCTCTTCCCTCGCTTCTTCTTCGTGTCCGACCCCGTTCTGCTCGAAATCCTGTCGCAAAGCTCGGACCCCAATGCCATCAGGCCGCATCTGCAGAGCGTGTTCGACTCCATTGCAGACTTGACGTTTGACCGCGTGAAGAAGTCCGTCGTGATGGAGATGAGCTCCGCCGACGGCGAAGTTGTTCGCCTCTCACAGTCCTTTGAGGCCAAAGGCAACGTCGAGGACTGGTTGAACTTGCTTGTGAACGAGATGATGCGGACTCTGAAGGACATTGTCCGCGACTCCGCTATTGACTGTGAAAATATGGCTATGACCGACTTTGTCAAGAAGTACCCGGCGCAAGTGGACTTGCTGGGCATCCAGTTCTTGTGGACGCGATGGAGTCAAGACGCTTTGGTCCGGTGCAAGTCTGAGAAGAACATCATGGCGCAAACTGCCAAGAAAGTTTCTGGAATGCTGTCCGAGTTGACCGTCTTGACGACCCGAGACTTGACGCCGCTGATGCGGACTAACGTTGAGACGCTCATTACGATTCAGGTTTGTGTAGGAAATAGGCTAGCTGACCTGCTTTAGGTGCACAACCGAGACATCTTTGATGAGCTCGTCAAGAAGAAGATTCGAGATCCTGCGGACTTTGAATGGCAGAAGCAGCTTAGGACTTACTGGAAGCCCGATATCGACAACTGCATTGTCTCATCTGCGGACGTCGACTTTGAGTACGCATGTAGGAGATTGGCTGAATGACTAGCTGACACACACAGACGAGTACTTGGGCTGCAAGGAGCGTCTTGTGATCACACCTTTGACTGACAGATGCTACATCACCCTGGCTCAGGCGATTGGTATGTTCTTGGGAGGCTACCCGGCAGGGCCGGCAGGCACCGGCAAGACAGAGACGACAAAAGACTTCGGGAGGGCGCTTGGAAAATTTGTTGTTGTGTTCAATTGCTCTGATCAAATGGACTTCAGAGGCCTCGGGAAGATCTACAAAGGCATTGCGCAAAGTGGTGTTTATGGAGACTTCGATGAGTTCAACCGCATTGAGCTCGAGGTGCTGTCGGTGGCTGCCCAACAGATCGCCTGCATCCTCACAGCCTGCAAAGAGCGCCGGTCGTCGTTTGTTTTCACAGACGGCAGCGTCGTACCGCTGGATCCACAGTACCTCCAAGCTCGCCAGTGCTGACCCTGCAGCTGCGGCATCTTCATCACGGGCAACCCCGGCTATGCGGGACGGCAGGAGCTGCCTGAGAATCTCAAGATCTTGTTCCGCGGAGTGGTCATGATTGTCCCAGGTGATTGATTGGCATGGCCTTACTTGACTTACGATGAACAGATCGTCAGATCATTATTAAGGTCAAGCTTGCGTCGTGTGGGTATCAAGACATTGACACATTGTCCAAAAAATTTCACGTGCTGTACCGCCTCTGCGAGGAACAGCTCTCTAAGCAGCGCCACTATGATTTCGGGCTTCGCAATATCCTCTCCGTCCTTAGAACTGCCGGAGCAGCTCGCCGAGCTAATCCTGACAAGCCTGAGACGACTCTGCTGATGCGCAACCTCAGAGACATGAACACGTCCAAGCTTGTTGCCGAAGATGTCCCTCTGTTCATGTCCCTCCTGGCAGACATGTTCCCTGGCCTGCAAGCCGAGAAGGCGTCCTTCCCCAATGTTGAGAAGGCCATCACCAATCAAGTGATTTGTCTATTTTGTACTCGACTGACCCGTGAAGATCAAAGCTGCAAGCCTGCAAGTGCACGCGGCCTGGTTCACGAAGTGCATTCAGCTTTACGAAACGTACCTCGTGCGCCACGGCATCATGATCATCGGCCCATCAGGAGGCGGAAAGACGGCCGTGTTCGACATTCTCTGCCATGCCCTCACGGAGATGGGGACGAAGCATTCGATCGTGAGGATGAACCCGAAGGCCATCACCGCGCCGCAGATGTTCGGGCGGCTAGATCCTGTCAGCAACGACTGGACGGATGGCATTTTCAGCGTCCTCTGGCGCAAAGCAAACAAGAACCGCAACCAAAACACTTGGATCATGCTTGATGGGCCTGTTGATGCCATTTGGATTGAAAACCTGAACACTGTGCTGGATGACAATAAGCTGCTGACCCTCGCCAATGGCGACCGCATCCCCATGATTCCCAACGTCAAGCTCATGTTCGAGGCGGAGAATTTGAATAACGCGTCTCCCGCAACTGTCTCCCGCGCAGGTCAAATCTACTGCAGCTCCGTCACGCTCGGCTGGAAGCCTGTGGTGCAGTCTTGGTTGGCGAGTCGAAGGCCGCAAGAGGCGGAAATTTTGAGCGGCTTCTTTGAGAAATATGTCGACAACTTGTTGACGTTCATCACCAAGAAGGCGCGCATGTTGATGCAGCTTCCTGAGCTCAATCCCGTCACGACACTGATGAAGATGCTTCGGGACACTCTGGCCAAGTCTGCGGAGGGGAAGGAGATCCTCCCCAGTGACTACATGGAGCGCATCTTCGTCTTCTGCTGCACATGGTCCTTTGGGGGGACTCTGGCTGCAGAGGACAGGCCTAAGTTCCATCAGTACTTGAAGTCGATCAGCTCCGCAGGGCCAGACATCACCGACGACACGGAGACTGTTTTTGAGTACTACGTCGACGATGTCGAGCCGAAGTGGACACACTGGCGCACTCGCGTCCCGCTCTGGACGTACCCAACGGATGCAGACCCAAAGTTCTCGACGCTGCTCATCCCAACGCTTGACTCCGTGAGGTACGTTTACCTTTGCAACAGACTCCTTCTCGGCCAAAAAAGCCCCTTGCTCTTCATCGGCGGCACTGGTACGACCAAGACGGCGACAGTGTCTCAGTTCCTTGCATCCCTCGATAGCGAGTCAAACGTCATCAAGACTGTCCCGTTCTCGTCGGCAACCTCGCCGATGATCTTCCAAAAGGCTATCGAGGCGAGCGTCGAGAAGCGCCAGGGCAGGATCTTTGGGCCCACAGGCGGCAAGATCTGCGTGACGTTCATAGACGACTTGTCCATGCCTGAAATCAATGAGTGGGGCGACCAGATCACCAATGAGATTGTGCGGCAGCTGCTTGCAGAAGAAGGCTTTTACAGCCTCGACAAGCCTGGCGAGTGGAAGAACATAGTCGACCTGAGGTACATCTCCGCAATGAACATGCCTGGGGGCGGAAAGAATGACGTGCCGAACCGCCTCAAGCGGCAGTACAACGTTTTCAGCGTACTGATGCCGTCACTTGCGTCAATCGACAACATCTACGGCTCCATTGTAAGAGGCCGCTATCGCAAGCCGTTGTTCAGCGACGGCATTGTGTCTGTCTCGACCAAATTGACCGACGCGACCATCTCCGTGTGGCAGAAGATCTCCGTCAAGATGCTACCCACTCCATCCAAGTTCCACTACATGTTCAACATCCGCGACATTGCGCGTGTGTTCCAGGGCATGCTGCAGTGCCCAAACGCCGTCATGACGAACGAGGAGTACTTGCTTGCGCTTTGGAAGCACGAGACGGAGCGAGTTTTCTGCGACAAGCTCATAACGAACGAAGACAAGGACTGGTGCGTCGCTGCCATTGCCCAAGTTGGGGAGGAGATCTGGGGGAAGCAGTACGCCAAAGAGCTGCGCACTAGCAGCTACTTTGTCGACTTCCTCCGGGACCCCAAGTACGACGACGAGGGCAACGTGATTGGGGAAGAGCGTCCGAAAGTGTACGAGCTGCTGCCGTCCCTCAAGGTCTGCCGTGACCGCATTGAGCACTTCCAAAAGATGTACAACGACGAGCACAAGGTGGGCAAGCTTGACCTCGTTATCTTCGACGACGCAATGAAGCATGTCATGCGCATCTCCCGCATCCTTGGCATGGACAGGGGCTCCGCACTTTTGGTTGGCGTTGGCGGCAGCGGCAAACAGTCGCTGACCCGATTGGCATCGTTTATCGCTGGCAACTACACGTTCCAGATCACGATCACGAAGCACTACAACATGACGAACTTGTTTGAGGACCTCAAGAGCCTCTACAAAGTCGCTGGCTTCCAGGGCCGGTCGGTGACGTTTATTTTCACGGACGCGGAGGTGAAGGACGAGGGTTTCCTCGAGTACATCAACCAGATCTTGTCGACGGGAGAGGTCGCGAACCTCTTCGCGAAGGACGAGATTGACGCCATTCTCAACGACATCCGCAACGTCGCAAAAAAGGCCATCCCCGGGTTCCTCGACTCTATCGACAACTTGTACAAGTTCTTTATGGACCGCGTCAGGGACAACTTGCACGTCATTCTCTGCTTCTCCCCCGTCGGCGATAAGTTGGCGACGAGGGCCCGCAAGTTCCCCGCTCTCATCAACGGCTGCACAATCGATTGGTTCCTTGCGTGGCCGGAGGATGCGTTGATGGCTGTTGCGGATAAGTTCATCGGGGAGTTCCAAATGGAGACGACGGCGGAGACGAAGAGCAATCTGATCAAGCACATGGGCGTCGTTCATCGCTTGATTGGCGACTCAACGACGGAGTACTTCCAGACCTTCCGGCGGTACGTGTACACGACGCCAAAGAGCTACTTGTCGTTCATTAACAACTACAAGACGGAGTACAAGAAGCAGCACGGTCACGTCCACAGCCTCGCTGACCAGATCAACGTCGGGCTGCGAAAATTGGCTGAGGCAGAGAGCGACATTGCAAAGATGAAGATTGAGCTGCAGAGCAAGGAGAAGGTGCTTGCGGAGGCGCAGAGGGTGTCGAATGAGCTGCTGAAGGAGATCACGGCGAGCACGGCGAAGGCGGAGAAGAAGAAGAACGAAGTTCAGCAGACGAAGGACGTGCTGTCGGCTCAAGCTGCGGTGATCAACAAGGAGAAGACGGACGTGGAGAGGGACCTTGAGGCGGCAAAGCCGGCGCTTGCAGCTGCTGAGGATGCGCTGAAGAGCATCAACGCAAAGGACATTCAGGGGCTGAAGGCGCTGAAGAACCCTCCCACGATCATTAAGCTTGTGTTTGATGGTGTGCTGATTCTGAAACAGCGCCCTGTTGTCAAGTGTCAAATGGTTGATGACAAGGGCAAGCCGATGCTGAAGGACTCGTATCCGACGGCTCTTCAGATGATGGGTGACGTCAATTTCCTCTCCACATTAGTCAATTTCCCCAAGGACTGCATCAACGACGAGACGACGGAGCTTCTCTACCCCTACACTGAGCGGGAGGAGTTCACCGTTGAGAGTGCGCGAAAGGCCTCTGGAATGGCTGCTGGTTTGTGCCAGTGGGTGCGGTCCATGACCGTTTACCAAAAAGTCGTTAAAGAGGTCATCCCGAAGATGGACGCCTTGCGCAAGGCGGAACGAGCGGTTGAGATTGCAAACGCGAAGCTGCAGGCTGCCGTCGACGAACTGAACCAGTGCCAGGCAGAGCTGGATGAGATGCAGCGCAAGTTCGACGCAGCCCTCGCTGAGAAACAGCGACTGCAGGACGAGCTGATGCTGACCAAGAAACGCATGGACGCAGCCAATGCGCTCATCAGCGGGCTGGGTGGCGAAAAGGAGCGCTGGACGATGCAGAGCAAAGAGTTTGCAGACCAGATCTCGCGACTTGTTGGAGATGCGGCGCTGGCGTGTGCATTTTTGAGCTACCTTGGTCCGTTCAACAAAGAGTTCAGGGAGAAGTTGATGAAGGAGAGGCTGTTCTTGGACCTGACTGCAAAGAACATGCCTGTCACGAAGGAGTTGTCGGTGACCAAGTTCCTCACCGACGACGCCGAGATCGGCGAGTGGAACATCCAGGGGCTGCCGACGGACGACTTGTCAATCCAAAACGGCATCCTTGTGACGAGAGCGAGCCGGTGGCCGCTGATGGTCGACCCTCAAGGCCAGGGTTTGTCGTGGATCAAGAACAGGGAGTCGGCAAACATGCTTGTGGTGACCAGCTTCAACGACAAGTTCTTTCGAAACTACTTGGAGGACTGCTTGTCGTTTGGCAAGCCGATGCTTGTGGAGAACATCGAGGAGGAGATCGACCCCGTGCTGGACCCCGTCCTCGAGAAGGCCATCGTCCGCAGCGGCAAAGGATGGAAGATTGCTCTAGCAGACAAGGAAATCGACTACACAGACACGTTCAGAATGTTCTTGACGACGAAGCTGCCGAACCCTCACTACACGCCTGAAACGAGTGCGAAAGTCACAGTGATTGACTTCACAGTCACGATGAAGGGGCTGGAGGATCAGCTGCTTGGACGAGTGGTTTTGAAGGAAAAACCTGAGCTGCAGGAACAGCGGCAGAAGCTGTTGGAAGAAGTGAATAGCTATCAAAAGAAGATCAAAGAGCTTGAGGTGGACCTGCTGCTGCGCTTGTCCAGCTCTGAGGGCAACCTCCTCGACGACACGTCCCTCATCGACGTGCTGGCTGCAACGAAGAAGACTGCCAAAGAGGTGACGTTTCGTTGATGTGACTGATGATGGCAGGTCAGTGAGAAGCTTAAGAGCGCCAACGAGACGGAGCACAGGATCATCTCCGCCTGCGAGGAGTACCGGCCCGTCGCAACCCGCGGGTCCGTTCTCTACTTTTTGATCGCCGAGATGAGAGCCGTGAACGTCATGTACAACACCGCCCTGTCGCAGTTCATTGTCCTGTTTGAGCTTGCAATGGACAGGTCGGACAAAGCGCGGTTGCCTTCGAAGCGAATTCAGAACATCATCGAGTTCCTGACGTACTCCGTGTACTGCTACTGCTGCAGAGGGTTCTTCGAACGGCACAAGCTTCTCTTTGCCCTCCTGCTCTCCCTCAAGATTCAACTGCGCAGCGGCACTCTGTCGATGGATCACTTCAACTGCTTCGTGAAGGGCGGCGCTGCGCTCGACATCGCGCAGGTTCGCAAGAAGCCCAAGGACTGGATCTCGGATATGTCGTGGCTCCACCTCTGCAACCTTGCGTCGACTCTTCCTTTGTTCAGAGACCTTCTTGAGTCTGTGGCAAGGGGAGACACGCAGTGGCGGGCATGGTTTGACCAAGAGGCTCCAGAAGCTGCTGTTATTCCAGACTTTGACGATAAGCTTGACAAATTCCATCGGCTACTCATGATCAGGGCCCTCCGAGAGGACCGCATGCTTCTTGCAGCAGCTGATTTCGTGACTGAGATCCTTGGCAAGATGTTTGTTGAGTCTGTGCCGCTGAACTTGGAATCCGCTGCAATTGAGGCGACGGAGCGAGTCCCGCTCGTGTGCTTGCTGTCGCCGGGGTCGGACCCCAGCGATTTGATCTACGCCCTAGCGAAGAAGAAGAAGAAGGACTTGAAGAGCGTGTCCATGGGCCAGGGCCAGGAAATCATCGCCCGTCGTCTCATCGAGTCTGGAGTCACAACGGGAGGGTGGGTCATGTTGAACAACACTCACTTGGGCCTCAAGTTCTTGTCAGAAGTTGAGACAACCATCATCAAGCGCGAGGACATCGACCCCGAGTTCAGGCTGTGGATCACATCAGAGCCTCACCCCAAGTTCCCCATCGGAATCTTGCAGATGTCCATCAAGATCACAAACGAGGCTCCGGTGGGAATAAAGGCTGGGCTGAAGCGGTCATACACATGGGTGAATCAGGACATGTTGGACTCAGTGCCGCGCGCTGAGTGGCGGACGTTGCTGTACATCATGTGCTTCCTTCATTCGATCGTACAGGAGCGGCGCAAGTTCGGACCGATTGGGTGGGCCATTCCGTACGAGTTCAATCAGAGCGACCTTGGCGCTGCTGTGCAATTCCTCCAGAACCACATGATGGACATGGAGGTGAAGAAGATAAAGGACTTCGTTTGGGCACCCATCAGGTACATGATATCGGAGATTCAGTACGGCGGCCGCATCACCGACGACTGCGACAGACGATTGATGAACACGTTCGCAGACAAGTACTTCAACAACGAGACAATCATCCCCAACTACACTCTCTTCCCAAGCTACGTAGTTCCGCAAGGCAACGAGATTGCTATCTTCCAAGGGGCGATTGAAAACCTTCCCCTCATCGACTCACCGGAGATCTTTGGAATGCACTCCAACGCGGACCTTGTCTACAGGTCTACCCTCCCTGTCCACAGCTTCTGATGTCTTTCAGGTTGCAGCAAAGTCAGGAGGCCATCGACTCCATCCTCGAGACTCAACCAAAGAGCGGAGGAGGCGGTGCCGGACTCAGTCGCGAGGCGGTCGTTAACAACACCGCAGCCGATTTGCTCGCCAAGATGCCCATTGACTTCCGCCCCGTTTGTCCCTCTTTGGCTGTGTTTTACTCTGCAGGACGACGTCAAGGACAAAATCACCAAGCTTGGCGCGACCAATCCGCTTGTCATTTGCTTGCGACAGGAGATCGACCGACTCCAGGGGGTCATCTCGCTCACGCGCAAGACTCTCAAGGTTACTCCCCTCGTTGATTTGATTGATGACATCGTCAGGACCTGCAGCTGGCCATCGCTGGCACGATTGTGCTGAACGCGGACCTGATCGACGCACTCAACTTCATCTTCAACGCCCGCGTGCCCCCGAAGTGGGGAAACATCTCCTGGGTCGCGCCAACGCTGGGGCTGTGGTTCACGGGCCTGCTGCAGCGATTCGAACAGTTGGATAAATGGATCAATGCTGGCCGCCCAAGGGCCTTCTGGCTGACGGGCTTCTTCAATCCCAACGGATTCCTGACGGCTATGCGACAGGAAGTGTCCCGAAAGCATCAGGGGTGGGCGTTGGATGACGTCATCATGTTCACTGAGGTCACGAAGTACGAGCTAGAGGACGTACCCGCACGATTTGGTGTTTACTCACGTGGCTAGCTGAAGGACTCCCCAAGCGAGGGAGTCTATGTGCATGGGCTGTATTTAGAAGGCTGTGCATGGAGCAAGAAGGAGACTAAGCTCATTGACTCCGCACCCAAAGTCCTCTACGTTCAACTGCCGATTCTGTTCATCACTGCTGTGCTCATCAAGTACGAGTCACCTCAACAGAATGATAACACTCCAAGGGATAAAAAGGTCGATTACAAAACGTACGAATGTCCCTGCTACCGCATGAAGAGACGCACGGACCTCAATTTCATTTTCTACGTCCAACTTCGGACGGTCTGAAGCCGTTGTCTGCGCTGCATTTGTTAACTTTGCAGGAGGAAAGTCCGCAGAAGTGGGTGCTCCGGGGTGTGGCGCTCCTGTGCTCCAAGGACTAAAGTGTACTCTAATTCAACAATAAATTAATCATTTTTAAGCTGCGGTGTACGATCGACTTTTTTTAATTTCTTGTGACACCTTTTTTTCCTTGTAGTGTTTCCTTGCTTGTAAGGGAGGCACAGAAAAGCAAATAGCTTGAATGGGATGAGAATAGGCTCTACTTGGTGATCATCCAGAGGGAGGGCATGACCAGCAGTGACGTCGAAACATAGGGTTCGACCCCAGTGGCTCATGGATTGATAGCTGGGCAGTCGAATTGTGTGTTGGGCTCATTGCCCGCACAACTCGCAATCTCCAATGCAACGGACGAACCTCTTTTGACAAAATCCAAACCGATTCGAATTAGGGCCGTCATTGTTATTTATAGCAGCAACCCTTTGCATAAATAGGGGCGGGCCTTAGAACCCATAGTTCCAAATCATGCTGCCGTCGAATCAAGCAGATCTCCCTCCTTCGTCGAAGAAATTTCAGAAACTCATCATCGGGTTCTCGGCCGTTATTGTCCTCGTCGCCGCTGCCACCACCGTCGGCGTAATCCTCTCCAACCGCACGACCAACACGACGGCCACGGCCGTCTCGCCGATGGCTCCTCTGGACACGTCAACTTCATCCCGCGAGCTTCTTGATGGCGACATCGTCAACATTACCTACGCTGAAGACCTCAAAGCCGCCAAGATTTTCGTCACTTCCGACGAGTTTTCCGGAGGCAGCGAGCCCGAGCGGTACATCGTTGTGTTCTACGACAATGCGACGCGTGAGGAGATGGACGACGCAGCGGACATCCTTTTTGGATCTGCACGAAATGATTTCCGCCGCGCTGTCCCTGCGAGCGTTGGCGTCGATTCGCGCGGCAACATCGGGTCGAGAATGGGGGTGCGGACGCGAGTCGGGAGAAATGCGCTTTTGTCTGAGGTGATTGAGTTTGTGGAGCCTGATAGAATGTACGCGAAGTTGTTTCGTGTTTGACTCGGCCAGGATGTCCCTGAGCCTGCCCACGGCGTCCGTGGCCGCGTCATGGGGCCAAGACCGAATCAATCAGCGGTCCCTTCCGTTGGACTCAAACGACGATCATGGCGGGTTTGATGGGGCAGGCGTCAACGTCTACGTCATTGATACCGGCATGACTAATTAAGTGATCGCTGACGAGTGGAAGGAATTCGAACAACCCATTCCGACTTCGCGGGCCGCGCTCAAGTTGCGTACGACAGCATCGGCGACGGTCAAAATGGCCAAGATTGCAACGGCCACGGCACTCACGTCGCCGGTACAGTCGGAGGGGGGCTGTATGGTGTGGCGAAGGCGTCCAGTCTCAAGGCCGTGCGAGTACTCAACTGTGCCGGCTCTGGAACGACGTCCGGAGTGATTGCGGGCGTTGACTGGGTCACCGCCAACAAGATCTTCCCCGCCGTCGCGTCCATGTCGCTGGGTGGCGGCGCCTCAGCAGCTCTTGACGCAGCTGTTGCTCGTAAGTTCCTCACCAACATCAAATGGATGTTTTTTTCTAATCGCTTGAGGCTCCGTCAGCGCTGGCATCACGTACGTCATCGCCGCAGGAAACGAAAATGTTGACGCGTGCACAACGTCGCCTGCGCGACTATCTCAGGCCATCACAGTCGGGGCGACAACGTCAGCTGACGCGCGCGCAGCTTATTCGAATTTTGGAACGTGTGTGGACATCTTCGCCCCCGGCAGCAACATCCTGTCCGATTGGTCCACCTCCGACACCGCCTCAAACACCATCTCCGGCACATCCATGGCGACACCCCACGTGTCCGGCGTCGCCGCTCTTTATCTGCAGCGCTTCCCCACCGCAAGCCCTTCGCAAGTTGCCGCAGCTGTGCGCTGTGCAGCCACAGCCGGCGTGGTGGCGTCTCCTGGCACTGGAAGCCCCAACTATCTCTTGCACAGCAAATTTGATGGCTGCCTCAATTCTACCGAGCCAGCAACAACCGTGTCGGGTACGGCCCAGGCAGCTACGACTGCTCCGCTAACAACGGCTGTCCCGAGGACGACAACTCGTCCCGCGTCCACATCAACAGCGAGGCCGTCAGCCACAGCTGCGACATCAACGCCTGCGCCATCCCCCGTCCGAGTTTTGAAAGGCTCGTTGGCAAAGAGCGGGGAGGCGCGTGTATTTGGAGTCAAAGGAGACCTCGGCTCGGGCGCTGTCGTCTCGAAGGGCCAGCGGATTGTTGGCAGCCTTGTCGGGCCTTTTGGAACTGATTTTGACCTGTACCTCGAGTACTTCGTCAGCGGCAACACGTGGGCTCGCGTCGCGTCGTCGGCTGGACTGACGTCGCTTGAGAAGCTTTTCTACACGCACACCAAGACGAAGAGCCTGGTGTACAGGTGGGTTGTGTACTCGTACCGCGGGAGGGGAAACTTCACCCTGACGGAGCAAATGTTGTGAAGTGGCGTCGAGTTGAGGGGGTGTACAAGTACTTGTAAAGTTGATGTTGTCAAAGGAATGATCAATCGCTGGCCCTCCGCACGACCTCTTTGACTCGGCAGCGCCAACCTGCCGCATGCCCCCAGCGGCGAGCACGACGCTTCTTTCGCTCATCGGCCCCCGTTTGACGTCTCTTTGGCAAGCCTCGCGCAATCTCTCAGCTGCTCGCCTTCTCCAAGAGGGTTTTTTGGCTCTGTCGCAAGGAGGGATCTGGAAAGTCCAGCAGGAAGGTGGGACCCCAACTACTGTCTGAACACGAGCCACGGCAACCCACTCATCCTCGCGGCAAGTTCCACCCCCCTCCTCTCCCTCGTGAGGCACCGCCCCCTCGGGCCACTAGAGAACGGCCTCGACGTGAGAGCAACGACCGTTTCTCCCTCCATCCCCCCTATTTTCAAGGCGG
>JAIYDP010000127.1 GCA_027487435.1 Verrucomicrobiaceae bacterium | reverse complement strand
TGCCGGATGGTCGCCGTAGGGGATCGCACCTTTATCCACATAGTAGCGGAAAAACACCGAAGACTTGCCGATGCCTTGGTCCAATTCCGGGATGCGCACGCCGGCTTCCCGGGCGAGCACGAACGAGATGGTCATGGGAAGGCTGATCACATTCATGCTGCCGTATCCTTCCGAACGGCGGTCAGACCAGGGTGGTGCGTGACCCCACAAGCCGTTCAAGCACTGGTTTTTCAAACCACGCCGGGTGGTTTTTTCCAGTTCGGGGAAGACGGTCTTTTGGCCGGTGGCCAAGGTGTATTCGCCGAGAAAAAGGTTCACCCAGGCGATGTACCAGTTCCAGGTGTCCTCGGCTTCCACGGATTTCGCGGCTTTCTTGGCATACTTGGCGAGGGTGGAATGGTGTTTTTTGTCGCCGCTGGCCAACAGGGCGAGGGCGTTGAAGTGATCGGGGATATCGGATTTTTCAAAACCCTTCTCGGCGATGAGGCGGCAGCCTTGCTCGAAGATGGCCTTGGACTTGGGGCAATCATACGGAGCCGTCGCGCTGTAAGCTCCGAGAACTTTGAGTTTGAGATCGACGCTCAAGGTCTTTCCCTCCCGCCATAGGGTTAGTGGCAGAATGCCGGTTTTCTCCTCGGTGGCGGCGATCGCGTGGCCGAAACTCTTGCGAGCGTCTTCCGTGAATGGCTTGCCGAAGGCCCCGAGGATCACGTCGTTGACTTGCACAATGCCATCGGCGGGTGAACCTTTGTCCACTTTGGTGACGAGGATTTGGCGGGCCGTTGCGGTCTGATCGATGTCCCGGAAAAACACCCAGCCGCGAAGTCCGGTGGGGCCGAGCTGCCAGTCGTGGGATTCATCTTTCTTTCCTCCGGCGGTGAAATCGGGAGGCGTCGCACGTGCAGTCTTCTCTGCGGATAAGGAGGAACATGCCAGAACGGCTGCGGAGAGAGCCAGGCAGATACGGATAGGGAGCTTGCTTGAATAGGTAGGCATAGTAAGGATTTGGCTGAGATTAAGACGTAGAGGCGAGCAGGGCATTTCAATCCAAGTCCGAGATCTTCAAGCCCTCGATGAAACAGTCCACCTGGCCGTAGGGTGCTTTTGTGGATTCATCGTAGGCGACGTTGCTGTAGATCGCGATGGTGTTGGTGCCGGTTTTCAAATGTTGCGGAGAGACGGCAGACCAAGGAGCGTAGTGAGGTTTGTCCTGCCACCAGCCGTAGGCTGCGATTTCATGGCCGTTGAGATAGATGCGGAACCCTTGGGGGCAGAGGATGCTCACTCGGTAGGAATCGAAGTCGAGGGCATCGAGATCAAAGGTGGTGCGCATGACGATGAATTCGCCTTTGCCCCAGTCGGATTGATTGGTGAAGAAATCGTTACCTGATTTAAAAGTGCCGATCCCGACAGGTGCGCGGCCTGATGTCCATTGGCTGTCGTCATACCCGGGCTTGAACCAGTCCTTGAGATCGTCGGGCAGGGTGAAGTCGCGGAAGCGTCTTCTCTCACGGGTGGGGAGTTGGTCTTTTTCCTCCGTGGCATCGAAAGATTTGAATTTCCACGTGCGTTCCGAAGGTGCAACTTTGCCGATGGCTTTCCAACCGGCTTTGGGGTTGGCGAGTTTTGTGAGATCGATGATGGAGTTGAGCAGTTCCGGTTTGGCGTCTTTGTCTGCGCGCAGCCGCTTGAGGAGCTCGGGGCGATAGGTTTTCAACAGCACTTTTTGGAGATCACCACGTTGTGTGGGTTCGAGTTTCTCGAGCACGGTATAGAGGCCAAAGGGATTGCCGCCGGGATGGGCGGAGGGCGCTCCAACGAGGTTGACGAGGTCGTCTGTGCTGAAATCCGCGAAACGGGGTTGCACGGCCATGGCGAGCGGTGCGGCGAGGATGGGATCGGTCTGCAAGCAGAGTTTGACTGCTTCCATGACGTTGTAAGCACCTTCGCCAGAACGCACACCGCTTTTGATTTCGGTTGCGGACACGGCTTTCTTCATGCCTGCGATAATGAGTTTCCCGGCCTCGCTTTCCGGCTTCTTGTTCTGCAGGGCCTCTGCGAAGTGATTCTTCATCCATTCGCGGGGCATGGTGTGATTTTCACTGGTGGCGATGTTCAGGAGTGTCGGAAGGATCTTGACGTAGAGTTCATCATCTTTTGCGAGACCGGTGAGCGCAAAGAAGGCTGCCTCGCGGAGCCACCAGTCGGAGTGCTTGATCCACGGCTGGATGAGCTTGTAGCGCTTCTGGATCTCCTTGGCCGGAGCGAGCTTGAGGGCCATCAGGGCACCGGACGTGACATACCACGATTCCTCGGGATAGGAGAGCATCTTGGTGATGGCTGCCAACATCCCGGGGGTAAACTGTTCGGTGGTGATGGGTTGGTCGCCTGGCCCAAACCAGTAATTCCAATCGATGAGGCCATCAAGCGCCGCACGACGCAAGCGTGGGTCTGGATCGCTGAGGAGTTTTTCGAGTTCATCCAATGCTCCAACCTTGCGCAGCGTTTTAGCCGCCTCGGTGCGGACTACGTAACTCCAGTGATGAACGTTTTTCAGAAGAAATGCACGATCAACTTTGGTGAGGTCAAACGTCGGCTGTGCATAGTCGGAATAGTTCATTTTTCTAAAAAGAACATGAAAAGGCTCTTCCGCGCCGGCGTAGGTTTGGAATTTGTGGTTGTGTTCGATGGATAAGAATGCCCGGTCGTTCTTGGTACCCCACAGGTTGGTAGGCAAAGTGAATTTCTGTGAGAACTTCGTGCGTGGCGCACCGGTGATGCGCAAGGTTTGCAGGGGGGCGGTGTAGGAGAGTCCGACGCCAGCGCCCGTGTGGCCGACTTGGCCGTGGCCAAATTCCAGTGTCCCGACGCCGATGCTACCACCAGGTTCGCGGCTGAGGTCATGCCACCAGGTGAGACGATCCATGGCCTCGTGGAATTGCTCAGGTTTTTCCTTCATCAGATAGGAGGTGGTGAGGCTTCGCCAGATCGCATCGCTGCGTCCTTCATCTCCATGACCCACCACCAGCCAAAGATAGCCGTCAATCGTCCCTTTGGTCAGGGACTTCATCGCCTCCTGGTAGATGGTGACATCTCCTTCGGCACCGGAGGCGATCCGCATGGCTGCTGCGGCCATGCCATCCTTACCATTCGCGGCGTGCCAGCCCTCGGGGCGATGATCGCCGTAGGCCGCCCCGCCGTGACCCGCGAAACGGTAATGATATCGGAGCGCGTTGAGCAAGGTCTTCTCATCGACATTCACACCGCATTCCTTACCCAGCAGCATGACGGTGAGCAACTGCGTGCCTGCTGCGTTGAGCAGGCTACCGCACACATAGCCGGGAGAAACTCCATTGCTCCAATGGGTCCATCCGCAGTCGAACTTCTGGCGCTCCTTCGCATCGTCGCAGTAATATTGCATGATGGGCAAAACCGATTTGTCGCCCGTGCGCAGGTAGTATTCACCGCAGGCGATTCCGTTGTAGCCGTTGTTCCAGGTGTGGTCGCCGATGGCTTTGACATCCTTAGGAAAGGCATCGAAATAGGCTTTTACCCGAGGTAGGTATTTGTCATCGCCTGTGGAAAGAAGGAACAGGCAGTTGAGAGCGCCAGGTATGCCGTCCTGGTTGAATTTGCTCGGATCGGAATAAAACGCGGCGGCCTCATCGATGATGCGTTTTGATTTCGGACAATCCAGTGGCCAGGTCTTGCTGTAGGCACCGAGCACGGGAATCGTGACGGTTTCCTTGCGCTGTGTCTTGCCGTCAGTGGAGGTGACATCGAAAATCATTTTCCCATCCGTGGCTTCGGCTTTGGTTAGAGCGTTGCCCATCACCACAAAGGGGTTGAGACCTTTCAAGGCGTTTCCATTGATTCCGGTGAGAATCTCACCCTTGGCGAACTTGCCCTCGGATGGTGACCCGGGCACCATTTCCTCAACCTTGAGCATCACACCCGGATAGATCCGCGCCTTGATGCCGGTAGTGCCGATGCCTCCGAAAAATTTTTCCGATGCCGGATTCGGGCGGGATACGTAGATGAATTCTTCGGTGTAATAGTCGTTCGCAGTTTGAGCTCCGAGTTGGAGTTGGCCAGCGAATAAAATGAGGCTCAGGAATGTAGTGAATCGTTTCATAGAATGGATTGGAAAAATGTTGATGTTCTCCTTTATTTCGTAGGGTTCATGGTGGAGATCGGCACATCCGCGAAAGTGAGAGCGGCGATACCGTTGGTGCCTTTGAGGATGTCCGCTTGCTGCCATGGGAGTAGTCCTTTGAGGTAGGTAATCGTTGTGGCGTTGGCGGCGTCCGAAAGCTGTAGTTGGATCGTATTGCCCGTGGCGCTTCCGGACGATACGCTGCCGGACGGCGCACCAGCGGCGTTGGCCAAGAAAAGCAGGGTCGGCGCGTTGACGTTCCAATTTACGTTCTGGTCAAAAACGAGGGCGATCTCGTTTTTCTCAGGGCTGGTGAAATAGGCGCGCTGGAGATTGGGCGCGGTAAGTTTGGCGGTGGGATTGACGCCATACACATCCTGTTCGACCAAGGGGCCGATCAGATCCGAGTACACTTGGTAGCCTGCTGGTTCATAGTGGCAACCTGATCCCGGCACGATGCCGTGGGTACTCATGATCTTCATGTTCGAGTAGAGATTGGGCAGGGTGCGCTGGACTTCGCGGAGTTGGTCGTTGCGCGAGGTTTCGCCGCAGGCACCCGGCCAGATCTGGAAGAGGTAGTAATTGCGCAGGTTCGGAAAGTCCTGTTTCCAAGCGGCGGAGATGTCCACGAAGTACTGTTGATAGAACTTGTAGTTGTAGTCCCCGTCCGGCCCGATGGCTCCCTGATCCTGTTCGCCCTGATGCCAGAGCAAGCCGCGGATGCCGTGGGTGAGTTTCGCGCCGGTCACGCGGTTGAAGAGGTTGGCGTAAATGTCTTCGCTCCAACCCGAGCCAAGTTTCAAGGAATGGTCGGTGGGATTCGGCCTGTGCATGTCGATGCGTGTGCCGCCGGCTGCACCGTTGATAATGCAGATGGGCATGTTGTGATTGGTGACGAGGCGGTTGGCGAGATACCAGCCCCAGAGGCCGAGTTGCAGGTCGTTACCCTTACTGGCGGCATAGCCCCATTTGGATTCGAGACCGTAGCTGCGGATCCACTTGTTGGTGGTGGTCGTGTCGTTGGGCGCGGAGTTGTCGGTGGCGAGCGCGTTCGATTGGCCTTCGATGATGAAGGCATCGCCGCAGACCAGATCTGTGACGGTGGCGCCGTCCGTATCCATGCCGCCAGTGGTGGTGCCGTAAACGACGCGGTAGGTGTTGAGCCCCGCAGTGATGGGCGCTTTGAACGCATAGGCTCCACCGACAAGTGCCTGGCGGAGGGTGGTTTCAAGGGCTTCCGCTCCGCCATCGGCAGTTTTATACACTTTCAGGAAAACGGTGTCGGGCGTGCCGGTTTCGTTGCCGTTGTAGAAAATCGTGCCGAGCCCGGTGCCGGGATCACGCGCGAAGAACTGGCCGTTTATAGGTTTCTCATCGGCAGCCGGGGTGCGCTCGACCCACGGGTCGCTGGCAGGTTCCTGCACTTGGATGACAACGTTTTGTGAAACAGGGGTGCCGCCGTTGTCGATGGTGAGACTGATATTCATCGGGCCGCTGCCTTGAGAGCGGGTGAGGGTGAGCATGCCATGGGAGGTTTTTTTGGCGACGGCCACGCCGTTGACGGACCATTTGTAGTTGAGCGTGCCGACCCCCGCCTTCTGCATCGCGGCGAGGTTCGAAATGTTCGCAGTGACGGTCATGGTGCTTCGTCCGTCCCACGAAGTTGTCGAGGGAACGAGCGTGAACACAGGATCTGGCACGGAGTCGGTCACGGTGAGAGGCACGTCGATTGTCTTGGTTCCTGTTGCGAACACGGCCTTGAACTGGATGATACCCGAGTCATTTCCGGAAACGCGCTGAGCCGTGTAGTTGAACGAGATCTGATCAGTGGCCAGCACGGTTTCCTGGCCGTTCTTCTTGTAAATCCAGTAAACCTTTTGTGCACCGCCCGCCTGGGCGGTCAGGGTGGTAGTGGTGAGTTCGTTCATTTTAACCGATTTCGGAGTTACGGAAAAGTTCGAACCAGAGCGCACAAAGCTACCGACAAGAGTCTGCATCGGCTTTTGATTTTCGTATTCCAACTTCACCCAGTTGGCGGAACGCACGACGTTGGAGATGCGAAGCTCGTCCATGTCGCCGACGAAACTGTAGTTAGCGTTCGGCAAAAAGGCACCGATGTCTAAGCGACAGGGTGATGAAATGTTCATCACCCCTCCATGATTCGAATCATCAAGCACACCGTTGACATAGAGTCTGGTGCCAGTGGTTTCGAAGGTGTGAACGACATACGACCATTCGGATGATGGAATCGGGTCGGAGCCCCTCATGTCTGCCGCGCCGAAATTACAATCCACGTTAATGCGTGGCGGACTCAAAAGATTTATGACCACCTTGTTCCCGGGGGATTCCAGCCCCCAACCGAGCACGACTTTACCGAAGGCCGAGGGGCGGATCCAGACACCCGTGGAAATTGGTCCTGTGCCGCTGGGCAGGCCGGTGATGGTGGTGCCGCACTGGATGCCCTGACCTGACGCGAAAGTGCGTGCCCTTCCGATCAGGCCATTGGTAGCGGTGGTGCCGGAGTTGGTCGGCGTAGTCGTGCCGATTTCATCCGCAAGCGTGTCTCCAAGGTGGTGGACACTGGCATAGCCGTTGGCCGCGCTGAAGACGGCGTTGCCGCTCGATTCGCTCGTCACCCCGGTCTTGCCAAAATACATTTTGATCTCCTGCCGCGCATTGGCGGCAATGCTCGGAATCTTGACCCAGACGGCGGCTTTGCCGTTGACGGAATCCCACTGCTCAATCTGATAGGAAATCGCGGTTCCCGTCGCGGTGGTAAAGCGGATGTCCCGACCGTCGTCGGCAGCCTTATTGAAGGGGAAGTTGGCGGAGTTGAACCGAAGCAGCAGCGGGAAATCAGTTTCCGCAGGGCCGCTGGCGATGTTGGCACCATCCGGGGTGGTCAGGATGAATAATGAACCGGAGAAGGACCATGATTTGTATGGGGAAGGTGCCGCGCTGGCAGGCAGCAACACGGAAAATATGGCCAAGCCCATCGCCGAAGCGAGGGTGAGCTGCTTCAGCGCATTTCTGATCGGGTGATAGGAATGTAGAGTTTTCAATGGTGTGAAATATTTTGTTAGATTGCCGTTCAGATTCATTATTCCAAGTCCTTGAGCTTCAACCCCTCGAAATAGCAATCCAACTGGCCGAAGGGTTCTTTCGATTGATCACGGTATTCCACGTTGGTATAGACGGCGATGACGTTGGTGCCCTTTTTCAAGTGGGCGGTCTCGCCAGAACCGAGCGGCCAAGGCGCATAATGGGGATTGTTCTGCCACCATCCGTAGCCCACGATCTGGTGTCCGTTGAGGTAAACCTTGAAACCTTGCGGGTTCAATATCATCAGACGGTAGGAATCGTAATCGAGTTTTTCCACCTCGAAGGTCGTGCGCGCGACGATAAACTCTCCTTTGCCCCAATCGGATCGATTGGCAAAGGTATCATTTCCCTCTTTGTATAGGCCGAGACCGATGGGGGCGGGTCCCGAACTCCACTTGCTGTCGTCGAAGTCGGGCTTGAACCAGTCCTTCAAATCATCCGTCAACTGGATGTCGCGATGGCGTGTTTTTTCGCGGGTGGGCATTTGGTCTTTCTCCACCATGGGGTCGAAGGACTTGAATCGCCAGACAAACTCGGAAGCGGGCTGCTTGCCGATCGGCTGCCAACCCGCTTTCGGGTCGCGGAGTTTTTTCAGGTCGATCAGTGTGTTGATCAGGCGAGGTCTCACGGCATCGTCATCGCCGATACCGTTGCCCGCTTGATAGCGTTTGACGAGAAGGGGGCGATAGGAATCGTACATCAACCCCGTGAGTTCCTCGCGCTGTTTTGGTTCCAGTTTTTTCAGGGCGGAGAAGAGTCCGAATGGCTCCCCGCCTGGATCAGCACCTGGAGCTGCCACGATGGTGATGAGATCGCCATTGCTAAAGGAGTTGAGACGCGGTTTCAGTGCCTGCGCGATTGCAACGGCAACAGATGGGTCATTCTCCAGACAAAATTTGAACGCTCTCACCACATTGTGAGCGCCTTCTTGAGAACGAGGTCCACTCTTGATTTCGCTCGTGCTCACGGCTTTCTGTTGGGCAGCAAGGATAATCTTGCCCGCTTCGCTTTCCGGCTTCTTGGACTGAAGCGCGGAGTTGAGGTGATTCGTCATCCACTCGCGGGGCATGGTGTGGTATTCGCTTGTAGCGATAGTCAGCAGGGTAGGAAGGATTTTTAGGTAAAGGGCATCATTCTTCTCAAGCCCGGAGAGTGCCGTGAAGGCGGCGTCGCGCAGCCACCAATCCGTGTGTTTGATCCATGGCTGGATGAGCTTGTAGCGCTCTTGGATCTCCTTGGCTGGAGCGTGCTTGAGAGCCATCAACGCGCCCTGCACCACATACAAGGATTCCTCTGGATTGGTGAGCATTTTGGTGATCGCTGCCAGCATTCCCGGTGTGATTTGTTCTGTGGAAACAGGGCTGTCGCCGGGTCCGAACCAGTAATTCCAATCGATGAGGCCATCGATTGCCGCACGCCGCAAACGCGGATCGGGGTCACTGAGAAATTTCTCCATTTCATCCATCGCTCCGACCTTGCAGAGCGCCTTGGCTGCTTGGGTGCGGATGACGTAATTCCGGTGATGCATGTTCTGCAGCAAGTATTCCCGAGGGAGGGTTTTGAGGTCTTTTGTCGGCGCCGCATAGCCATGGCCCAATACTTGGAAAGTAACGTGAATGGGTTCTTCCGGGCCGTAATCCTTGAATTTCGGGTGGTTCTCGATGGAAAGGAATGCCAAGTCGGCTTTGGTGCCCCAGAGGTGTGCGGGCAAGCTGAATTCTTTAGAGAACTGCGTGCGCGGTGCGCCGGTGATGCGCAAGGTCTGCAGGGGCGCGGTGTAAGAGAGTGCGATGCCAGGGCCCGAGTGGCCGATCTGACTACCGTAAAAGTCCAGCGTCCCGATGCCGATGCTGCCACCATGTTCACGGCTCAGGTCATGCCACCAGGTGAGCCGATCCATGGACTCGCGAAACTGCGCAGGCTTTTCCTTCATCAGATACGAGGTGGTGATGCCCCGCCAGATGCCATCGCCGCGACCTTCATCGCCATGACCCATCACCAGCGAATGGTAGCCATCGATCATCTGAATCGCGAGGCACTTTTCGGCCATCCGGTACTTCGTCGCATCACCTTGCGCGCCGGCGGCAATCCGCATGGCCGCCGCGACCATGCCATCCTTGCCATTCGAGGCGGGGCCACCCTCACCGCGATGGTCACCGTAGGGGACCGTGCCGTGACCCGCGAATCGGTAGAAGAAACGCAGCGCGTTGAGCAAGGTCTTCTCATCGACATTCACGCCGCATTCCTTGCCCAGCAGCAATGTGGTGAGCACCTGCGCGCCTGCCGGATTCATCAAGCCACCCGCGACATAGCCGGGATGCACGCCAAGTCCCCAATGCGTCCATCCGCAGTCGAACATCTGCCGTGCCTTCGCATCGTCACAGAAATGTTGCAGGATGGGCAATACCGACTTGTCGCCGGTGCGCAGGTAGTATTCACCACAGGCGATGCCGTTGTAGCCGTTGTTCCAAGTGTGGTCGCCGATGGCTTTGACATCCTTGGGAAAGGCATCGAAGTAGGCTTTTACCCGGGGAAGGTATTTGTCATCGCCGGTGGAAAGGAGGAAGAGGCAGTTGAGAGCACCGGGAATGCCGTCCTGGTTGAATTTGCTTGGATCGGAATAATAGGCGGCGGCCTCCTCGATGATGCGTTTTGACTTCGGGCAATCCAGCGGCCAGGTCTTGCTGTAGGCGCCGAGCACCGGAATCGTGACGGTTTCCTTGCGCTGGGTCTTGCCATCGGCGGAGGTCACATCGAAAACCATTTTCCCATCCGTGGCTTCGGCTTTGGTGAGGGCATTGCCCATCACGACGAAGGGGTTGAGGCCTTTTAAGGCCGTGCCATTGATGCCAGTGATGATTTCGTCCTTGGAAAACTTGCCCTCGGACGGTGAGCCGGGTGCCATTTCCTCGACCTTGAGGATCACTCCCGGATAGACGCGTGGTTTGAGACCAGTAGTGCCGATATAACCGAAATGCCTCTCCGCTGCCGGATTCGGGCGGGACTGGAAGACGAGTTCTTCGGTGTAATAGCTGTCATCGGTTTGGGCTCCGAGATGGAGGTTGGCAGTGAACAGAAAGAGACCGATGAAGATGGTGGATAATCGTTTCATGGAATTTGTTAGATGACTCAGATTTAGCGTTTTCTAACTCATGAGTGAAGGCTGTAAAAAAGACGTATGACGAGACAGTGGAATCAATTTTTGCCCATGCAACGTTTCATCGCAGAACTTTGCCCGTCATTACTAAGTTTTTCTTAGGTATTGTGAACATCAATGCAACCACGGAGGAAGCTGACATCCTTGCCGATGAGTCGTAGCCTGAGTTGTCGCGATTGGGCTGATAGTAAAACGTTTCATCACCGCATTGCGCCATAGTGAACCACCAGCGATTCGCATCCATTAGCTTGCGAAAGTTCTTGGGGTCGATGTTGGCACCAAGAGCTTCGTAGCCCATTCCCATGATCGGAGAGGCGTGAGTGTCGGGAAAACTTTGTGGATGCTTACCGATGACGTCCGTGTGCTTTTGAGCCAGTCTGCGATACGATGCGTTAGATTTTGGGGCTAGGAAACAGGCAATCCCAGCAGCTCCTGTCCGGCCCATATCCGCCCACTCGTCTGGGCCACTGGCGGAATCGCCATAACCGACGTAGCCATTTTGACCAGTGCCTCGCTTGAGGAAATCATAGGCAGCTTCATGACGCTTGCTATCGATTTCGATACCGCATTGATGCATGAGAGCAAACGTTAAAGCACCCTGGGCGGTGATCATAGCGATCGGACCATAGCCTTCAAAGCCGGGGTTGTGCCCCCACCCACCGTGAGCCTGTTTGGGGCTAGTGGGATAGGAATCTGGGTGTGATTCTTTGACCTTGGGATTGATCTGAGACATGTCGAGGTATTGTCCTTCGTAGAGCAGATCGCGGATTTTCTCTAACTCGGGCAGCACCCAAGACTTCTTGGTGATGAGATAATATTCGCAAAGCACAATCCCTGTGCCCATGTAAGTCCAGTTCATCAGACCATCCTTTCTTGCTCCTTCATCGGTCGATTTTATCGACGCACAGAGGTGACGAAGATTGCGCTCTACATCGGGAAGATATTTTTTTTCGCCTGATCCTAGCAGAGCAAGAGCCGCGAATGTATTATGCACTGGGTCGCCAAAGGAGCCATTTTCGTCCTGATTTTTGGTAATATAATCAAGCAACTCCTTTAGAATTTTGTCGGATTTCGGACAAGCGCTCGGGTAGGTCGCTGCATAGCTACCGTATTTTTTCCCAATATCGAGTTCCACCTCCATGGTTTCATCGCCGCGTTTTACCATCAGCTTGAGCTTGCCGGTGGCTGATGTTGCTTGGCATGCTTCCAACGCTTCCGCCAGTTCTGCGACTGGGCCTTCCGCGCCGAAGACTTCCATTCCGTAGCCATTGCGATGGGGCTTGCGGAATTTTTTGCCACCGACCCCGATGATTCGATCATCGATATTGACGGCATTCTTAGCGGGTGATTTTTTGAATACATGTTTCACCAATAGCGCTTTTGGTTCACTTTCGGCTAATTCGGCCCGGATTCCCGTAAGTCCCAGATTGTAATACCAGCCGGGGACTTCTGCGTCAGGACCTGAGTCAGCACGTTGTTTCCATGGTTGATCTCCATCATAGTGGACTTGTGCCAGCAATGAGCTTGAAAAGGTAGCCAGCAGTGCGGCAAGTGACAAAGTTAAATAAGATAAGCGAATTTTCATGGTGAAATGATTTATATGTTTTTGAGATAATGGATTGCCAGTTGCATTTGATCAATGGCGCAATGAAATTGATTGGAGACGTATGATGGAAGTTTTGGTTGATTTGCGGAGCTTGAGAAGAAGTTCTAAATGGTTACGGCCCAGCTACCTTGGACCTAGCGTGTTTGATTCTTTTTCTTTGCAAAGTTGATGATGTCGAAGAACATGACTCGTCAATATTCCGGCGTTTACTCCGGCCAGTAGAGGGCAGGTGATGGCCAACAACAGTATGCGGTGGGATATGGCTTGCCTAAGTGCTTTTTCTTTCATTGTGGTTAGAATCTTGGAAGTAAATCTTTTTGAATGATATGTAGATGTTAAACTCATGGTGCCGTGGCCACAGCGCACAGGCGAACGAAGATTTTGGGGCCGACAACTGGAATATTCACAATTACATCAAGGTAGTCGCCATTCTCGGTTGTGTCAAAGTTCATGTTGTTGACTGTGCTGTCAGAGTCTGGCACAGCAGCTTCGTGGTTTGGCCATGGTGTGGCAAGTCCCATGTCGCTGCTGGACTGCACTTTGAGGATCACTCCAGCGCGCTTCGTGGATTTGAGGCATCGGAAGGTGAGATGGAGGTGGGATCCATTGCGAGTGGCTTTGGGGAGTTTCTCAGCGGCGTTTTCAGAGGGATTCGTCGCGCCTAACAACCATGCCATGCCGTTGTCCACGCCGTCGTTGTTGGTGTCGTGGTTAAAGGCAAATCCACCGGTAGCCCATGCCTCATAAGGAGTCCGGATAGTGGCAATGGTGACAGAGCCGGTGTGGCTGGCCCCGTCATTGACGGTGAAGGTCAGGTTGCCGCCCGCCACCGTGGGAGTCACGCTCACGCCCGTTAACACACCGGCGACGAAGTTGGTCGAGGTGCCGGTGAAGCCCCCGGTGCCGCTGAAGGTGACGGTGCCGGTGAAGGATGTGGCCGTGGCGTTGGCGGCGTCCTTCGCGGTGAGGGTGATGCCGGTAATCGGGGTGCCGACGGTCTGCGGTGAGGCAATCGAGGAGATGGCAAAGGATGCTACCGGGCCGGGGCCGCTACTGGTGGATGTGAGGTTGAGCACGAGGTCGTTACCGACTTTGCCAACCGTGCCAGACCAACCCGAGGGTAAGTTCAAGGTGGCTGGGGCACTGCCGATGATGCCACCGGGAGCGGTGAGCAGGGTGTAGCTGCCAGGGGCGGCTCCGGCGGTGCCCGTGATGGTGAGCACGGAAGCACCCGAGAAGGTCAGCGACTTTGCGGCGGCTAGTTCGAGTTTGTCGTGGCTGGCTGCGGCGGTGCTGAGATTGAACTCGAGTTTGCCGTTGGCCGCGATGGTGGTATTGCCGCCGATGATGCCGGTGCCGCCAAGAGTGGCGTTGGCAGCGACACTGACGTTGCCGGTGGCACTGCTTTGGTCGCCGTTGATCAGGAGCTTGCCAGCGGTGACCGAGGTAATGCCGGTGTAGGTGTTGTTTCCCGAAATCACCCAAGTGCCCCCGCCGTTCTTGGTGAGGGTGGCGGCGGCACCGGTGTTGTTCACCCATTGGCCCGCGAGGATGTTGTTGCCGGTATTCGTTCCGGACAGGACGAGGTTTTTGATTCCCGAACCAGCCGAACCGAGGCTTGCGGGGTTGGAGTAGTTGACGGCACCGCTACCTGATGCAACGAGGGTGATGGTGCCGCTGGTCAGGGCGTTGGCTGTGATCGGCCCGCTCATGGTTTTTTCAGAACCGGTGTAGGAAAGTGTGGCACTGCCGGTGGTCTGATTGAAGGTGATGGCGTTGGCTCCACCTGCGGACGCGTAGGCGAGAGTGCCGGCGGAAGTGGTGGTGGAGCTCAGGGTGATAGCACCGGTGAAGGTGTTGGCCGTGCCGATCAAGGTCCAGTTGCCGGTGCCTGCTTTGGTCACGCCGATGGTTCCGGTGCCGTTTGTCAGGTTTCCGGAAATCGTGTTAGCTCCGGTGTTGATACCTCCCAGCGTCAGGGTCTTGGCACCGGACGCAGTGGCCGAGACAGTGCCTAGGGAGAGGGTGTTGGCGTTCGAGTTGGCATTATTGGCGTTATTGATGGTCGCCCCGCCAGCACCGTGAAGCTGGATCGGTCGGTTGGTCAAGGCCAACGGTGCCGTGACGGCGGCGCTGGTCCCCAGCTCCAAGGTTCCATTGTCGATGCGGATGGGGTTCGGATTGTCGGTCATCGCGCCAGTGGCGTTCAGGGTGAGCTTGGAGTTGCCACTTAGTGTCACGGTCGCGGAGCCAATCGAGCCAGCCACGGCACCAACCGTGTTGGAACTGGTAGTCAAGTTCAACCCGGATAAGTTGTTGGCGGCTTTCAGAGTATTGATACCGGAACCGTCCATGGTGAATGTGTGGGGCCCGGTGATCGAATGGTTGAAGTCGGCGTTGATCGCGGTGTTGGTTGATTCCTTGTTCCGATAGGCGGCGTTTCCGAGGAGGACGATACTTGGAATGATCGCTGTGGGACGGCCGTTGTAGGAGTTTCTAAAATTGAACAGCGAATTACTCCCCATGTAAATGACCGTGCTGCCCGGGGTGCCGAGCGCGTAATCGATCGTCGCGTTATTATTGCCGGTAAACCCGGCCACCAATGTGACATTGTTACCGATCCTGAGGTCGCCAACGTAGGGTCCTGGCACGCCAAACGCGTGCACGGTTACGCTAAAAGCGGATGCCTTGTCAGGAATGACAACATTCACATTTCCCGTGGGAACACCATTATTCCAGTTGGTGGCGGTAGTCCATGAAGAGGATGAACCAGTCGAAGTGGTGGGGTTAGTGTAGGTGGTCGTGTCCCGTGGCTCGGTGGTGGCCGAGGCCGATGCCGACCAAGCCGTGGCGTTCTGGGCCGGACTCTTGTCGCGGGCCCGGACACGGTAGGAATACTGGGTTTCCGCCGCGAGTCCACTGTCGGTGTAGGTCGGGCTGTCCTGCCAGCCACTGCTATCGCCGCCACCTGCGGTGCATTCGAAGAAATATTCGACGCCGCTAGGGTCGGCCGCCGGGGCTGCCGTCATGGTGATCGATGTGTAGGCGACCACGCTAGGAAGGGCCACAAGGGTCATCGGGTTGGGTGTCGGCGCGGTGATGTCCTGGGCGGGAGTGGTGACAGAGGCAACTGCGGACGGCGCGCTTTCGTTGAGCGAGGTATCGCGGGCGCGGACGGTGTAACTATACGTCGTGCTGTAAGCGAGGCCCGTGGGCGTGAACACAGCCGAGCTTTGCCAACCGCTGTCGGGGCCTCCGCCGCTAGTACAATCGAAGAAATATTGGACGAGGCTCGTGTCGGTGGCGGTAGTGGCCGTCATCGTGATCGAAGTTTCACCGATCACGGCAGGTAGGACGGCAAAGGTCATCGGGTTGGGTGTTGGCGCGGTGACATCGGCGGTTCTGAAGTTCCACGTTGTGTCGTTGGCGATACCCGCAAAGCTATTGCCCAATGCATCGTCGATCGCTGTCGCGGCGATCTGCACGGCGTAGTTCTTCTCGGAGAGCAGGTTTACCGTCGGGTTGATCGTCAGGACGTTGCCGGAGACCGAGACTTGGGCGTCGGTGATCGGGATGGTCACATTGGTGGCATTCGTCAGGTTCTTGATCGTGATGTTGCCGGTGCCGATGACGATGTTCTCGTCGAAGGTAGCCACAAGGTTCGCGTCTAGCGCAACGCTGCTGGCGTCGTCGGCAGGAGAGAACGTGGAGATCACGGGCAGTGTGGTGTCGATGACGGTGACGTTGAGCACAAGGTCGTTGCCGACAATGCCAACCGTGGCCGCCCATCCGGCAGGAAGGATCAAATTGGCGGGGGCCGCACCGGTGATGCCACCGGGGGCGGTGAGCAGGGTGTAGGTGCCGGTTGTGGCTCCGCTGGTTGTAGTGATGGTGAGCACGGAAGCACCGGAGAAGGTCAGTGATTTTCCGGCGGCGAGTTCGAGTTTGTCGTGGCTGGCGGCGGCGGTGCTGATGTTGAATTCGAGTTTGCCTGTGTCAGCGATGGTGGTGTTGCCGCCGATCACCCCGGTGCCGCCAAGGGTGGCGTTGGCAGCAACACTGACGTTGCCCGTGGCGGCGCTGTGATTGCCGTTGATCAACAACCTGCCTGCCGTGACGGTGGTGGGCCCGGTGTAGGTGTTGTTCGCTGTGAGGGCGAGTGTTCCCGCGTGGTTCTTTTGCAGCTCTCCGGCACCGCTGATCGTGCCACGAAGTATCTGGGCTGAGGAACTCCAGATTTGCAGGGCGGAAGAACTGGCAATCGAGATGTTTGCGGAGTAGTCGCCGCTGTTGAGCTGACCTGCCGTGTTGTTGCCGATCCGCAAGTTGCCGCCGCTGATCGTGGTGTCGCCCGTGTAGGTGTTGTTGACCGATAGAACCAAGGTGCCGCCACCTTCCTTGATCAGGCCCGCCGCGCCCGAACTGCTGATGGTTCCCGAGATCGTGGAAACATTGCCTGCCGCATTCAGTCCCTTGGGCTCGGCAATCGTCCGTGTGGTCCCGTTCAAATCAATCGCACTGGAGAATGTCGCGGTGGCGGCGTTGCTTGTGCCGGAGTCTCCCAGAACAAGCTTGCTTGGGTTGAAGAAGCCTGTGGCGCTGCCCTCTCCTGATGCACCCCAGACCACACTGGAGCCCAGATTGATCGTTGACCCGCTTCCAGATGCAGCAATACCGCTTTCTCCACCAGGGATCCGGACCTGGCTGACACCCGTGCCCAATGTGCGGGTGTATGTGGTGTTGGAGTTAAAAGACAGAACGCCACCGTTGAGAGTGAGGTTGCCGTTACCCAGGGCACCCGCGTTGCTAAATACCTGCACCACTCCGCCGTTGATCGTGACAGAACCGGTGAAACCGGAATTGGTGCCTCCGATATTGAGCCTTCCCGTGTCGTTTTTCACCAAGGCTCCGGAACCTGAAATGGTCACAGCCGAATTGTTGATGACACCTAGCTCTGCGGTTCCCGTGCCACCCACCGTGAGTTGATATCCATTGTTGGTGATCAGGTTGGTTCCGTTGCCGGTCTTCAATAATCCGGCGGAATGGTTTACCCACGTCTGGTCACCTCCGAGGGCGATGGGACTCGCGAATATGACGGCAGCCGATGCCGAAGTCTTATGGATGCCACTGTTGATGGTCAGCAATTGCCCTGCTGTGCCGAGCGTATAGGTGCCTGTAAAGGAGTTGAAAATGATGCCATCAACGGTTGTCGGACTGGCAAGAGTCACCGCTCCGCCCACAGCGCCGTTTCCAAAGATCGCATTCAAACCTGAGGACCATGTGGTGTTTGCGCCATTCCACCACAGGTTGTCAGCGATCCATCCTCCACCACCATCGGTTTGGGCGAGGGTGGTGCCATTGGCATCCCAGATGAGGGAATTGAGTGGGGCCCACATGGCATATAGGGCGAGCGAAGCGTTTCCAGTGTAAGTGACTCCGGCGGAATAGTTGATTCCGCTACCATCAGCGGCGGTGTTCCAGCCCGCGAAAAAGAAGTTGGTTTTGGAGAGATTTCCGGTGCTGTCGGAAATGATCAGGTTCTGGCCGTAGGTTTTCACCTGGCTGGCTGGCTCGGCGCCGCTGGTGTTGCCATTGCCGTTGTAGGTAACAGCGTAGGTTTTGGGAGCGAAATTCGCCATAACGGTGGCAGGTTCGTTGATCGTCACGGTCGTGGAGGAGGAATTGGCATCGGCGATGGTGGGGGCTCCTTCGGTAATCGTCCAATTGACAAAATCATTGCCTGTGGCGGTGGTGGCGGAAATGGCGGTCGTGGAGCCTTTTAGAACGACCATCGAGCCTGCAGGCGAGGTGGTGCCATTGCCACTTATGGCGACGGTGAGGGAAGTTTCCAACGGTCCCATGACCGAAATGGTGCCGGTGCCGATGAAGTAGAGGTCATTCTTGTTGGTGGCGGGCGAGGCGGTGGAGCCGTAGGTGCCGGGAGGCATGACTACTCCGTCGAGGGTCATGGAAGCAACGAGTTTCGTGCCAGTGAAAAGCAAGTTGACTCTAGAAAAGTTCTTAATCTCAAGCGCACCACTACCGAGGGCGGCCGCTTTTGTGCAAATCAATGTAATACCATTTCTGACGATGGTCTTTCCGGTGTAGCTGTTGGTAGCTGTGAGGTATACCCCATTCGAGGAGTTATAAGCACCATACTCCCACCACCAGGGCACATCGGCGATCAATCCGCCAGCTCCGCTGATGATGCCGTTGATAGTAATGTTGTCAAAGGAAGGGGTAATGAGAGTCAGATCGCCGTTGAGCGTGATCGGGCCGTTCCACGTGTTGCCCCATCCGCTGGCAAAATCGAGCTCGCCACGGTTGACAATGATCGGATTCGAGGCATCGGGGCGCCCCGCTTTGAGAACTGCTCCATTGTTGAACGTGATGGGGCCGGTGCCCAGCGCAGTGTTCTTTTGATACTCCATCGTCAGTGTCCCGGAATTGAGGATGGTGCCGCCACTGTAGGTATTGTTTTCCGCCAATGTCAGATTACCCGCGCAGTTTTTGATGATTCCTCCAGTTCCGGAAATCGTGCCATTCAGATTGACCGCGCCATATCCGCTTCCGTCCACAAGGGTCATGGCCTGTAGCGAAATGGGATGAGTGACCGACACCGGATCCGGACCATTCTGGTTGAACTGGGGCAAGGTGCTGCCATTGGCAACAAACGATACGCTGTTAGGTCCGTCGAGCGTGACTTCGGCCGCCGTGTTGAGTTGGTTGAGCTGGAAGCCGTCGTTCAGATTATGGGTAGCGGTGTAGGTGCCACTGTTGGTGAAGTTCAGAGCATAGAAGGGCAAGCCGCCTGCGACTGGAAGGCTGGGTGTCCACTTGGTGGCGTCACTCCAGTTTCCCGAAACCGCGTTTGCCCATGTGAAGTTGGTGAGTGCGCCTGCCTGCACGTTGATGGATACGGTGGCGGGAGCCGAGGTGCTGGTGCCATTGTTGACGGTGAAGGTGAAACTCACCGCGCCGCTGAAGCCGGCTGGCGGGGTATAGGTCAGATTCGGCGCGGTTCCCGTTAGAGTGCCTTGGGCGGGGGAAGTGTCGATCGCATAGGTCAGGGTGCCGCCGCTACCGGTCAGAGTGATCGGTTTTGAAGTATCTTTCAACATGGTGACGGTCTGCGCGTGGGCGTAGGGCGTGAGAGTCGTGCTGTTATACAACCACTGGCTGCCGATGATATCCCCATTCGGACCGGCGAACGAGGGGCCGGTCCACTTGAGTTTCGCGACTGCGGAGCCGGTGTTCTCATAATACAACATTTGAAGATCCACGAGTTGGCCTGCAGTAAGGTTTATCGGGGATCCGTCCTTCCAATTCGTTGTCTGGTCCACATAGTCGTCGATGACCATTTGTCCGTTGACATAGATCCGCGCGCCATCGCTGTTGAGGGTTGAGAAGGTGTAGGTTCCGGTTTCCGGCACCCGCAGCTGGCCGCCCCAGCGGACGCTAAACGTATTTCCCCCGGTCAAGCCCGAGCCGCTGGGCGTGGTGGTGCCCCAGTCGAAGTTGATCTGGGGATCGGTGCGGGTGACTTTCTGGTTGGTGAAGTTAATGTTGTCGAAATACGTGCCCGTGATGCCTGTGCCCGCCGCCGAGCCCACGATGATGGAGACTGTGGCAGGGTCGGAGGTCGTCATGGAGTCCTTGGTCTGGAAGGTGAATTTGTCAGGGCCGGTGTAGCCGGCGTTTGGCGTGTAGGTAAGGTTGGGGGCGGTGCCGGTGAGGGTGCCGTTGGCGGGTTGGGTGACGTTGAGGAATGAAAATGGCCCACGAGGCGAAGCGCCGGTGAGCGTAATGGCTTTCGCGCCCGTTGTGGTGGCGACGACTTGGGCATTGGCGACGCAAAGACCCGGGATGGTGGTCGGGGCGGTGATGGCGTTTTCGATGGTTGTGATGGTATTCAGGAGATTGACATAATCGGATCTCAAATTGCCATTTCCGTCAAACATCGGCCATTCAGCACGATAGCGTCTGAGCGTTGGTAGGGTGTAGCGGGCGGCATCGCCATAGGAGGCGAGGGCAGCGAGAGCCTCATTACCCCCCCCTTCTTCGAGTATGGCGAGGGCAAGCGGGATGCCCTCTTTGATTTTGCTTGCGGCCAAGAACTTCATCGCTTCGTCGCGCGGCCCTCCGCCGAACATGGAATCACCCGGGGCGATATAGGATTGAACCTCGACCACTTCTGGGAAAAGGGCCTGAGCGTCGGCCGGACTCAGGTAATTGTTTAAGAAATTCGCAGCTGCCGAACGATAGCGTCCTGAGGGTATTTGCAAACCGATGCGAAGCGCGGGATAGAGGTGGGTGGCTTTGGTGGCATTGGCGGTGGAGGCCGCGATGGAGTATCTTGGATAGATGGCACCGTCGGGGTCCGTGTCTCCGAAAAGAAGTTGGCCCAGCGTGCCGTTGCTGAACTGAAGCGGGTCGATCCAATCGATGGTGTCAGGGTCGGCGGGGCCATTGGCGATAAAGGCCTCAAGCATGGCGTCGCGATATACGCTGACCGCTGCGGTGTTGGAGTAATAGCGGATGGCATTGGCGGCCTTTTGACGGACCCAGTGGTCAGGGTCCCTGAGCCGGGCGACGAGGGTAGGTAGTGCGGCCGAGTCCTGGAGGTAGCCGAGAGCTTGGGCGGCGCTTTGGCGGAAGTTCGGATTCGGATCGTTCAGCAGGTTGCGCAGGTTGGTGAGATCGGCGCTGGTCAAGACCGGGCTTTGCATGTGGCGGGAGGCGAGTTCGAGCGACGCGAAATGGCGCACATGCGGATCATAATCGCCGAGATAGGTAAAAAGCTGCGCGATGGACATGCTGGTCCTGTCAAGCGGGAAGGAGGCTGCGGAAACCGCGTGGGCGACTTTGGTGGCATCAAGATTGTGATTATAAGCCGTGTTCAGGTCTTTTCCGGTGATGAAGAGGCGTTTGAGCGGAAGGCTGTAGGTCAGGAGGTAGAGGGCAGTGCCTTTGACGTCGGAATCCAAGGATTCACCCAGGTAGGTGCCGTCAGCGGTCTTCCCGCCGTAGTACTCGTTCCCTCCGGTATCGCTGTCGTAGGTGAACGATCCGTCCGTGCGGCGTTGAATATCGTAGCGCCAAAGAAGTTGCTTGAAATGGGCGGAGGCGGCCGCTTCCCCGCCCATGCCGGAACCGAGAGTACCCCAGAGAGTGCCCCACCCCTGTCCGGAATGACCTACTTCAAGCCCAATCCAAGAGGAGATGGACGTACGCGCGAAGTATTCCGTCTGAACCGCTTTATCGGTCTGTAGTCCGAAAAACACGGCCGCTGAGGGTTCCCTGCTGTTGGTGGCATGAGAGCCGGCATGAGGAAAGTGCTCACCGTACTGCATGGCACCTTTGTTGACATGGGAACCCATGAAGCCGGACGAGCGCTGGATGGCGGCATCGATCGCCGGATCGATTGGCTGGCCTGCGGCTTGCAGGGCCTTTTTACCGAGCACGATTGCGACGTTGGCAGCATTGCCCGCTACATTGACCGGTCCGTACCAAGGGATGAATATCCGGCCTGAGCCATCCGGGTGGGGGATTCCCAGCCCATGGCCGAAGGTGCCGAACATGCCTTGGCCTTTGGCGAATCTGAGAGTGCAACCATTGATGACCGGAACGACTTGGGAGTCGCTGGTGAGGAGGTAATACTCCGCGAGGTAAATCAATTCATAGGCAGATCCCCAAGTCCCTCCATTGCCGACAGGCATGGTCAAAGAGCGGGCGTAGGTTTGCAGACGGGTTTGGACCTCAGCGAAATTCGGATCACCGGACTTCACGCTGGCGAGAAGGGCAAGCGCATTGATTGCGCTGGCGTGGCCAAGGCTGGGGCTTAGGTAATTCGGGTCGGCGAGGAGTTTTCCGACCATCTGGTCCCGGGCATTCGCAAGGATGAGTGCGGATTTCGGGCAGTTGTAGGGCGCGGTGGCCGAGTATTCACCGAGCGTGGTGATAGGGATATTGACATCGTCGGTGGCGCCCGCCCGCCAGCGTTTGACACGGAGCGTGCCCGCGCCGTTTTTCTCCGCGTTGGTAAGGGCGGTGCCAAAGGCCTTACGGGCATCGGAGATGAACAATGGCACAGTGCCGGAGCTGGCGGCGACGGCACCGAGGATGACATCGTCCACCGCCATGACCGCGCTGCCCGGAGTGCTGGCGGTGGTAACGAGAATCTGGCGGCTTGGACTGGTGATCTTGCCGACCCAAGTGCCAGACCAATCTTGAAAAATCCAGCCGCGCAGGCCAGTGGAGCCGAGGTTGAAGGTATTATCGTATTTCGGAATGTCCTCTCTCGCTTTGACAGCGGCGATCGCACCCGCGGCGGTGAGGTTGGGCGGCGTGGTTTGCGCGCTTCCGATTCCTGAGAGGGAGAAAGCAAATACCAGCACCTGCAGCAGGGCTTTATGAGTCAAATGAGAGTGAGAGATCATGCTATGATTTTTTTGCCCGAAGAAGTTAATTCTTCAAAGAGCGAAGAGGTTGATTGGCGGTGTGGATGGCGGGTAAAGAGTTGTTCACTGGCTTTATGGGGTTGGGGTTGCTTCCACGCGGACGAAAAGCTTGCCATCCAAATCTGCGGCAGCAGCCAGCGTTACTGTCACGGTTTCAATGCCGGAAAGGGTGGGGGTGGGCGACTGGGTGGCAGCAGCATCGAAGTTCCAAGCCGATAGATTCGTGCTGTAATAGACCTTATAAGTGAGACCGGAATTTTTGGTGCGAGTGTATTTGAAGATCCTGTTTGCTTTGTCGAGTGGCTGGCTGATCGGATTGGCCGAGGCTCCGTTGGTGGGATCGAGCCCGAAGGCGAATTCCTCTCGATTGGTCATACCGTCGAAGTCAGGATCGTGGGAGGGATCCTTGTCGGTGAAAGCATTCGCGAAGGTGCCTCCGGCCCAGATGTCGAAAGCAGTGAGCTTGTCGATGGGCACATCCGCGAAGGTGAGGGCGGCGATGCCGTTGGCGCCTTTGAGGATGTCCGCTTGTTCCCAAGGGAAGAGGCCCTTGAGGTAGGTGATCGTTGTGGCGTTGGTGGCTCCGGAAACCTGTAGTTTGATCGTATTGCCCGTGGCGCTGCCAGAGGTGACGTTGCCGGATGTAGCTCCTGAAGCGTTGGCCAAGAAAAGCATGGTCGGTGCGTTGATGTTCCAATTTACGTTCTGGTCAAAAACAAGGGTGATCTCGGTTTTTGCCGGAGTGGTGAAATAGGCGCGCTGGAGATTGGGCGCGGTGAGTTTGTCCGTCGGATTGAGGCCATACACATCCTGCTCGACCAAGGGGCCGATCAGATCTGAGAACACTTGGTAGCCTGCTGGTTCATAGTGGCAACCCGATCCCGGCACGATGCCGTGGGTGCTCATGATCTTCATGTTCGAATAGAGATAGGGCAGAGTTCGCTGAGCTTCACGGAGTTGGTCGTTGCGCGAGGTTTCGCCGCATGCCGCCGGCCAGATCTGGAATAGGTAGTAATTTCGCAGGTTCGGAAAATCCTGCTTCCAAGCAGCAGAGATGTCCACGAAGTATTGTTGATAGAACTTGTAGTTGTAGTCGCCATCCGGCCCGATGGCTCCCTGATCCTGCTCGCCCTGATGCCAGAGCAAGCCGCGGATGCCGTGGGTGAGTTTCGCACCGACCACGCGGTTGTAGAGGTTGGCGTAAATGTCTTCACTCCAACCGGAGCCAAGCGGCAGGGCATGGTTGGCGGGATTCGGCATGTGCATGTCGATGCGCGTGCCTCCGGCCGCGCCGTTGATGATGCAGATGGGCATGCTGTGATTGGTGACGAGGCGGTTGGCGAGATACCAGCCCCAGAGGCCGAGTTGCAGGTCGTTGCCCTTGCTGACGGCATAACCCCAGCCGGAGCTGAGGCTGTAGCTGCGAACCCACTTGTTAGTCGTGGTGGTATCATCAGGCGCGGAGTTGTCGGTGGCGAGCGCGTTCGATTGCCCCTCGATGATGAAGGCATCGCCGCAGACGAGGTCGCTCACGGTGGCGACATTGGTATCCACGCCGCTGGTGGTGGTGCCGTAAACGACGCGATAGGTGTTGAGGCCCGCAGCGATGGGCGCAGTGAAGGCATAAGCCCCGCCGACAAGAGCTTGTCGATGGGTGGTTTCAAGGGTTTCGGCTCCGCCATTGGGGGTTCTGTATACTTTGAGGAAGACGGTGTTCGGACTGCCGATCTGGGTGCCGTTGTAGAAAATCGTGCCGAGCCCGGTGGTGGGATTGCGTGCGAAGAACTGGCCGTTCACAGGTTTTTCCGTGGCACTCGGAGTGCGCTCGATCCACGGGTCGCTGGCGGGTTCCTGGACGTTGATGACGATACTTTGTGAAACGGTTGCGCCGCCGTTGTCAATGGTGAGGCTGACGGTCATCGGGCCGCTGCCTTGCGAACGGGTGAGCGTGAGCGTGCCATCGGACGTTTGTTTGGTTACGGCCACGCCGTTGACCGACCATTTGTAGTTGAGGGTTCCGACACCGGCCGCCTGCATGGCGGCGAGGTTCGATACGTTCGCGGTGACGGTCATGGTGCTTCGTCCGTCCCACGAAGTTGTCGAGGGAACGAGCGTGAACACCGGGTCCGGCACGGTGTCGATGACGGTGAGCGGCACGTCGATGGTCTGGGTTCCGCCCGCGAATACGGCCTTAAACTGGATGGTGGCCGAGTCATTTGCAGAAATGCGGGGAGCCGTGTAATTGAATGTAAGTTGATCGGTGGCGAGTATGGTTTCCTGAGCGCCTTTTTTGTTGATCCAGTAAACCTTTTGTGCCCCACCTGCCTGGGCTGTCAGGGTGGTGGTGGCCACCTCGTTCATCGTCACCGAGGTAGGCGAAACGGAGAAGTTCGAGCCGGATGGCACGAGACTGCCCACTAGGGTCTGCACCGGCTTCTGGTTTTCGTATTCGAGTTTCACCCAATTGGCGGATCTCGCAACGTTGGAGATCCGCACCTCGTCCATTTCGCCTACGAAACTGTAGCCGTCCGTGGGTATAAAGCCGCCGATATCAAGACGGCTCGTCGTAGGAATGCCCATGCCGCCCCCACCGGTGGAGGTATCGAGCAAGCCATTGACATAGAGTCTGGTGGAACTGGTCTGGAACGTATGCACGACATGGGACCAGTCGGAGGACGGAATCGCAGCGGAGCCGTTGATGCTCCCTCCACCGAAAAAGCAATCCATGTTGATGCTCGGTGGGCTCGCAAGATTCATGACCACCTTTTGCCCTGCGTCCTGAACCCCCCAGCCGAGCACGACTTTGCCGAAGGTCGATGTGCGGATCCAGACACTTGTGGAAAATGGACCTGATCCGGTGGGAAGACCGGTGATGGCGGTGCCGCACTGGACGCCCTGGCCGGAGGCGAAGGTGCGTGCTTTTCCAATCAGGCCGTTGGTGGCGGTGGTGCCGGAATTGGTCGGCGAGGTCGTGCCGACTGCATCCGCAAGTGTGTCTCCAAGGTGGTGGACGCTGGCGCAGCCGTTGGAGCTATTGAAAACGGAAGAACCGTTCGACTGGCTGGCCACGCCGGCCTTGCCCCAATGCATTTTGATCTCCTGCCGTGCGTTGGCGGCGATGCTGGGGATCTTCACCCACACGGCGGCTCTGCCGTTGACGGAATCCCACTCCTCAATCTGATAGGAAAGCGCCATTCCCGTCGCGGTGGTAAAACGGATGTCCCTACCGTCGGCCGCCGCTTGGTTGAAGGGGAAGTTACCGGAGTTGAACCGAAGCAGGAGCGGGAAATTGGTTTCCGCAGGTCCGCTGGCAATATTAGCCCCATCCGGAGTGGTCAGGATGAACAACGAACCTGAGAAAGTCCATGATTCATAAGGGAATAGCGAAGCAGTGGTGAAGTTCCACGTAGTATCGTCGGTGATTCCTGAAAAACTGTCAATCGCGGTAGGAGCAATTTGAATGGCGTAGTTTTTCCCTCCCAAGAGATCCGTAGTTGGATTGATCGTCATCACGGATCCCGAGATCAAGACCTGGGTGGTGTCTGTAACGGAGATATTCGTCTGCGTTGAGTCCGTCAAATTTTTAATCGTAATATTGCCACTGCCTCGGGCAATGGCTTTGTTGAAAGTCGCCACAAAGAGCGAGTCAGTGTGCACGCTCGCATCGTTGTCTGCGGGACTGAGTGAGGAAATCACGGGCGGGCCATAATTGGTGACTAGGCCATATTTTTGAGTTAAATATGCGCCTACCTGATTTTCTTCAATAGGAGTAAGGACACGGTTGTATATGAGCACCTCGGCAATATCGCCCTTCAGTTGTTGGCCAGAGGTTGCACGGTTACCGATGGTCCAGTTCGCCCCGCTACCCGAGTTGTAATTGTTACCTGATGCGGAGCCAATCGAGCTTCCATTGATGGAAATTCCAAAGCCCGAAGTGCTGGCATTCATCACAAAAACATGCGCTCCAGTGGTCGGCCATGATGAAAAGGCGAAGTTTGATTCATTGCGGCCATTCTGCCATGAGCCAGGCTTTGACTCGTTCCAAGTGTCAGCCACCCATCGATCATCATTCGCTCGGTTTCCAAACAGATTATAACGAGCATCATCATCAATCCTTGAGACAATGTAAATGGAAGCGGCAGAGGGTGTGGTGCTACCCAAATCGCCGAGAAAAAGGCGGGAGCCGTTATCATCATCACGCTGGGCGAAACGCAAGACGGGCAAGCCATTCAATCCGTTAGGAATGTAGCGCGGTTGATCTCCTTGTGTGGTTTGGGTGGCATCGCGTGCGTTGCCAGACTGATCGTTCCATCGTTTGACGAAAATATCCGCTCCGTTAAGCCGAACTTGGTTTGTAGTATCCAGGGGATCCACGGCATCCGCGCTCAGGGATACGACCAGGCCATCCGTGAAAGGAATACCGTTGGCTTGGACAGCGAAATTCCAGGTAGTGTCATTGATGATGCCGGTGAAGGGGTTGTTGGCGAGGTCCTTGATCGCGGTAGGCTCGATCTTGATGGCGTAATTCTTTCCGAGCAGAAGATCCGTCGTTGGGTTGATGGTCAAGATGGAGCCGGAGACGGTGACTTGGGCGTTTGGCAGGGTGATGACCGATTGCGTTGAATCGCTGAGGTTCTTGATCGTGATGTCCCCTGTACCGATGGCAATCGGTTCGTTAAAGGTCGCCACGAGATTCGCGCCGACGGCCACGGCGGGGGCGTTGTCCGCAGGGCTGAAAGAGGTGATCGTAGGTGCGGTGGTGTCTGGTCCGGTCGTGTAAACCAGTTGAAATCCGTTAGCTGCCCAGTATTGATTGGTGCCAATATGCGAGAATGTGAAGATGATGTTGCCCGAGGCATCTGTATTGCCCGAGAGCAATACATGATTCAGCGCCATGCTGAACGGGCCTCCTGTCGCGTTGGTTGTTCCGGAAGCGCCGCCATTGGCCGCGGCCAACGTGATCATGGGGTTTTGATTCGCATTGTCGCCTTTGGCGTAGAAGTGGAGATCAAACGCAGTATTCGCTGGGAGCCCGGACAGGTTTACCGTGGTGGATGGATTTGTATTACCGGCCCAGCCAAAAATATAGTCACGGGTAACATTGTCAGCGGCACCCGCAACACCCCAGACACCTTCGTCGCCGACGAGTGTCAAGGTGACGCCGGAAGAGTTGCCCTCCGAGTTCACAAGAGTTTGGTTCGTAGCATTGGGATTCACTGCATTCCATGTGGTTCCCAAGTCCGGCGCTACTCCAGTGCCGACATATGTCGTCGCACTCGCCCCCTGGAAGTCAACATTCACAGCCGCAGCGTGAGCCAACGGGTTGGCAAGAGTAAGGACGCTGGCTGCCAAAGCGACTAAGGTCCACGGGGTTTTAGTTTGCATTGTTACTGTTGATTTATCTTACGGTGTCGGGGTTACGAACAGGCGGACGAATCTCTTGCCTCCAGGCGCAGCGGGTGGCAGTGTGTAGTTCAAATTGCCACCCGTAGGGATGGGTTTTGGAGTGACATTCGTCCAAGTCATGAGGTCGGGCGAGGTTTGGATTTCATAGGTGCCATTGTAGGTCGCACTCGCTGGCCAGGAGATCGTGTTGTCAGCATTCAGGGTGGGCAAGGAAGTGAATGAGGAGCCAGTCTGTCCCATGAAGTATTCAACACCGTTTTGCACGCCGTCTTTGTCATGGTCTAGATTTGGGGTTTGGCCGGGCGCGTTGGTAGCAGCCCATGTAGCGTAGGTATTACCTGGCGCAGGCACTTCCCTGATCTGAAAGCCAGCCACGCCAATGTGGTTGAAACCATCGCCATAGATTTGAGTCGTGAAGGAGCTACCGGTCACTCCCTTGTGGATGATGTAGTTGCCGGGGGTGGTTCCATCGACCATGTTGGTATAAGTGCCGTTAAATGATTCATTTTCGATCAGGAATGGGCGTGGTGCTGCGCCATTGAATACGATTTTCCCCGCACGATCCCCATTCCAATGGCTGCTGCCCATGTAGAAGATTACGTCATAATTTGCGAATGGTATATTCGTCATCTCCATATCGAAAATCGCATTCAGATCTTCGGTTCCATGGGCGATGGATGCCATTAAGGTGTAGTTTCCATCACCCAAGTTGGTCGTGCGTGGATATTCTGTAGTAGTTCCGCCATTGCGAGTGTTCTTGAAAATAAACACCGAAGTGCTCGATTGATTGCTGGTCAGTGTTTGTGCTGGCTGCAAGCCACCGCCCCAAGGTGCGGCAATGTTGGTCCAACCCGCTGTGAACCAGTCACCGAATCCGGCAGGAATGCCTGGTGGGAATTGAGACGCTGGATCGTTCTCTTCCGCATAGAAATTGACGCTGAAAGTATCTGCCACATCGGCAACTGTTAGTGTGCCGTCCACAAAGGAAACAAAGTTGTAGTTGTTTGCAAAGAGGTCGCCCACGGTACAGGTGATAGGGTAGTTTCCGACGGGTGAAGTGCTGATTGCGGTCGTATCTAGCGTCGGGGTTCCACCTACCCCCGATGTGCTAAGATTTTGACCGTTCTTGAAGCCGCTGATTTCGTAAGGAAGTGGATCTGGGTTAGCGGTGTTGAGAGGGCGAAAAACGTTTTGCGCCGTGACTGTTAGTGGTGCCTTGTTGATCACTTGCGACAATGATGAAGTAGATTTGCTGGGCTCGTAAATTTGATAGCCCCTGTAATCGGCATTGATCTGTAAGGTTCCGACGTTGAGTGCAGTTGTGCTAAAGGATGCCTCGCCTGTGGTGGTATTGACCGATATCGGAGTCCCTAACGCATTGGTGCCGCTGAAAAATTGCACTGTGCCTCCCGTGGGTACGGGGGAGACGGTGGCGGTGAAGATGACATTGTCCCCATAGGTCGAAGGAGAAGCTGATGAAGCAAGGGTGATCATTGTTGTAACTTCAGGTGCTACAGTGAAAGTGCGGATGGGGGAAATCGCTTGACCAGCAGGAACGTCAGAGTTGACCACCGATGCTTCGATTTCATAGGTGCCGTCGGCCAATGGCCCAAAATCAGCTGTGAACGGTGGACTTGCATCGGTCACAGTGAAGATAGCAAGTGATGGAATCGTGCGCTTCACTGTGAAGGTGACGGTATGAGTAAAGGCACCGGGATCGGTAACGAAAGCGGATGCTGTCACAGACTCTCCACTGATCAAGGCCTCGTTGATGCTAGGACTGGTGAGACCAATCGCCAGGGTAGCATAAGGATCTTCTGCGAAGAAGTAGCCCGAGGCGCTGTTGATGAGGTTCAGAGCATCAAAGTCCAACGCACTACCTTTCTTAAAGGCGGCTCTCATATCACGACCTCCGCCGCCTTGAAAATATCCGATGGCCATGCGCACGGAAGCCATTTGTAGGTCAACCTCTCCTGTGGCCGAATTATCACCCTGATATTCGTTATTGCTGACGATTAGCTCACCAGAATCGGCGAAATCGCCATCGTTGTTCAGATCCAGATACAACATGCTACCATCATCGCTTGAGGTTCCGAAAGTATAGAGGCCTTGACCGTCCTTGGTTACATCGAACCAGCCCTCCCAGAGAATTGAGAAATTTTCACCATTTGGTGCACCGGGAAGCGTGTTGAAACTGTCCTCATGATAATCAATCGTGGCCGTGGTTGTGCCAGTAGCTGTCGGAGTTGTTGCCATCAGGTTGGAGATGGGGGCCAAAAGCTCCTTGCCTTCGCTGCCAAGGTAGGTTTTCACATTCAGCTCGGCATGGGCGGGTGCTGCCCCGAAATGCATCGCTGTCCCCAGAGACACAGGTAAGATCAAGTGTGATAGAACCTTTCTTATTACTTTGATTCGAATCAGTGTTTTCATACGTTTTATGGGTTTTATTGTTAGCGGGATTGATGATGACTTGTGTTGGTGAAAGGAATTGGGGCGATCCGATATGCTTACACCGTGCTTGTTTGGATTAGATTTTCAGCTCATGCAAATGACGAATTACGATGGTTTGTTGTAACGTTTGTCGATAACGGGCATTCGGGAGAAAATTGCAAGAATAATTTTCTCATCAACTCGTTCTAACAGAATACGGGTAGTAGCGATCTTATCAGGGATCGTGCCGCTAGTAACTCAAAAAACGCTTGCCGGGGGGAGGTGGCAAGCGTTTCAGAGGAGTTGGGCTAGGGGAGTCCCAACGAGAATCATTGCGTTGGCGTAACGAGAAGGCGAACAAAGTTTTTTCCGCCAGACGCACCTGGAGGTAGGGTGTAGCTCAGTGTGCCAGCCGAGCGCGTAGGCCGCGGGTTGACGTTGATCCATGCGGTTAGGTCGGACGAGGTTTGAACCTCATAGGTGCCAATGAAAGCTTCGCTTGCTGGCCAGGTGATAGTGTTGCTACTATTTAGGCTAGGTAAGGTAGTCAAAGAGGATCCGGTTGCACCCATGAAGTATTCGATGCCATTTTTTACGCCGTCGTTGTCATGGTCCTGATTCGGGGTCTGGCCAGGAGCGTTGGCTGAAGCCCAGTTCGCGAAAGTTATGGATGGCTTGAGCGGCACGACCTCTGTCAAAGATGTTTGGGATAGGCGTAGCTCATCAAAGCTCACGAGTATACCTTCAGAGGGGCCAAAACCACCATAGGCCATGAATTTCAAATTATTCGTCATGTCTAGGGAATCATCCATGCCTGTGGCAGTTGACTTAGCCCAAACTTCGGAGGTTCCAGAACCAACGTTGGCATCGTTCAATTCACTCTCAGTAATGCCGCCACTTTTGAAAATGTCAAACTGGTCGTCGCTTAGTACCCACATCGTAACAGTCTGCAAGCCATGGTTAAGTTGGGCAGAGAAGAGGACGAGAAATGTCTCACCCGAAGTGATTGCGGATCCGCTCCAGATCCCCATGTTGTCCTCGGCTCGAGCGCCGATATTTTGGAACCACTCGTCACCATACACCGAGATAGTGGAATCGTTGTCGTTTTCGTTGGGCGCTCCGATCATGAGTCCAGCCACAGTAGTTTCGTCAATGGTAGAATTTCGGCGGTACAAATACGCCCCGTAGGTCTGCCCCGAATTGCTTACGGAAAGATTGCGCTGCACGCGCGTTTTTCCTCCTCCTGCTGTAGCCTGCCCTTCGATTCGTCCGCCTGTCACCAAGAGGTTGCTGAATGCAAGTCCATCCGCCTTAACCGTAACACCTGTGCTGGAAGTCTCCAAATTCGACCAGACGCCGGAGAATCCTGTGCCACCGTTTTGGCCAGCAATCACACCTGCTGCATAGTCGAAACCTTCGTAGGCCATTACCGCGGTGATGGGGACGATAGTGAGCGTTCCAGGGGCGGTGATGAAATTGTAGTTGTTGGCAACCAGAGTGCCCACGCCGCATGCGATAGGATATGAGCCTAGTGGGTCACTCGGGAGAGCATTGCATGTTACAATCGCTTCGCCGGATACACCCGACGTCGCGAGATTCTGCTCATTTTTAAAGCCAGTGAACTGAGCTGTCAGAGGGGGATTGGTATAGCCGATACCGCGGACTTTGCTATGAGCAGTTACGGTGAGGGTAGCCTTGTTTACCACTTGCTGGATCACGTTGGAGTCGCTCGGTTCGTGGATCTGAAAACCACTGAAAACCGCATCGATGTCATGAGTTGCCACATCCAACGTAGTTGTGGTAACGCTTGCCTGACCTGTTGTGGTATTGATCGTCACAGGTCTGCCAATCAATCCCGTAGGATGGTAGAACTGCACCGTGCCTCCGCTTGGGATCGGAGAGACGGTAGCGGTGAACGTCACGCTGTCTCCATAGACGGAGGGTGAGCCAGAGGTGGTGACCGTAGTAGTGGTGGCGGTGGCTCCAGCCACGGTGAAGGTGTTGGTCTTCGATGTGGCAGTGGCCGGCGTGCCTGCACTATCGGTTACTGTGGCATAGATCTCGTAGTTTCCATTACTCAAAGTTCCGATGTCGAGGGTGTAAGGAGGACTCGTGATATTGGCACCTGCTTGAGTAAAAGTGCCTCCCGGTAGGCTGCGTGTGAAGAATTGAACTGTATAAGGAGCTACGCCCGAAACCACGGTTGCGGTGGCGGAAATCGAGGTGCCCGTAAGGATAGCTGCATTGTTGACCGGGCTGGTTACTGTCACGCCCAGTTCAGTCGGATAGTTCGTGGTGAGACCATACTTTTCAGCCAGATAGCCGCCGACGGCATCGAGCTCTATTGGGTTGAGGATACGCCGATAAACGAGAACTTCCGAGATTTCGCAATCGGAGGGTTCATTACCGCCGCCGGATGATAAGCCGTTGAACTGCAGGTTGTTTGGACCTGCTGTTCCGCCCTGGTTGGAAGCAAGCTGGATCCCTTCTGCCCAGTAAGTCGAGTTCTGGCCAGAGCCGGGGATGGTTGCCGTGAAGAGGTTCGGTGCTGTGTCCGCAGGAACGGTTCCAACGCCGTTCAAGTTCACATTACCGTCAAACCAGGCGGAACGCTTCAAGCCTCCCCAATATCCCAGTAACCAGTTGTTGCCGGCAGAGGTGAGCACCCGCCCGTTGCTGCCTCCCGTTTGGCGCGATACATAGAAAATGGTAACGGGTGAGGAATGGTTCACGCCATCATTCATCCGTGACGAGGCATTCAAACGCACGGTCGGAAGGCTGTTGATGCCGAAAGTCTCCCGGGTGGGAGTCCCCGCTGAGGTAGTCATCTTGGCAGAGCTGCCATTCTTGTCACGCCACTCGGTCACGGTGGAGCCGGATAGCGTAAATGTGCTAGCATCGCTCGCATCCAGCCACAAAGAAAGGCCGGATGTGACGGGTGTAGCACCAGCGGGGGAAAGACCAGAATACATCGCCACAACCAAAGTGATACGTGAGAAGATTTTTCTTATCGTGTTCGTTGGATGTAAGTGTTTCATCGGTTTTACGGATAATGGTGATGCATACTGCCGTTTTGTGGCTTTGGGTGTTTAAGGCGATGAGATGCTAACTGGATTGGTGAATTTTAATGGTTTAGGTAAATCATATAACGCTTTTTTTGTAAATAGCTGCTACGCGTCATTTTTCGCACAAAATTTACGGGTAGGTGAAGTAAAAAAAACTTGATTACTCGATCTAACAGTATACAAGTCGGGAAAATGAAACAAATACATAGGATTTCACTGCCAGAGCAAGTAGCCGCCCACCTTAGCGAAGGGATTCGACAAGGCCGCTGGGGCGATTCGTTTCCGGGGGAGCAGCAATTAGCGAGTCTGCTAGACGTCTCACGGAACACGGTTAGAAAAGCACTTCAAATCCTTGAGAATAAGGGTGTTTTAGGTAGCAATGGTCATGGTCGTAGTCGTGGTGTCACGGCCGCAGGAGTAGCATCGGTTTCCCAAAGACCGCTGCGAGTCTCGATCTTGCGCTACGACGCACACCCCATGGAAAGCCCGCAGGCGCTGATGGCTATGAACGAGATCGTGTATTCGCTAGAAGCTGCGGGTCATAAAGTTTCCTATTTGAAAAAATCTCAGAATGAGATGAAGCATAACGTAGGGCGCATGTCCCGACTCCTTTCGGCGACCAAAGCAGATGCTTGGGTGGTCGAGTCTGGTTCATACGCACTGCTGGAGTGGTGCGCCAGACAACGAACTCCTTGCCTCGCTCTTTATGGCCGAACTGAAGGTCTATTGCTAGCTCGTACAGGGCCGGATACGGTTTCGGCGTATCGGGAGGCTACTCGACAACTGATCAAACTGGGGCATCAACGCATCGTAAGCATCGTCCGAGAAGGCTTTCGTAAGCCCTTGCCTGGGGGGTGCGAACGGGCATTTCTCGACGAATTACAAGCTCACGGCATTCCGATTGGAGCCTATAATTTACCAGAGTGGGAGGAAACCTCAGAGGGCTTTAACCGTTTGATGGAAAATTTGTTCAAAAGCACTCCACCTACCGCTATAATCATTGATGAGACATGTTGGTTCATGGCGGCATTGGCGTTTCTGGTTCGTCGCGGAATCCGCGTTCCGCAACAAGTCTCGTTGGTTTCCGGGGAATGTGAATCGATTCTGGATTTGTGCTACCCGCAGTTTGCCCACATGCGATGGGATAATCATCTCATCGTGCGCCGCGTCGTACGCTGGGTCGATGCGGTCAGGAAAGGTCGAGCCGACCGAAGTATCATCAACATTGCCGCCGAATTCATCCCCGGCGGTAGCATCGGACCAGTATGAAACCCTATAGGTTAGAAATTACTTATCAACGCGCTTCAGCAAAATTCTTTCTGAGCCAATCGTATATCGATCCATTGCGTTGTTCTTCGGTGGTGATTTGATTCACGGCAGAGGAGCCCAGCCTGTCCTCCAGTTGTTTCAGATAGAGGCTGCGCGGTTCCACATGCGTCCCGTGCGATTCATAAAACCCAGGCTTTCGATCGCTCAACGAACCCTTGCTAATTTTACCAGTGCAGCCGATCGCATAATTCTGTGCCGTCGGCGGTTGTTGCACACAAATCGAAGAGGTTTGGCAGTTCCAAAACACCTGCTGCGCTCCCGCCCAACCATGACCCGAGCCCATGTTGCCACGATCTTGCGCATTAAAGTCACCACCTTTCAAATTGTCCCAGAGGATTCCTACTGCCCAACGATGATGCGGTCCGGTGTCGGAATGCGTGTTTTCCGCAAGGCAGTCGAGAAACACATTCGGGCCACAGACACCCGATCCAGTGGCAGCGGCGTGGCGAGAATGGTCACTGTAGCAGCGCTGAACGAGACCATATTGCCCGTCGAAGCTGTAGGGGTAACGCCGCCCGCCAGTGATTAACGATACGGGCTTCAGGCACGCACAGTCCTGTACAGTAACAAACTTGGACATCGAGCCAAGAGATACCGCATGACTAAAGTGGACCGTAGTGACATTTCTCACCCAGCTGTCTGCGGTGTGATTAAGACCCACTCCTGTCCAGGCATGCGCCTCGTCTATGTTTTCCTGCCCTTTCTCATACTCTGAAATCAGCCTGAGATTCTCAACGCCAACCTGACGCGTACGTCCTTCTTCAGTGAATTTGAAAACAAAGCCTCCGCCATATTTTGATTCCATCGCATTAACAACCGGAGCATCCAATTGAATCCGGTTTGCTTTGATCGCCGTAATGGTCCTCTCGAACTTGAGTTCGCAACTACCAGCAGCCCATTGTTTGGTCCCTGCTCGTGCCACAATACGATCCATTCCGATGTCACTGATCCAGTTTGCTGTGCTGGGCCGAAAGACCATAACAGAATCACCCACAGAAAAACCCTTGGCGGATTCCAACTCGAAGTCTCTGACTCCCCATGGCACGTAGTTGTCAGCAATTTTCTGACGACTGCCGGCCACTTCCTTGATCCGCACCTTTGCGCCGATCGCGATCAGTGTTCGCTGAACCTTGCCTGTGCCTAGTAGAATTGTGCCGGCTTCGCCTCGTCCTTCCCCTCGAAGGACTACCCCCGACGCTGCCATTTTGAGCGAGCCTGAAACGCGATACGTTCCGCGCTTTAGTAGAAGCGCTCCGCGTACCCCAAGATCGTTCGGCTTCCGTGCTGCCAAGGTGTCGAGCGCCGACTGAATACGCGCCGTGTCGTCAGCCTCGCCCTGCAATGGTGAAAGCATAGCAACGACAGGCAGAAGGGGAATGCGAACACCCCCACCCATGTAGCCACAGCGGGAAAAATCGCCGATCCTATTTCCCCTCTCGTCCTGGGTGTAAAGGAGCTTACCATCTGGCCCCTGTGTCACCAGAGGCTTAACCTCGGCACCTATGAGAGCCTGTTGATGCAAAAATGCCCATCCCAACAAAGGAATGAGCATGAGTCTTACCACGGTTTTGTGTTTCATGGTTCAGGGGGAAATCGAAAGCAGGGTATCTGTCGAGTTAGTTCTTCAGTAGCTCGGCCATCGCTTTGCCCATGGCTTCGCCAACATTCATGTAGGTTTCTGGATTGCCGCCGTAGTGACCGTTGCCGCTGCCACCCATGGAAAGAGGGTTGGAATAAACAGTTGCGACGTTCCCCTTGAATTGAGGATACTTGCCATCCTTGCCGTCAACGGCCATGTGAGCATCAAATACCTTGTTGCCACAGCCCTTGGTGTGCTCGCCGAGTGTGGCGAGGACGAATTTTGCTTTTGGAGCATCGAAATCCTTGCGTAGTGCCTCGATAAATAAGAGAAGGTTTTTCTCGTAGGCCTCAGCCCATTCCGCTTTGCCGCAGTCCTTCTCGCCTTGCCAGTAGAAAAATCCCGCTACCTCATATTTTTTCGCTTCGGGATAGTAGGTGTTGAGATCTCCAAGGACATCGAGAGCTGCCTTGACATCTCCGTCATACTGAACTCCTGCATACCAAGCAGCACCCTCTTTCGGCTTCCTCGGCGTTTCGCGGTTGCCTTCGTAACCATCGGCATTGGGTGGGAGCAGATCGTAACTCAGAGCGCGGTTGCCGATGCAACTCTTGAGAATCATAACAGGGGCATCAATGGCATTTCCGAGCGCATGTCCGATGCCGAATTCAGGTCCGATGGTTTTCCCTGTAACTGTCATCCATTCGTTATTGAACATCTTCCATGGTCCACTGCCGGAGGCCATGACACGGACGTTACGCACATCCTGGCGAGCGACCCAGCCGCCCGCCTCATCTAGCAGGTAGGGGTATTTTTTGTTCTGCTTCACAGCAGCTTCAAGGCTGGCCGTTTTACCAGCACCAACCATGTTGGATTGCCCCAAAAGGATAAATACTTGGACTGGTTTGCTCATGTTTGCAGGCTTGCCATCGTGGGGCTTGAGCAGGTCTTTTGTGTCGACATCGATACTGCCTGCCGCAGGCTTGCCAGCAACGGGTGCTTCGACTTTGCCTTGCTCTTTGAGGAAGGCGATGTCCGCTTCAGAGAGCTTGTCTTGGGTGAACTTCATCGGCTTGCCGCTAGCCAATGTCACGCCGACAGCACCGCTGTCTGGGTCGTACGATAGCAATTCGCCTTCGAAGTTCTTTGTGCCATCGGCACTGGTCCATTTTCTGGCGCTAGACTCGGTAAGGAGTAAGCTGCTGATGGCTGCAAGGAGCAAGCCGTGAGAGATGAGATGCTTAAATGCTTTGATTTTCATGATGGTGCGGGTGTTTGTTACGCTGCGGAAATGAGGGATTTATCAATGATTTTTGTCAGAAAAACGAGAGATGTCGAAAGCTGACATACCTTGTTCTTGGAGCTAAATTTCGTTGTTGCGTTAAAGATGCTATTTCTATTCGGCGATGTTTTGGTTTCTATGAGATACGTCTCGTTGATTTGCATGCTACTTCTTTTTCATATAGATATGGAAGCCGCAGTGATAGTCGGGCGTAATTTCGATGGGTTCGGCTTCGCCCTCTTTGGGGATCACAGGCGCGAAGTTGCCCGATTCGATAACGAGAAATTCATAGCCATCGACTTTGCGAATTTCCATTTTGCACGCTTCTCCTTTGTTCACTCCGAAGATCGTATCCTCTGTCCAGAAGGATTGACCATTGTGCTTACCTCCATAGTATCCAGATTTTTGGACTGTGCCGTCTGCGCTAAGTACGAGAGTGTCTTTGTGATGAATCACGCCTTTGAACTGTTTGAGAAATCCTTTGATACTGGGCTCAATGTCCGCAGGTTTTTTACTTTTTACACCGTTCACCCAATCCCATGTGCCAGCGAATGCATTGGCGGTCTGGAATTTGCCACTAAAGTAGAACATGTCCGATTCTTTGCCGCTGATGTAGGACTTAAGTGTCATCTTGGGGGTTAGCATCATGAACTCCTTCCCTTCCTCGGAGAATCCGAGTGATTGCCCGATCGATTTTCGTTTGGCCGCGGCACCATCGGGAATGGTATATATACCCGTATCCGTGCTAATCAGTTTCGCTGGCTGTTCCGCAAATAGAGTTTTGAGTTGTTTCAATCCATAAGCCTTAATCTCCGGATTGGCACTTTCCATGGCCTTGCTAATCATGCCAGTTGAGGACATAGATACGGCGTAGGATGTGGCATTTGAAATGGCTTTGATCATGGGGGGGAAGATGATCTTGTAACTTTCTGGGTCTGTCAGCAAGGGCATGCTGGATTGGATCGCAGCGACTTGGGTAGCTTCTGTTGCCATCAATTCCACGAGTAGCGGCCTAAATGTGCGCAAGCGATCGAGATTGGCATGTTTCAGCAGTCCGGATGCCCAGCCTCTGACGAAGGCGGATTCTTGCGGATTGCGGATGATCTTATCGACTTCTGCCATCATCGCGGGAGTAATCCTGAGCTTTGTTTCATCGTTGGTGGGGCGCCATGTTCCCCATAGCTCGTGCATGGCCATGGCTCCCATGTGTCGCAATCGTGCGTCTTTCGAACTCAGCAGTTCGAGAATCATGTCGTCCTTTTTCAACTTCAGCACAGCGCCCAAGGCATCGTTGCGGAGGGTGATTTCCGGATGGTAAAGGTAGGTGCGCAAGGTTTCGTCGGTGACTTTGTCGCTATATAGCTGTGCCAAAACGTTCCAGCCACCATTCTCCGCGAGGGTTTCCTTAAAAACATCCTCATCTTTCCACGGGCCTCCGGGGACGGGATAGGGCGAGTTAAAATCATCATCGGCGGGAACGGAGCCGACGGGGCGTTGGGGTAGTTGGCAAGATTTTGCCCATTTGCTGAGCGGAGCGCCGAAGAGGTGCAGGTGTTTGCGCGCCGCAGTGTAATTGAGTGCATGGAATGTGCCCCATGGTATCGGTCTTTCCCCAGAAGCTTTGTCGTAGTTGCCCTCT
>JAIYDP010000029.1 GCA_027487435.1 Verrucomicrobiaceae bacterium | reverse complement strand
TCAACGGAAGCGGCGACTATCCAGGATTTGACATTGGTTCCTTCGCCTTTCCTTCAGCTCAACCTTCACTATCTCCATGCCTCTGCGCTCAACTTTGCGACGACAGTAGTAGTTGCCAAGCCTGGGTTTACCAGAATGCAACTGCACAGGTACGTGCATCTGTTTTCGTGTAAGTTGCTGACAGGTTGTAGTGTTTCCTGAAGTCCAATTTCTCATTGTTGGTACCATCGACGGACCGTGTTGCCGGCGTAAGAGGTACTGTAGGTATCAAGCAGATCTCATTCGAGAAGGCAGCTGTCCCCCTGGCACATATTCGTCAACAGGAGGGGGATTCTGCTCTGTGTGCCCTATCGGAACTGCGTCTTCGTCCAGGAGTGCAACAGCTTGCCAGAACTGCACCGGCTATGACAGCGCAAGGATTGGATTGGGTCCTGGAGCAACGTCGTGTGGAATTGGTTCTTCAATGATTTCCCTCATCTGAAATCATAGGTTGTGCACCCTCATATTTTCTTGCGCCCAATGGCAGCTGCATTTCATGTCCCCTCCACTTCTTCAACATTGACACCAACGGGACGGCGTGCGCTTATTGCCCTGTTGTACAGTCGCCGCTGATGTTGATCCTTGGCACGATGGACTACTGCTCTCCAGCAATTCTACGTGACACCGAGCTTTGCAACTCTGACTCCTTCAGAACGGTCTATTCTCGGTATCAATAAGGATGCAGCTTCTGCGCTTGCATATTCTTTGTCTGCTGATGGTTTCGTTGTCAACACTTCTTCAGCTAAGTATTCGTTTAACTTTTTTGACGGAACTGGAACTTCTTTCTATCCTGTTAATGCCAACTTTGTTCTTGATGTCGCCAATGGCTCGACAATCGTGACTGCTCGTGATGAAGATGGTTATTTGCTCTTTGATGTCAACTCAGATGGCTCTATCGATGTGGAGTCCCTCCTCTCTATTGACACTTCAATTGGAGTCAATTTCTCAGCCTTTCGCGGGCTTGACTTAACGTCTCCGCGAATTGTGTTTGCAACAGTCTGTGGACATCGTGCAGGCAATGTTATTGGCTCATCACTTTACCGTGAAGACTCCTCGTTGTCTTCAAGTGCAGTCCATGCAGGTGTGGTGCAGGATGGAAGCTGCAGCACTGTTCAAGTTATTGTCAAGTCTCCCAATGTCCCTTACGTAGGTTCTGTGTCTCATAACTTGCAATCTGTAGCTGGTGTGAATGGCTCGGGGATGATAGCGTTTAGTTTCAATTCAAGTTTGATCGCAGCTGAAGCTGCACCCGCTCCAATGGATTACGGAAGCTCACTTCATGTGTTGACGTTCAAAGGTCTGAACGATAGCGGGCTACGAGTGATTGGTGGCAGTTCTGGATATGCCATGTCCTCAGAACTGCGAGCAGCTGCAGTACATGCTGGTGTCCTCACAGTCGGCCAGGTGGCATCCGTATGTGTTAATTCATCCCGAGTTAACAGTACTTATTTTTTCAACTCATCCCTCTCAAATACCGTCCAGTCTGAATCCTTCAATCTGTCCGACACATCTGCGCCCATGTTTTCTTTTTGTAATGTGTCTCTTGCCTCAGTCATTGCGTCAAACTCTTCGAATGGGTCCATCGCCTTGCTCGCTGCTGTGGGGTCTGTCAGCGGGGTTGTTGTCGGGTCTGGTCCTTTTTCTGTTTCCTCAGACGTTGCTACTGCCGCAGTGCACTATGGAGTCTTAGGAGTTGGAGTCCCTGGGATAGTTCGGATACAAATCCTGAAGGGCGCATGCACCTTGTTGGGCTCGCTTGCACACAACATCAATAGCTCGTCTGAGAACGTCACGGATTGCTTTGTCTTTCTTCCCCATGGATTGACTGCACCCCTCGCGGTTGCCATAAGATCGAACGGAAAAATTTCTTCGTTTCCGTCTGGGAAGCCTCTTTCTCTTGCTCTAGCTTCTGACCAATTCTTGTTCAATCGCGCTTTTTCACAGTACAACCTGTCCTCTGTGTTCTCGTCCGCAACAGGTGGCACGCGATCTCGCTGGTCTATTTTTGACCTCTCTTTCACGCCGTTTTTAAGATATTCGAACAGTTCCAATGCTCTTACTCTCGCCATCGATGGGATCTCGTTCGCACTTTCAGGAAATTCTACTGCTGCTAAGTCGATGATGTCAGCTGCTCTGTCACTGTTCCAACCTACTGCTGTGCTGAATGAGTCTCGTTTTGGTTATGCAGGGACGAGCAAAACGGCAGATATGGCATCGATTTTGTTTGGATTGGAGCTTTTAAGTTTCATCGGTGACACGTCGCAGGATTTGTTTGATCACAGCGTCTCTCTGCGACAGTCGTTGCTTCTGGCAAGGCATTCTCTTGGCGGTTGGCCCAGTCAACTGATGGGAGGGTCTTCGGACGCTGAGGCCACAGCACTCTCTGCACTTTCTCTGGGCACTGGCTCTCACTTTGTGTTTGATGCTGCTCGTTCATCATGCCTTACTTGTGGATTTCGGTTATCTGGCGGTTTCTCTGTTGCGGTAGAAAATGGCACTATTCCTTCCAGCGTTGCGGCTCATGTGTCGTTTTCTTCTCCTGACGCTGCTGTGATACTTGTGTCTCTCATCGCTCGAATCAACGATGGGTTTGCTAGTGTTTGCTTTTCTATGGAGTTGTTGGACAATGCCACTGGCTCAGTACTTCAGTCGCGATTGTTCGGAGCATCCAATTCAAGCCATCAAGAATGGTCTCTATTTGCGATTGCAACCAACACTTCTGCCGGCGATTTTTCAGTAATTGTGAAATGGCTTGCTTGCGGTGTAAGCTTTGGGTCGATCCGAGTTCACAGGTGCTTCATATCTCTCATCAGTCTCTGCTAGTTGAGCATAACGCTTTAGGAGTGCCTCGCAACGTTGTCCTCCAGGCTACTTTTCTAATTCTGGAAAATGGCCATGCATTCCGTGCCTTGTCGGAACGTACTCTCCCTTGCACGGATCGATCGGGTGCACTGGTTGCCCAACTCAATTTACAACCATCCGGCCGGGTTCAAGTTCTCTCCTGGATTGTAAACGTAATCAAGATATTCTGTTTTCGCTGACAAGCAGTACCTTGCCACGCTGGAACATCTAGAAGTCCCGTGTCTTACGGTCCTGGCTGTATCGCTTGTGATCTCCGATCATTTTCAGGCTCCTCTGCCACTGCATGCACACAGTGTTCTGCTGGATTCATATCTCATCAAACTGGCTCAACAAACGCTTCCTTTTGCTCAATCGGTACGCTGATGGTGTCGAGTCTAATGACTTACTTCTCAGCCATGTGCCCTCCTGGCTTTTACAGCGCAACAGGAGGATCGCCCTGCAAACAATGTCCCCTGGGTTTCTATTCCAGCGCCCCCGGGCTGACGTCTTGTTCACGATGCCCTCATGAACGCGCAACACGTAACCTGGCATCCAATTCTTCGGCCCTTTGTATCCCCTTCCGTTCGTAATTTTCTCTTGTGATGTTTACTTTGCAGACTGGTTTGGCAAATTGTCGTTGTCGCCGGCGTGGCTACTTTCGTCTCCTCTTCTGTCAGAGCTGACAAACCCTCTTCATGTTGGCGATATTGGAAGTCCAGGGCTCGATCAGGTTGCCAACATCAGTAGGGTTCAGTACGTTTCAAGAGATCTCGATGGGAATCTTCTTCTCAGCACCAACAACAGCACTGTTGTCGATGATGTTAGCTTTGCCACTGGAGGTGCTGATACTCGGGTCAATTTCAGTGACGTACGAGTGAAACTAGGTTTTAGTTTTAGTCAAGTGTTGTGCGGTAGACTTGGTGGTGTGGTTTATGGAACGAATCCGTTTCGAGAGGACTCTGTGCTTGAGACAGCTGTAGTTCATGCTGGCATTGTCCCAGTGCGCAGTTGCAGAGCGGTGCGTGTGACAGTGAGAGCTGCACAGCCGTTTTCGTCTTCCTTTTCGAATGGAGTTCTCTCCAGAGAAGCAGCACTGAATACAACAATGGCCTCGCTCGAATTGGCTGCAGATGTATCTCTGAGCGTTCTAAACATATCTTCTGGGATTGCCATGATCCCTGTACAAGCGAATGCCTCTGCTGGATATCTTGTGGTCGGAGACGGAACTATTTTTCACGAGTTGTCGGATGTGGGATTGGCTGCAAGTCATGCTGGGGTTATACTCAACAACACGATTCGGTCTGTTTGCGTCAACGTGTCAAGAATGTCAGGGCCATTGATGTTTCCCTCGTCCACTCGTCATGGAGTGTCATCAACTGCTTTCATCGCAAATGGATCTTTTGCAATCTTTTCGTTTTGCTCCTTAGAAACGTCATTTCAAGCTGCATTTTACAGGCAAGTCGGTCGTGTGTTAGACTTTGTCGTCAATGCCTCGGCCGCTGCTGGCCAAGTGATTGGAACCGATGTTTATGATTTGTCATCGTCAATCAGCGCGGCAGCTCTCCATGCCGGTGTACTGACTGCAGGAGCAGTCGGCAGAGTCAGAATCGTTGTTGTCGAAGGTCGATCTTCTTACACGGCAACCTCTCGTAATGGTGTTGATTCTTCTGCTTCAGGACCGTCCGGAACTGCCTACAAGTTTGTATCTATCGATTCCTCCCTCCCATCGGCTTATGCTGTGGGGTTGTTTGGAACAGATCCATCCGCTCCTGTCAACAACGTGTTTACTGCATCATCCCAAGTCCTGGCAAGCGTGTTCTCGTCTGGGACTCGATTAATTGCTCCTGGGATACTAACAAAAGTTAATTCGCGCTACTGGCTTTACGATTTTGAAACCACCAAGCTACCGCCGCTGGAAAGTACCTCATTGTCGATTGAGATTTCGAGGATACAATTAAGTGGTCTCCAATTGAACAGGACAGCTGCTGCGGCTGCCCTTCTACATGCGTTGCAACGAGTTTCTACGAATGGTACTATCTATCCCAACGCAAGCGTGTCGGATGTATCTTCCTTAAGGCTGACAATCGAGCTTCTGTTGAACTTGGGCTTCGGCACTTATGCTGATTTCGAGTTTACAATCGCGTCAACGATTTGGCTCCGCAATGCATCAATTCAAAACTCTTCGTATTTGTCGTGGCCAGAGCAGATTGGATTGAATCGCACAAGCTTGGACAGTTCTCTCCTCGCTTCAATGGCTTACGCTGGATCATCTTCCAATGCAGGAGGTCCAGAAACTTTTGTTTGCGCTGGTTGCGTGTCTTTTCCGTTGATGTTGCAAGGCATCACACTGCCTTTTCGTGTTTCATTGGCAAATATTTCAATTTCAGAGGGACGTCATCAGTTTGAAGTTGTATTGCGCCTTGCTGGCCCTCGCTCAGCTCAGGTATGTGGGTTTCTGAACCTCAGCGGTGCTGCCTTTGAAGCAACTCGATCGATATCGCATAACAACACGGTCTTTGGTCTCTGGACAGCTGTTCGAATCACAGCAAATCTGGCAACTGGCAACTATTCGTTCGGACTCACATGGGTTGGCGGTTGCAGCGCTGAAGTTCTTCAATGGCGACACCGGGAGTACAGACCATGTCGATTATTTTACTGATTTCTTTAGGTACAGCACTTTTTGTGGGCAAGGTGAATTTTCTGCAAATGGGTCAGCCCCTTGCAGCCAATGCGCTGAGGGATATTTTCAGTATGGGGCAGGGGCGAGCACCTGTGAGCAATGTCCTGTTGGTTCCGCGTCGATCTCAGTTGGAGCAGTGAATTCATTCGAATGTGTTTGTATGATGCTCTTGCTACTCTGTATTGACAATCACAGCGGGCTGTATTGCTGGATACTACAGCAATCTGACTGGTCTGAGCCCCTGCGAGCCATGCCCAGTTGGCTTCATATCTGCTCTCAATAGATCAACCACTTGCTTGCCTTGTCCAGCAAATCACCTTTCTTTCGCAGGCACCGCTGAATGCTTTGGTAAATTGTCAGGAAGTCGAGCTAATCGCCGCAGAGGTTTGTCCAATCGGATGGTATAGCGCATCAGGTCGGCCCAATTGCTCATTGTGCCCTCTGGGAACTTGGAACGACCACATCAACCAAACGATTTGCCGAAGTTGTGCTCGAGGGCTCACAACGGCGTCAACTGGTGCAGCGACGGAATCACTTTGTGTCCCAGGTTAAGGAATCGACCATATCAGCTTATGTTTTCAGATCGCATCAATATCTTCGGCATCGGAAGTCCTTTCACTGGATTCAACATGAGTTTGCTTTTCGGTTCGGATGTCTTGCAAGTGTCTGCAAGTGATAAGCACGCGCTGTTTGTCTTACGTATGCATCAGCAGCTGTTTGAATTAAAACCTCAGATTCGGGAGAGCTCTTCGTAGTTGGCTCCAGTAACTATGGTGCCCTTGGGGTTGGAATGCAGTCCTCGATCTTTGCACCAGCTAGAGTAATTCTTCCAAGCGGCACGACAGTTACCTTCTGCTCTGCTGAGTCCGATGTTTCTGGATGCATCCTGAGTAGCCGAAATATATGCCCCTTTGATTTCGCAGACAATGGGTCTTTGATCTCGTTTGGAAGAAACGATTTCGGACAACTTGGCCTCGGCAATACTGTGAATGTTTCTTCTCCATCTATTGTTGTATCTTCGGCAGCATTCAAAAGTGTTGCCATGGGCAACATGTCGTCATTTGCTGTTTCAGGTTGACCAGGTCATCTCTGTTCTGACTGCTGCAGTGGAAGGCCGCGGGTATGCTTGGGGATCGAACGTAGTTGGTCAACTTGGTCTGGGAGATTTTGCCCAACGACTTGTTCCGACAGCTGTCCCAAGCTTGGTAAACATTCGCTCTGTAACGTGCAGGGGAAGTTGCGAGTCTGTGTTTTGGCTCAGCCGTGATTGTGCATTTGATGATTTTAAGCCCGCAGAAAATGGTTCCCTCTTCGTTTGCGGGGCCAATCCGAATGGACTTCTTGGTGTTGGAGACTCGATTGCGCGGACATCTATCGCTCTGGCGCTCTCCTCTCTGCCTGTTTCCCGATTGTCCGTCGGCATCAATCATGCGATTGCCTTGACTCAGAACGGGTCGATCTTGGCGTGGGGTTCGACAACATTTTCTGCGTTCGGATTTTACGAATCGTCCTCTGTTCAAACACCAACAATTCTATCGCTTGGATTGCAAGGAGCAGTGCAAGACGTAGTTGCAGCTGATTTCGCCAGTTTTCTGATCAGTTTGTTAATTGTCGCTTCGTTAATTATGTAGTCAACAACACTGTCTACGTCATGGGCGTTGACATTGATGGAAATCGATTTGGCCTTGGATGGGGTGTCGTGAGCATTTACTCTCCCGTTCGAGTATTGTCCTTGTCGGTTGCAGGGCTCTTCACGTCCATGTCATCTCGTGGAATGATTACAATTGTCGCACAGAGTATGGAAGTCTCAAGGTCCGAGGTTTTACCCGCCAGATACTTCTCTTTGTCCCCCGGGTGCATTCTCAGGTGCCACCGGATATGGCCCTTGTCAGCTCTGTCCATCTGGTACATTCAGTAATGGAACTGGCCTGAAACAATGTTTTCCGTGCCCCAGTGGTTTGTCAACGTCATCAGCCGGCTCCTCATCGTTATCCGCATGTGCAGGTCCTATTCTGTTTCTGCGTCCGCTGACTATGTAGCCGCTTGTCATCCTGGCAGTTTCTCTGCATCCGGACTTACCCCATGTAGCCCGTGCCCTTTGTCGACATTTTCAAGTTCGTTTGGAGCCCGCGTTTGCACCAGGTGTCCCGCGTCATATATGACGTCTGCAATCGGCTCAAACGCTTCAACTTTGTGCTTTCGTACGAAATCACATCGCAGACTTCTGACGTGTAGGTCCCTCAGTGGTGTTGGTTGCTGGATCGAATGTTCATGGTCAACTAGGACTTCAACCCAATCAATCTCAAGCTCTCTCTCAGTTGAATTCTTTACCTACGAATCAGAGCACCATTGTCTTCGCCACTGTCTCGTCGTCGCATACTTTGGTTGGATTCGGTATGCGAGGTCACTGTTTTTTTGATGTCTCAGCTGATGGTTCTGTATGGTTCAGCGGAAATTCATCTTCAGGTGAGGGAGGCATCGGAATTGTGTCGTCTCTGTTTCAACGAACTTTGTTAAACACTTCGATTGTCTCTTGCTTCGCCGGCCCTTCTATATCTGGATGCATTACAAGTGAGAAAGACTCCCACTTGAACTTAAGAAGTAGGTGGCGGCGAAGTTATGGTGTTCGGAGCCAATTCATTCAATCGAACTGGTCTAGGTATTGTTAATGCCTCCGTCACAGTCCCATCACCATTGCCTCTCCCGAAACCTGTCACGATGCTTGCATTTTCGGACACCGCGGGATACGCTATTGGTGTGTTTACTCGCGTGAGCTCTCTGATGTAACATAGCGAATGGAACCGTATTCGTTTGGGGTGCAAACTCTCATGGGCAGCTCTGCCTTGGCGATCGATTGGATCGATCCGTTCCAGTACGAACCAATTTCACAGACGTTGTCGAGATTGTGGCCCGCGGGTCGGCTGTTCTCTTCAGGACAAGTAACTCGCCGCAAGTTGTTCTGATGAATTAGTCCATGGGGCACTTCTTGGGTGTGGCCACAACTTTGCTTTTCAGATGTCGCCTCTCTCTCCTTCGTCCACGTTTGACGTACCTGCCATCATTGCAAATGAGTCGGTTTCTATGATGGCCTTGTCAACGTCCAACATGTATTTCATTCGTTTGTCCGCGTCGCCAACTTGGATGATTTGGCAGAAAACAACACTATTTTTGTCACTGGGTTCTCCACGAACTTCTCATCAGGGCTGGGCACGCAGACAAATGTCTCTACACCAACTCCCGTACCAGGTGTAGCGGCGTCAGGAGTCGTTGCGCTTGACAACGGAGCCATTGTTTTCAGTATGATTTACTTTTTGTCGTATACGTTCTTACAGCTGAAGGAAGTGGTCTCCCCGCACTAGTGTGGGGATCAAACAATAATGGCCAACTGGGTCTGCCTCTTTCAGTTTCTGTTCAGCAAAACCCAACAACGAACACTGCATTACCACATGCGGACGTTCTGTTAACAGCCGCTGCATTTGGGACCTCCCTCTTTCTTTCTGTGGCTGCCAACAGTCCATGTGCCCCGGGTACATTCTCTTCAAGCGGATTCTATCCTTGCACTCTCTGTCCGAACAACACGTACCAGCAGTCAATGCAATCGCTTGAATGTCTTGCATGTCCAGTGTCCACAAGTGCTCCGTCAGGTTCCGTCAATGCTACCCAATGCCGCTGTATGATATCACAGCAAGATTGTCGTTCTGATGCCCGCAGCGACTGCGTCTTCCATTCTGTGGGGTCGGAACCCAATATCTTCCTCTCTGACCCCAACTCCTGGAACCGTTGATGCTCTCGCTGGAATTGAGATGGCATCAGTCGCAGCAGCGAATGGCTACATTGTTTTCGTCTCAAGTTCTTTTTGTTCAATATTTGCCTGACAGTCTCCAGGAACAGGCCAGGTTCTGGTGATGGGAACAGATCTCTTTGGCGGTCTTGGGTTGGGAGCAACATTGACGGCTACCGTTCCCACTCGAGTTACTTTTTCTGATGGGGCTCTGATGAGAACGTGCAGCGCTGACCTCAGCCACACGATTTGTATCTCCAGTACGCAAGAGCGTAGGGATGTTTTTCTAATTTTTCAGCGGATGGATTCCTGTATTCGTTTGGGCGCAACACGATGGGTGCCCTCGGTGTTGGGGACACCTTGTCAAGAACTATTCCAACCAAAGTTTCTTCCACGGCCACCCTCACTTTCGCCTCTGTTTCGGCAGGATCTGACTCCAGCTTTGCCATCTCAAGTTTTTCATTGTCAGTTTTTATTGACGTGAACAGCGGAAGGAACGGCCTATGCGTGGGGATCCAATCTCTATGGGCAACTCTGCAGTCCTGCACAGTCTACAGTACTTGTTCCAACTGTTATCGCGAGGCTTTGGGGTACGGTGATGTCCTCGGTTAAATCGAAAGGCACTGGACGACGATCGATGTGGTTGTCTGGTTAGAAGCTGTTTCTTGCTCCCTGACGCTCTCAGCCGGTGGAAAGGTCTTCGTGTGTGGTCAAAATGAGTACGGTGTACTGGGAGTTCCAGTTCTTGGTGGTTACAGCCCGCCTTCAAGGTCTCTGTTGTCGACAGATCCTGGAAATATCACAGCACCTGCCCTTGTCCAAATTGATAGTATCATTCGCTCGATCTCGATGGGCTTGTACCATGCTTTGGCTCTTTCTGTCAACGGGTCTGTGGTTGGGTGGGGAGATGGTTCTGCAGGTGCGCTTGGCTTCGTTCCGACTACTGTGGTTACTCCCTTCGTAATTGCAGCTTTTGAAGGTTTGAATATCAGTGTGGTTGAAGCTGGTGAATACGTCACGCTAGCGATTTGTTAGATTTCTCAGTTATGCACTGATGTCACAGTGAATGGGACCTCCATCGTTGGAATGGGCTCAAACGTCAACAATTCACTCGGCATTGGAGATCTCGACGTGGGGCCATACGTCTCCCCGATTGTGCTCTCAACCGGCTCCAATGGAATCATCACTTCGCTTTCATCTGCAAACGGATTTAGTGTTGCAATTATTGGTATTCCCTCCTGCTCTAGGCTCATCTAGATAGCACCCACTCCATGTAGTCCTGGACACTACAGTGCAAGTGGTTTTGAACCATGTTCGCCTTGCCCGGTTGGATCCTTTTCTGTTTCATTCAATTCAACTGCTTGCATTGCCTGCTCTAATGGAAGTTCAACTGCTTCAGTTGCATCAACGAACTCACAGAGCTGTCTTGGTATGAAAGTTTGATTTTCCATTATGATTACCCAGAATTCTGCGACAAGGGGACATATTCATCAACTAGAGTTAAGCCTTGTCAACCGTGTCCGATCGGTAGCTACGCCCTTGCAAATGGCTCCATCAGCTGCACAGCATGTCCACCAGGGATGTCAACAACATCTGTTGGAGCATTTGATACCCTCTCTTGCACAAGTTTATACGCCATTGTTGTTCTAAATTTTGTTCAGGACTGAGTCAGGTTTTGGCTCTCGGAAGGAATTTGTTTGGTCAACTCGGACTATCATACTCCCCTCTGTTTAACGTCACTGATGTCCGTACCTTGTCCAACTTAAGCATTTCCGCTGTCTCAGTTTCTGCGAGTCACACGTTGATAACTCTCAGTGCGCACACTGTTTCGTCTTCCTTGACAATCTCAGCTCTGGGCCAAGTGCTCGTTTCGGGTTCATCTCCTCACGGTGCTCTTGGCCTTGGAAACAACACATTGTCTGTATCCTCATTTACCGTTATTCCTTCGTTCTCGGCGACTCTCTGTCGAGCGGGGAGCAACATCAGTTTGTGCATTGGAAGTTGTTTGCCATCTCTCTGTCCTCACAATGAAGGCGATGGCTTTGTGTACACGTTTGGCTCTGCTGCGACAGGCCTTCGAGGTGTCGTATCTGCAATCGACTCCACTGTGCCCGTTGCTCTTACATCTTTCTCGGCGTTTCCGATTGTGGATGTCAAACTAACTGCAACGACAGCGTATGCACTGAACAGTTAGAAACACAAGAGAATGTATTGACGAGGTTAGGCGCTGGGTCTCTTTACGTCTGGGGATCCAATGTGAACAAGCAATTTTGCAGCAGCGCGCCGTCCTTATCCGATGCTCCTGTCCTCATTGTTACTGGTGTTCAAGCTGTTGAAGTCACCTCGGATGGTGTCATCATGAGAAAAAGTTGCGTTGAGACATCTCGTCTCCTGATGTCGCAGCAAACACGACGCTTGAGGCATGTGGCCGTAATTCGTTTGGAGAGTTGACGGGGACACCAGCGACGTACACGTCACCGCAACTGGCGTATTCGGCTGAAAGAGCGACAATTCTGTCCTTTGCTGCGGGTCCTAGATCCCTTTTTGTGATTCTATGTAGATATAATTCCTACCGTTCTCTTACCGTGCAGCAAATGGGTCCCTTTTGGCTTCAGGGGACAATTCTCACCTGCAGCTGGGTTTCTCTTCATCCAACGTAAGTGTTTTCTCCCTCACTGTGGTTCCGAATTTGAATGGCTCCATCGCAAGGGTTTTTCCATCCGACAACTTCACGATTGCGCTGAGTATTGCTGCCAAACTGCTGCTTCTTACACGTGGAGGAAATTCAACTGAGCCGCCTTTGGGATGGGGATCAAACGTGTTTGGAATCCTTGGGGACAGTAGTAACGGCTCTTTCACTCCAAGATCCGTCACTTCGCTTCCCAATGCAGAATTGATACAGCTTTTGTCGTACGGCGAGACTGCCGACAATGTTTTAGTTGTTTCCGTCCCGGTTGTCTGTTCTGTCGGACACTTCTCTCTGACAGGGCTGTCACCGTGCTCTCCGTGTCCATTTCACACATATCAGCCGAACGTGCAGTCCACAGCATGTCTGCACTGTCCGGCTGGTTTCATGTTGACGCAATTGGCGTCAAATTCATCTTCGCAATGTGTTGACGATCGTTTTTTTGTTGGATGGGGTCGAAATGCGTTCTCGATTATCCCAACGTTGTCCAATTCAACCCATCCCATCCCCACAGTCCTCAACACAACGCAACTTAGAAATGTCGTGTCGGTTTCGGTCTCAACCTCCTACGCGCTATTTGTCTTTGGTTGGTTGCTGATAATTGCAACTCACTCTGCAGCAAATGGAACCGTGTTTCAGACCGGCGTGGATAATCTTGGAGGACTAGCCTCTCCCCAGAATCTCTCAATGATTCAGTTTCCCGCTGCGACTGCGATCAGATGGTGTGGAGCCAGCAAGAGTGGTTCTAACTTGTGCATCGGGCGTACAAAACCAGGGCTGCATTTTTCTCATTTTGATAGAAAATGGTCGCCTCTACACTTTCGGCATTGGCAATAATTTTGCCCTTGGCGTGGGAGATACTCTCAATCGCACAGCTCCTGTCGTGATCAACTCGACCGGTGCGACTCAGTTTTCGTCTGGCGCTATTGGAGGGTCATCAGCGTATGCAATCACAGGTGCATCGATCGTCACAAGAGGACAAACTGACACTGTAGATCTTGGCCTCCCGTACTCATGGGGTGACAACACATTTGGTCAGCTGTGCCAAGGCCACACTTCACAGGTCATGCGGCCCCTACTCGTTGGTGCATTGTGGCGTTTCCGCCTTCTCTCGGTGGCTGCATCGCCCAGCGGCCGCTACGCATTTTGGCTGACAAGTAATCACCCAATTTTATGTTGCATTTGTAATGACATCGTCCAGGTGGGAATGCCTTGCTTGGATGCGGCGAAGGAAGTAGTGGTCAGCTCGCTACAGCTCCTCAGTCATTCTCTGCATTTCCTCTGGCCTCTTTTGGAGGAATGTTTTCGGTAGTTACACTGGCTGACTATCACGCACTTGCTATCTCATCCAATTCCTCGCTCATCGGTTGGGGCAGCGCTTCTTCAAGTGCTCTTGGTCCGCTGAGCGGCATCGTGAGCTCCCCAGCGTTGATTTTGAGCACGAATGTGTCTTCAGCAATGGCCTTTGGGAATGCGTCAATGTTTGTTTGTACTCAGTCCTCATGGACATGATGCTGACTTGTGTAGTCAATCAATCGATTGTCTATGGTGTAGGTGCAGACCCTCAGGGCTTGGTGTTCGGCCGGAATGTGTCCGGAACATTTTCTTCTCTTGCAACCGTTCCCATGCCTGTTCGCGGAACTTACGAACTTCTCGCGGCAAGCGAAGACACTTTGTTTGCGCGAATATGTTTGTCAGTAGCCCATCATTCCTTACATATTCAGCACCAGCTAATTGCAGTCTTGGACACGTTTCGTCAACAAGTCGAGAGCCTTGCATTCCGTGCGTGAAGGGCTTCTACATGAACCACACTTCGGGGACATTGTGCGACATGTGCCCCACTGGAAAATATACGCCAGTGCTGGCCTCTTCCAACATATCGGAATGCGTTTGTACGCTGTTTATTTATCATTGTTGATGGCGTCAGACCCCGACCTTGCGCCAACTTTTATCGGAGCGCAAGTCAACACTCTCATGAATGCTGGTCCTCTGCTCATACCGAATTTCTTTTTCAACTTGTCTCTTGGGCGTGACACTGAGGTCAACCAGACCTACACATTCACGATCGTTTCCTATGGCCCATTGGCTTTCTTTGCTGCAGCGCCGGTCATCTACGCCAATGGAACCCTCGCCTTCCATTCTGCACCCGACGTGCAAGGAGTCGCGCGAATCAGTCTCCAAGCCGTGGACAGCAGCGACATGAGAGTCCCTTTTGCTGAAAACACATCTCTCGTAATCACTGGTCGAGTCACAATCCTGCCTGTCTGCCTTCCTCCTACTTTTGCCCTCCTTTCTACATCTGCGCAAGTCATCGAGGGGTCGCCCCCTGTCTCAATTCCCAGCTTCCTTCGTGACCTCCGCTTGGGCAACCCCGACGTGCCTGGCCAGTCCCTGATTGTCCGCGTTCATTCTGAATCGACAAACCCCTCTCTCTTCTCGGAACCTGTTGCCATCAGCAGTGATGGAACTCTCACGTTCGCCCTTGCGCCGTTTGAAAACGGAGTGGCCAATGTCAGTATTAGCGCTGTGGCCGTGAACTGCCCGACTGGGGGAGAGTCCTCCCGAAACGCAACTTTTCAAATAGTTGTGACACCTATCAATCAAGCCCCGACATTTTCTGCGTTTTTCAGCGCCGTGTCAATCCTCGAAGACCTCGGCCCAACGTCGCTTCGCTTCGTGTCATCCCTCTCAGCAGGGCCTGCGGAAGAAAATACAACCCAGTCGACAAGTTTCTTTATCACGACGTCAGGTCAGTCCGTTAGCTTTTTCACGAGTCAACCATCAATCAATGCTGATGGATTCTTGACATTTCAAGTCGCTCCAAATGTTGCTGGGGATGTTGACATCATTGTCTCGTTAAGGGATAGCGCACCAGTCAATTCCTCTTCTCCCAATGTCACAGTTCGTCTCAACGTGGTTGGCATCAATGACCCCCCCTCTCTGAACCTTCTCGTTGGCACGGTCAATGTCCCTGAGGACTCCGGTTTTGTTACCATTGGGGGGGTATTTTCGTCCGTCAGCGCTGGCCCTGCTGATGAGAATTGGCAAAAGGTGTCTGTTCTAATTGTGAACGTCACATCAACGTTGATGAATCCCCTCGTACAGCCCTTAGTTCTGCACTTGAATGGGTCGATATCTCTTGAGGCGGAAGCCAATGACTTTGGGAACGTCTCAATAACTTTCAAGCTTGAAGACGACGGCGGCGTTACAAACGGCGGATCTAATTCGAGTCAGTTGTACACAGTGGTGGTCGCTGTGACGCCATCAAACGATCCCCCGTCCTTTGCCATCACATCTCTCATCGAACTTAACCAATCCAACACCCCCCTGCTTTTCAATCACACAGTTGTCTCAGATGCAACGCCTGGGCCCCTCGAGTTAACAGATGCGATCACATTTTCGTTGGCGTCGTTTGCTTCCACCCCTGGGCTGTTTGAGACCCCCCCGTCAGTTGATTCTGGTGGTGGCCTCTCATTTGTCGTTGCTTCATTTGCCTTCGGCAGCGCGAACATCACTCTGCTCGCCCGCGACTCTTCGAATCTAAATTTATCTCGCCCGTTGTCACTTCATGTCAGGCCCATCAATCAGGCTCCGAAATTCGCGTTGACGAACGATTCTGTCAATGTACTGGAGGGGGCGTTCAACGTAACTTTGCATTCGTTCGCCGTCAACATCACCGCAGGGACGTCGTTTGAACAGCCGATACAAAACGTTTCGTTTGTCGTTCAAAATAACGCAAGTTGGCTATTTTTGGAGCCGCCATCCATCACAGCTGATGGAACCCTGCGCTTTTCTGTTCGCGATGGCTACTTTGGAACCGCTGGTTGTAGCGTGGCACTCTTCGATTCCGGTCCAGGGGGTGGCGCGTACGGTGACGTTAACAGCAGCAGCCCGCAGGTTTTTGTTATCGATGTCGCTCCAATCAACCAACCTCCATCATTCGAGTTTATTACGTCGACTTTTTTCCTTCTCGAGCGAGCTGAGGACAGCATTGTCACATTGTCCAACGTCATCGCGGCACTGTCGAAGGGAGGTCCCTTCGAGGAGGGCCAAAACGTCACTTTTGTCGTCACGCACACGGGGGGGGATGCCGCTCTCTTTGTCCACCTCCCATCTCTCTCCGCTGGAGGAGTTCTTAACTTTACAGTCGCTGCATTCCGTCACGGGCCGGCAGCGTTTGAGGTCTACGCGTACGACGACGGACCGACGCGTGGGTTCAACACATCATCGCTTAAGTCTTTCTCCATCGTTGTCACGTTTGTCAACGCCGCCCCCTCGTTCACGTACCTTCCTCCACGGGTATTTTTAGAGGATGAGGGACCCGTCAGCGTCACGGTGGCTCAAGACATGACCGCTGGCCCGTTCGAATCTGACCAGTCGCTTTCATTTACTGTTTCTGATGTCCACGGTGGGGCTGATGTGTTTGTGACTCTTCCCTCTGTGTCATCAGCGGGTATACTGTCGTTTCAAACAGTCGCGGATTATTTTGGAACATTCAATTTCACAGTGACTCTTCATGATAGCGGTGGCACTTCTGATGGTGGTGTTGATGTGTCGCATCCCACCACAGTTGTGGTAGTGGTTTCTCCCGTCAACGACCCCCCTTCATTTATTTTGAGTATTCCTGCTATCGTTATTTTAGAAAACGCGGGAACCGTCGTCGTTGACGGCGTTCTGATGTCCATATCTCCAGGGCCTGCAAATGAAGCGTCGCAATCGGTTACCGCAAATGTAACGGAGACGACATCAGCGGGTCTATTTTCGGCGCCGCTGCAAATCTATCCAAATGGCACCCTCGTCGCCCACATGGCCCCTTTCACAAACGGATTGGCGACATTTTCTGTTAATGTTGTGGATAGCGGGGGGCTGGGTGCGCCGTTCAGTACCTTTTCGTTTCAGGTGCTGCCCGTCAATCAAGCGCCATCATTTAACATCACAACTAGTGTTGTCACTCTGCTTGAAAACAGCGGGGTCAACACTCTAAATGGGTTGTTTGTTAACGTCAGTGCGGGCCCGCTGGAGGCTGCTCAGGCCATCACTTTCGAAATAGTCGAAGTTGCGGCGCCAGGAGGTTTTTTCGCGCAAGATCCTACGATGTTAACGAATGGGTCGCTTGTTATTCAGGTCTCTGAGTTCATATACGGCGACGCTAACATAACCATGAGAGCAGTCGATGACGGGGGGGAGGAAAATGGAGGTCGATCCATCAGTGGGTCTGTGACGTTCCGAATTCATGTTTTAAACGTCAATCAAGCGCCGACTGTTAGCGTTCTTCTCACAGAGTTGACCACGCTGGAGGACTCCGGTGAGGTGCACTTTGATGGAGTCGCTTCTTTTGATATGGGACCCAATGAAGGTCATCAAACTATATCTCTTTTTATGGCGTCGTCCCCAAATAACATTTTGTTTGTGAAGCAACCCATCCTCTATCTCAACGGCACCCTCATGGCGACCCTTCGCAATCTGCAGGACGGACCTTTCACCGTCTCCTTTTACATCAAGGATGATGGCGGCACTGCGTTTGGCGGTACCGACACGTCCACTATCGCAACGGTCACTCTGAACGTTCAGCCCGTCAATCACCCCCCCACCCTCGCAGTGGCTTTGTCGTCGGTTGCAGTAGGGATGTCCTCCGCTAACGCCCTTTCACTCCCCAATGCCCTCGTCAACATCTCCGCTGGAGCTGGCGAC
>JAIYDP010000083.1 GCA_027487435.1 Verrucomicrobiaceae bacterium | reverse complement strand
TTTTTGGGTGTTTATTTTGTGTGGTGGTGCGGGGCGTGGGGGGGGGGGGGGGGGGGGGGGGGGGTTGGAATTACATCCTCGTCGTTGAAAGCCCCCTTCGCCTTGAGCACAACGGAGAGGATTGTGGGCACGGCGGCGCTGGTGCAGAGCTCGACGACGAAGGGGCGGGCGAACAAATCGAAGCAGCCCGCGCGCACGACGGCGTCGGGTGAGAGGAGGAGGAGTGAGGCGGATTTGAGGGCGGCGACAATGGACGCGTCGGTGCAAGAGGAGTGGTCAAGGAATAGGCACGAGAGGCCCCAAAGGCCGGCGGAGCGGATGATTTGATGGCCTTGGGGGGCGCAGGGGGACGTGAGGGCGTCGGAGCAAACGGCGAGTGCGACGTTTTCGACCGTCGCGATGGTGAGCTCTGCGTAGGTTAAAATGCGAGACAAGCCGGGCAACGGTTCTTCACTGGAGCTTCTGAAATAAGCCTCTTCCAAAATGTGCAGATGTTGACGATCGTCGTAAGGCAGGCGATTCTGACGAGGAGGCGCTCCTCACCGTTGTCGAAGAACAAAGACGAGATGTTCCGCACGAGAATTGAAAGCTGTGCACTCGTCCGAGGGGCCTTACGATTGAGGCTTTCCGAGGCCCTCTCCAACATTACAATGTAAGCAGCCCTGGTGAGCGCTGACGGGCCGCCAAATCTCTCCGAGACGCAGACGTCGTTGATCACGGACTCAGCCTCTCTGACAGTCTCAATGCGAACTTGGCCTATTCGAAGTCGTACATGACTGAGAGTGACGAGGGGATCATCACATTCGGACAGAGACTCACACAGTTTTCGAAGGCTGTTCATCTTATTTAAAAATTAAAGAGCAGAAAGTTGGGTTGGTCGGGGATGGCGGCGTCTGCTGAGCATCTCGTGCCTATGTAGAGAAGATAGTAGTTGACTGATGTATTGCAGCATCCTTCAGAAGGATGAGCAGCTAAGAGAGGCAGCACGTAGGAGAGTAGATGAACGAACTTTGTCGACCCTCCGCAGCGAGTAGTGACGGCGTAAAGTCAGCTAAAACCAAAGGCTCCGATCTGATCTCATCCGCCTGTTTTCAACAGACCCCTGTAAGGCTGCTCAAATAGACGCAGACGTTATGATATGGAGGCACGTCTTCTACAAGAGGATTGAAGAGTTCCGCCGCAAGCTTGCCAAGGTTCAGCCGCTCTTCCTCTTTCTGAGCCTTTTCAGACAAACTCATCCGATGGGCAGTCCATTGTCTCAGCGTACTCCAAGTTCTTAGAGGACGCCACGACCTTCTTCAGAGGGGTTTTCCACGCCCTCTCTGCTGCTCCAAACACCCACTTTGAGGACGGCAAACAACCCCCTCCCCTTTTCTCACTCCTCAGAGTTCGCCCATTCCGACCCCCGCATCAGAGCTTGCTGCCAGCGTATTCTTATTTCGCTTGGCGACCTGGGTCCCCCTTGCTGCCCCTCCCATTTACCCGCCAGCGCGCTACCAGCAGACCGGCGTAACAGAAGGGACTAAAAATTGGGCCCAATGCGTCGAGTTTTACGAGCGCGCTATTCGCCACGGCCGACGCACGGGTATCGTTGAGGTGTTTAAATTTAGATGCCGCAGGTCACGCGTACAACCAACTTGCGGTCGTCCAGTTCGCTAAAGAAGATCCCCTCCGCGCCGTTTACTTTTACATCCGTGCGATGTATGCGGAGCAGCCTTTTGCGAGCGCCAAGGAGAACCTCATGACGGTCCTCGAAAAAGCCCGCGCACTTTACGACGCTGAGCCCTCCTCCGCTCGCTCGGTTTGACAAGCGTCTGTTAGTTGATGACTCCTCAGCGGCGCCAAAAGAAGTTCGACCACTCGTTCCTTCGCCTCCTCACGATCTTCTTCACCATGGCGGGGTGGCTTAAACTTTCCACAGCCCTTATTCTTTAGAATGGAGCGTCTGGAGCCGCTCCTGCAGGAGGCGGTTGCCCTCCTTCCGCCCGCCGTCCGCGCCGCCTCCGCCGACTTCCCCCCCATCGTCGCAACTTGTCTCATCGCCGCCACAGCCTTCGTCGCCTCTGCCGCTGCGCCAGACGTGGCGCGCTCGCTTGCCGACGCAGATCGCAGGCTCTTTATTTTGGCGGCGGCCGTTCGCTGTGTTGCTGCCTTCGCTTCCGCCATGATCTCCCTCTTCGTCGCCGGGCGAAACAGCTGCGGCGCTGCCCTCGTCCTATCTCTTTCTTACCTCGCAACCGCACCCCCCGCCGTGCGCCAAAACTTCGCGGCCCTAAGCGGCGCCGATGATATTCGCCCACAACTTCTGCGCCTGCAATCGTTTTGCGAGGCCACAAGGCCCCCCGCCTCGGACGGTGAGCTCCCCGAAATTGTTGACGCGATTGGCTTCACTCCTCTCGCCGCTCATTCAGCCACGCGCGTCGCGGCGAAGGACCTCACCGCGTCGCGAGCGGTCCGGATCGTCCGGCTTTGTCATGCGCTTGGGGAGGTTGCTGTGGTTTGGCGCTTTGGTCAAACTCTGCTGAGATGGATAGGGCGGAGGTCCTGTACCCAACGGAAATGCTCCGCCCCCTCCGTTTGCTGCGGCCTCAGGCCTTGAGTTTGACGGGGACGGGGATGCGGGTGGGGAAGACTTTTCGGCCTTCCAAGTTGATGTGCGCGGGATGATTGGCTCCGACACCGACTCCCTCTTCTCCTCCCTTGTCCAGCAATCTGGTACTTTCGACTTGCAGTCAAGTCCATCTCCCTCCTTGGCGAGTCCGACGCGCCCTGTCGTGGCTCCCCTCCTCCCCGACGACGACGACGGCGAGATCATCCTATTTCAGGCAATGCACCCCGCTGAGCCGCAAGAGTCGCGTCGCGCCACTGCCGAAGCGACGCCGCTTCAATGGGGAAGCGGGAGTGCGTTTTCAAATGGAGCGTTCGGATGGACCATGCCCACCATCTTCAACCAGTACCCCCTCCCTCTTCCATTTATTCTAATTTTCAAAGGTATGGGTGGCAAAGCGCGCACCCCCCCATGGAAGGCCTCTCTGGCGTAAGTGCGCTGCATGATGGCTCCGTTCCCTTCAATTGGCCTCCATCAGTGCCCTCCATGCCGTTTACGTGACCTTCAACGAGTTGACATCCTCTTGAAGTTTGAGCACGGTGATGGGGTTTCGATTGGGCATTGAGGGGGGGCTTGAAGATCGGCTGAGGTCGCAGAGGGAACAATGGAGAATGATGGGGGCATGGACTTTAAGTACAATGGCGTTTGTTTACGAGACGGGCAGGGCCGACAAAAGCGGCGCTGCCAAACTTTGCTCTTTTAGCCACAGCTTGAGCTTTAAAGGGTCTGTTAAATGCACAACGCTGTCGCGTGAGAGGCGAGAGGGAGAGCGGACGAATACAAGTACTCGGACATGTCGAGGTACTCCCTCAAAAAGTCGAGGGAGGGGTCGCCAGAGTCCTGCAGGCCGACGAATTCGACGAGCTGAACGTCGCGCTCGACCGGGACAATCTTCGGGGGAGTGTCCTGCTGCGTGCGTCAGAACAGGCCCCTTCTGTGCGCATCACTTGAATCATTTGGACGTTGAAGACGTTGACAAATATGCGCTCGCTTCGGCCGATGATAAAGGTGGACCCCTTTTTTATGTATTCGAACTCAGATCTTCGGTCAGATGGCAAGGGCAAGAATACTGGAAGCCAATGCTGTCGAGGAAGGGGACGACATTCCCGCTTACTTCAGCCTCTTGAACGGTGCGCATTTTGGGGAAATCCTACCAAGTCAGGACCCTTAGCGTCATCGACTTGGCATCGCTTCTCCGTCGCAGGCATTGAGGGCATTTGTTGAAACTCCCCAAACAAAGTGAGCATGTTGACAAGATCCTTTCCATCCTTCTCAAGGCGAAATCGAATCTCCGACTTCGTCGGGGGCACTCCGGGGGGGGTTGTGCTCGCAGACAGCCTGAACACGTTTTCCCGATGGTAGAGGTCAATGTCGTTCTTCACTGAGAGCACTTTGAGAGTAGCGATGAGCTCATCTTTCTTCTTACCGTCAACGACCCCAACCAAATAGTATTGCGACTTGCTCGCTCTCTTCACATTCATGACATGACCCAAAATAAAAGCGAAAGAACACAAGGATGAGGGCGGTGCTGCAGGGGCTGAGCGCCGTTGCTCTTGTTGTTGCTATTTCATGTTCGATTCTCATTGTGTCGTTTCGAACGATCATCCCAAAGGAGTCGAAGGCTTCTGCAGATTTTGCAGCGTCAAGGCCTTGGAGCCAACGACGGACGCATGAGACATTCCAGTCTCATTATCCGACCTGGCGACAGGACATCAATGACCTAGAATTCCCTTCAGTTACACAAGGAAATGTCACGCTGGTTTTTCTGGGTTGTTCGGACTCGACCCCCCACAGCATCCAGCGCTTGAGAGCACAAATTCACAGCCTCGACGCTTTATGGATTTGTTGCAACGACGAAGATCTCACGGATACACTGAGATCTAGGTTTTCGTCCATTACGAACACAAGCGCTCAATTCATTGGAGGTACCCACGATCAAAACATCTGAAAACTAATCAGCCCGTCTCCCGAATGCGTTTTCATTTCTGGCGCTGGCTCAGTTGATCCAATCACCGTTATTGTCGTATATTCCTTCACTTATTGCTCAGGTACACAATGCTGGTCACGTCCACGTTGACCACTTTGCCCACTTCCTTCGTACAATCCGCCTTCGCAATTGTCTCCAGCGCCAGCGCCATCGCGTGTGCCACAGGGCAGAGGGCATCCCCCAGCGATGGAGGGCCAAGAGCTGTTGTGCAAGTCGAGTCATGCAAAGGAGCCGTCTTGGTAAAGACAAATTGGGTATTTGCGCTTCAATTGTTCTGAAAGTCTAGATTAAGTATGCGTTTGTGGATGATGCGGGTTCTCTTGGAGGAGATCCTTTGGTGGCGCTGTAGCGTTCTCTCTCTCGTCGCTGACAGTGCGCAGGACAGTCCAGGCGGGAATTCATGGCGGAATCCGCTCGTACTCGCTCTCTGAACCTGAAGTGAAGGAGAGGAGTAGTCCACTGCAGCTCTCTGTTGCGCCGCTGTCTTCGCAGTACTCCGTCATGTTTTTCACGACAAACACTTCTCAATTTGAGATAGTCCGCACATTGATCCCATCCAGCCGGTCGAAAAATACTGAGTGCTTTAAGGAGAAAGTTTTAGTACTTTACGTTGGATCCTCATCTTTGGAAATCCCAGACCTCGACGTCATGACATGTCCCATAAGCAATTCAGAGCAAGGCAGCTCGAAGGCTATCGATTGTGCACATTCTATCCTCATCAATTATCGGCCTTCCTTGCTCGTATCCTTTGATCCTTGCTCCTCTGCTGGGTCTTTGACGACTATTCACTTCTTGAAGTATGGAATTCCAGTGTTGGATGGAATGAGCGGAAACAATCTCTGCCCTTGGGGCGGGCCATTCATATCTGGTGTTGTCGACAGCCGACAGTCCCTGGTGCAATATCTGAACGCGACAGAGCGTTTCTGTATGTAACGTAATCCTGCTGTACAAATGAGATAGATAAAAGTCTTTTTTGATAGTTTGTTAGCGACCATGGCGACTCCGTGGGTTGGGTGCAATTCTTTGAATCAGACGGGCTACTTTGATTGCTGGCTTTCTTCTTTTGAGCAGATTCCGGCATATTCACTGGCAAACATTGGAATCTCCATAGCTATCGGTGTTTCCGTCCTCGGTGCAGCCTGGTCCGATTCGACATTTCCCCCCCCGATTTTAACCCACAAGGGGTATTTTCACAACTGGCAGTAGTCTTCTAGGTGCCGCAATCAAAGCTCCTAGGATCAGGAGCAAGAATCTTGTCAGGTATTCCAACTCAAAGGCTCATCTCACATTTCGAGTGTTATTTTCTGCGAAGCGGTCGCCATCTACGGTGTCATCATGGCCATCATTCTTCAAACTAAGGTCGCCTCACACGGATCCTACAAGAATCCCGAGATGATGGATTTCATCTTCCAAAAGTTGTTGTATTCTGGGTATTCCGTTCTCAATGCCGGTCTTGTCGTGGGTTTCTCCAACCTTTTCTGCGGGTTCATCATTCCTTTTAGCTTGTCTTATCGAGCAGGATCGCCGTCGGAATCACTGGTTCCGCTTGTGCGCTTGCTGACGCTCAGAACGGGACGTTGTTCGTGAAGATTCTCATCGTCGAAATTTTTGGCTCAGCGCTCGGATTGTTCGGCGTCATCGTTGGCATTATCATGTCCTCTTCGGCAGACTTCAGAATTAGTTCGTGATGAGATTGCTGTAATTTTATCCGACAAGTGAAACTTGCTCTACCTTCGCTTCGCTCTTTCTCAGTTTGCTTGCACACTTTGTATTTTCAGCACTTCTCTTTTCGGATACTACGATTTATTTTGATACGGAGTTGGAAGTACAAATGACCAATCGAGTTAGGGAGGCAAAGGAGCGAAGCGGCAAAAACGGCGCCAAAAGAGGGCACGGGCGAACGTGAGGGCCACATGGGCGAAGTTGATGGCAGCAGCAGAGGGCTGCAATGGCGAGGGGCTGAGGATGGAGTCGACGTCAAGGGCGCCGGGAGAGGGTGCGGCGCCGACAAGGCGAACAACCCTCTCACAAAACGCGCGGGAGGCGGATGCGA
>JAIYDP010000168.1 GCA_027487435.1 Verrucomicrobiaceae bacterium | reverse complement strand
ATTGCCGAAATAGTCCATCTCTTTGATCGACGTATCATCCCCACAACTACCATCACCAAAAGAGGCAAGGTCAGTAGTGGATCAATCACGGAAATCAAATCCCATGAAACACGTCGATCCGAAAATGGCCAAAACCAGCGCGTGCCATAACTCGTCCACACGTCACACAAGCCATGACTGAACGCTGCGGCAATTGCCACGATCCACAACACGCGTTTGTTGTAGCTGCGTCTTCGCAATCGTTGCCACGCCATGACGAGCCACGCCATCAAGATCCCAATCACTGGTGCCATCAACAACGAGTGGGTGAAATGACGATGCATGGCTAAGCCAAACAAAGGATCATCGCTCGAACGAAGTAACACATCCAAATCAGGAAATTCAGCCGCCAAAAATCCTACCCACGCCGCCTGACCGCGCGCTTCCCTTGGTGCCAAGCTCACCGCTATCGCCACCCCCAAAAGTCCATGTGTGAGACTATCCATGTTTCCCGCTCACCATCGACCAAATCACAATCATTTCCAGATGAATCTCTCAAATTCTCTAGGTGAAATATCTGCGCGGTCAAAAAAGATTCTCTGGACAACGTCTGACGAGCTGCTTGACAAAGCGCTATCCGATCCCCCACATACTATGGCACAGCAGATGTCCTCTCCCATTCAGTTCTATCGCAGCTTTCAAACGCTCATGCGGGAACATGACATTCGCCATGTGCTCACTTTAAACATGGCATGCTGCGAATATGGCATCCAGCAACCCACAAAAGACACGGACTGGATCGTCCACCCGGATGACTTAGGAAAACTCCTCGACCTTCTCTACCAATGCGAGCGTGGGTTAACAGGAGAGAACTGGCGAATCTCCTATCGTTCACTCTTTGGAGCACCATTTCTTGAGGACTATCACCGCGGCGGCTGGACAACGCACATCGCCATCCACGATGAAGCCAACTCCCCTGAGCACCATCTTGATTTCTTTGGCAAAGCGCCGCGAGTTCGCCTAGAAGATGTTTTTGATGGCTCATCTGAGGGCCTGGCAGGACGTGGAGTCATCGCGCAGATGAAAAAAACGGATCGAGATAAGGATTGGCCTATGGTTGAGGCTCTATCATGGCAAATGGAGAACGATTGGAATTCACTACTGCACATGCGTACACCAGAACGAATGATGGATTTATGGAAAAAATGCCCGCAACACATTCAATCAACACTCATCATCAAAAGACCTCTTCTAAAAACGCTCGAAACCTGTGAAATCAATCTCACCAAAGCTCTCGCCATCGAACGACTTATCTGGGAGCAGGTCAATAAACAGCGCTATCGCAGATACCAGCATGAGTGGAGGGATTTTCTTCGCCGCTGGAAAACCGAACCTGCTATGGCTTGGCCAGTAACAATCCCATTTCTGCAACAGCACGATCTTCTCACCTCGGCAGTTACAAAACACAACTTACCGACTGATCCTCTTGGTGGCAGCACAGGTCGTCATGCACTTTTGATATCGGCATGGGTCTCTGTCGCCGAAATTTTCGACGGACAACAAAAGACGATTGAACTCCTCACTCCACCAATAGAACTCCTACTTGCATGATTCCTTCCGCTCCACACTCAATATCCACAAAGATTTATCCAGAAGAATATTACGAAAAACTGGCAGAACTTCTCGGCGAAGACAAAGCGCGCTGGGCTCGCTTGCCTTACGAAGAGCGCATGCAAGAATTGGAGTGGTATCACGCCAACTTCAATACCCCCGATGACCTATCGCCTTGGCCAGCAGAACTGGATGGTGGCGTGGATCGGCCTTGAAAAATATTGTTTACGCTGCTGTGGATTCCAGACACCACTCGCATCGTTTCTTGTGACACCTGCCGCCTACGATCTAGTCATGCCTTTTACGCCGCTGCTCCTCGGAAAATTCTTCTTGAATACATCCTTTCTGCGCGCATTGATCCGATGTTAGGAGAAAAGCAGCGCATTCCCCTCATGAGCGCATACAACAGTCGTTGTGACGTTAGAACTGCATCTTCTGGCGCAGCAAATCAATGGCCTCTTCCATGTCTGCAGAAGTAACATCCTTAGAAACGATGGCGTTGCCAGGGCGATCTAGCAGGATAAATTGAATCGCTCCGGCGCTGAATTTTTTGTCGCGCTGGATTTTTTTCATGATCGCTGCGGTGGAAATGGCCTCATTCAAAACCAAAGGAAGATGGAACTTTTTCTGCAATCGCAAAATGGCCGCCGAAGCATCGGCATCAAGACCTGCACGCTTTTCTGATAGATACAGTGCCGCACGAATACCAAGCGAAATAGCTTCGCCATGGAGCAACTCGCCATACGCAACGCTCGCTTCGATGCCGTGCCCAATGGTGTGACCGAAGTTCAACAAAGCTCGCACGCCAAGCGTTTCATGCTCATCCACCTCGACAACACGGGCTTTGATCGCGATGTTGCGCGCGATGAGAGAATCAGGAAACTCGCGAGAGAGCGGATCCAGATCAGCCAATTCCACGAGCATCGCAGCATCACGAATCGCGGCATGCTTGATGACCTCTGCCATGCCTTGCTGATACTCTCGTTGCGGCAAAGTGGCCAGGGTAGCTGGATCGACGAGAACCAGTCGCGGCTGATGAAAGGCACCCACGAGGTTTTTTCCTGCGGCTAGATTGACACCTGTTTTTCCTCCGACTGAGGAATCGACAAGGGAAACAATCGTGGTGGGGATTTGTACAAAGGGAATGCCTCGATAGAAGATGGCAGCCACAAAGCCAGCAAGATCACCAACCACACCACCGCCGAGAGCGATGACGAAGGATTTTCGGTCGTGCCCCGAGGCGGCGAGATTTTCGCATAACTCTTGGGCGACAGCCATGGATTTCACCGCTTCACCCGCAGGAACGATGTGCATGCTGGGCAAAAATCCATGGGATTCTAAGGACGCCAGCAAAGCGGCGGAATGCAACGGCGCGACTGTGCTATCGGAAATGATAGCGCATTTGCCCTTGAGTCCCACTCTGGCAATTTCCTCACCAGCTCTCGCCATGATGCCCCGCTCCACGATGACATCATAACTACGCTCGGCAAGATCTACGTGAACGATAGGCACGACAAAAAGCGTTAGAAGGACTTCGTAAGACCGAGGTAAGCAGCACCAGCACCAGCAGCGAGAGTGAGCAAGAGCAAAACAACAGCGGGCAGTTTCTCCTTACGAACTAGTACGGGAGCCACGCCAAGGAAAAGCCAAAGGACGATCTTGATTTTCCAGTAATGCAGTTCCATTGGCGGCTTACGCAGAAGCGCAAAGCCTACGAGCAGAAGGAGCAGCAGAGAAATACCATGAACCATCGATGCCGCTTTGCGGGACGACTCTTTACCACCTAAAATGATTGCGCCCATGGCGGTAAAGACGCCTAGTGCTGCTGCAACGTGAAGGGTTTTCATCAAAATCAAATCCATGGGCGAAACGCTAACCATTTCGCTCCACATGTCAATCGGCATTGATGAAGTTTCTCGAATTCCACGTTGCTTCCATGCAGATTTGGGGTTACAAACGTTCACCCGAAATTAGGGATACTGCCACATGCCTCACGCGATATTACTCAAATACCCTGGAACAAATTGTGATGCCGAGACGGCACGCGCATTGGAAATGGTAGGATTTACCACCGACATTGTGCCAATCGCTGTTGCGACAAGGTCCGATGTAGAAAAAGCTCAGTTGGTGGTGTTTTCTGGGGGATTCAGTTATGGCGACTACGTGATGTCGGGTCGCTTGGCTCAATTGGTCACCGGCTCACGACTAGGGGATGCCATTCACCGCCATCACGAGCGTGGCGGCTTCACTTTTGGCATTTGCAATGGTTTTCAAATTCTCACCAAGATGGGTATTTTGCCACAAGGCAGTTTGATTGATAACGCAAGCGAGCGATTTGTGTGTCGCTGGGCGCATTTGCGAGTTCAAAACTCCAGCAGTCCGTATTTGCAGGGTATGCCTGAGACATTTGAATTGCCTGTCGCACACGCAGAAGGACGTTTCGTCACACTCGACGGAGATGCGGAGGCGTATCTCGCTCAAGGGAATGTCGCCCTCACTTACGAGGAAAATTTCAATGGATCTACCTTAGCTATTGCTGGTCTGCAAGATGCATCGGGCCGAGCTTTTGGTCTGATGCCTCACCCCGAGCGATTCATCCGTAAAGAACATCACTATGACCCCGATTGGAATGGCTCTACCGAATACGGCTGGGGATATTGGATGTTCCGAAGCTTAGCACAGTCGATGAGTTAGGTAGCTTACTGAAGTTGTGACATTTTTCTCTATCTTGAAGCATAGTGGCAGCGAAACAATACATCATTGATGAACTCTACACCCAAGATCAAAGGGGGGCTGTCTATCATGCGAAGGATGCAGAGAACGGTCATAGTGTGGAACTGCATCGCTTCTTCCCTTACCATTCTGCCGAAATCGGCATGGCGTCAGAAGCGGTTCAACGATATGTTGTCACCATCAACTTTATGCGTTTTTGGCAACATCGATCCTTACGCAAGATTCTGGATGGAGGTTGTGACGAAATCGATCACATTCCTTATTTGGTTTGTCAGGCTAGAACGGAGAGAAGCATCGCGGACTTACTAGAAACAAGCAGTCTTAGCATGTCGCAAGCAAAGCAGCTTGCGGAACAGGCACTGTCCCTGCTGATCGAGCTTGACGATGTCTTCCGTGCCACTGCTCCATGGTTATCACTCCGCGCTGAAGATGTAGAGGTTTTTGAGGATGGTAGCAAGTATCGCTTCAGTATCAACCCGATGCAACTCGTCGAGCCAAAATACGAAACCTCTGCGGTCAAAGAATTGGTATCACTCGTAGAGCATTGTCTAGGATGGACGGGACGTGTCGTGGCGGGAAGCACCTTGGGCAGCTTAAGTGGCTGGGTGCGACAAGCGCGCAGCAAAGACTACAGCGCCAAACAAGCTTTGGCGCTACTTCTTGGAGCGAACCCTAGCGAATTACCGGATCAACCAGCTCAGAGCGAAGCAGCGAAAGCTCTAGGGCTCTCGCCTGCATTCCCTGGAAATTCAGCCACACCTACAGGAAGTTTGGTCGCCTCACCTACGGGGATGATGCAACAAGCATCCCCAACAACATCTTCGTTTCCAATACAGAAGAACTCTCCGCTTCCATGGGTTATTGCTGGGGTGATGGTCTTGCTTACAGGTGCTATAGCTTTTTTTGTCATAACACAAATGAAGAGCAAAGCAGAAATCGCTGATGCCAAAACACCGAAGGTTCAAGGTGGCGATGAGAAATCGGCAGGTGCCGCAAATACTTCCTCTACCAAGAACGAAACGAAGCCGATTCCTAGCGAAGAACAACGGCGTGCTGAAATCGCAAGTAAAGCGCTAAAAATGCAGCAAGATCTTGCAGCAGCAGATCAACAAAAAAAGGCACTGGCTAACAAGCCTAAGACTGCGAAAAGAAATGGCGACTACAAGCCAGAAGAAGTAGCCCTCGTAGCTGAGCAAATCGGGCAAAATATTTCTATTGCTGGAAAGCTCACGATCGCAAAAGCAAGCAAGTCAGGCAAAACCCTGTATTTGCGCTTTTCCGATGACACTACTTTCGTGCTGGGCCGATATGTTGTCAATAAAGCTACCCCATCGGTATCCCTGGGAAATTTGCAACCTTTCGTGGGGAAAAACATACGTATCAAAGGAATCGTCAGCAAAGAAGCCATTCCAGGAGGCGTTCGTTACGCCATCGACTTCACTCAATTGAAAGACATCGAAATCATTCCAGAGGCGAAAAAGTAGACGATGCGACATCTCCCCATCGGAGCAAAATCATTTGCGTAGTTTTCCTGATACGCTGCAAAAAGATGAGGAAAGTTGCATAGCCCTCCAAATCTTTTCTACGGTTTTCCACCAATGAATGAGACCCATGGGCTCTTCTGCATTCAGCCCGCTGTAGCCAAGAAATGCCATGCCCATCAAGCCTAGCCACGACTTTCTGGCTCTCTACTTCGGATCTCGGGTTGACAATACCTTTTGTGTTACAAAAAAACCGCACCAGTTTTGGTGCGGCTTTTCATGGGGAAATCGTTTAACTGTAACAGATCAATCAGTGATGGGCTTTTCAAGCATCACGCGGTCGCCTGACTGGATGCTGACACCAGCAGCAAGGGAGTTGTAGTCAATTTTTGCAACGGTTTCGTTTGCCGCGATACTTTCAGGAACGACAATTCCGATCAGAGTTTTACCGCGCAAAACAAGTAGGCGTGTCTGTGGGGTAAAGCCCATATTCTTTCCGGCATTGATAACGCAAATGCCCCAATCGCCATCGACATCAGAAATGACAGCTTCTTTCGCATTCGAAGCGATACGCTCATCGCGGCGTTGCTTGCGAGATGACAAGTCAGCGATGGTTGTTTTGTTACGAGCGACATTACCCTCGGCTGTAGCAACAAGCTGGTTCAACTCGTCCAATTTTCCTTTGAGATCCTTTTCGGTGTTGTTCAGATTCGCAATATCGCCTGCAATGGTATCTACGCTAATTTCATCAGGAGATTTACCAAGGGCTTCGGCAACAGCCGCTTTCGTTTCCTTGAGCAATTTGTCTTGTTGAGCAAGCAATTCTGCCTGTTCAGAAAGCTCGGCTTCGTAAACGGCAATTTCACGAGCAATTTCCTTTTGCTTGGTTTTGGCTGAATCTAACTCGGCCTCTACGGTGACATAACTTTCGTTCGCATCCGAAAGACCTTTCTTTTCGACGCTCAATTCGCCTTCAGCCTTTTTGATATTGGTATCCAAAATCTTATTCGCTTCAATCTGCGCTACCACGGCATCAGCCTGCGCCTGAAATTTGTTTTTCGCGTCGTAAGAATAATAAATCCCCGCGCCGCAAATCGCAATGGGTAAGAAGTTTAGTAGTGCTTTCATATAATGTGGTTTTTGGTAAAGGAGTGAGTAGGTATCGTGCGATTCAAGCCAGGAGATTATTCAAAAATGTCTTCGACGGCGGGAGCTTCTGGAGCAGCCGCCTCTTTGGGTGCTGCGGCGGGAGCTTCTTCAACGGTTTTTGCTTCTTCTGCCTCAAGAGCAGGAGCTACTGCTGGAACAGGTTCTACAGGAACAGAAACAGCGACAGTGGATCGCACGGTATCACCTTCCATCAATACTGTATCAGCAGCGAGCGATCCTGGAATCAATTCGGCTACTGCGGTATTGGCTTCAACCGTCTTCACAACCAATTTCGCAATAGCACCGCCGTCACGAACGACTTCGAGAGTCGAACCACTTACCACGCCAGCGGTATTGCCGACCGGAAGTGAAACGAATCCATGCGAATCATACATTCTGCCGATTCTGGTGCTGAGATTTGGATTCGATGCAACTGCGCTACGCCACGCATTTTCTGTTTCAAAGCCCTTGATAACCTCGGCAGTGCGTTTTTGTTCAGCAATCAATGCGCTCAATTTGGCATTTTCCGCGTCGATATCTGCATTAAGCTGAACGATCGAATTCTTGATTCTCTTGACCTTTGGAATGAGTTCTTGGACATCGCCCAATTCCTTGAGAGCCTCGACGAGCTGCTCGATTTTCAATTTTTGTGAGTTGATTAGCTCTTTTTTCTCGTCGATTTGCTTTACGAGCTGAGCGTTTTTGTCCTTCTGCTCCTCGAGCTTCTTGCTCAACTCAGCCAACTCGATCTCGCGCTTTTCACGTTGATCTTTTGTTTCGTCACGCTCTGTACGAGTTTTCGCGAGAGTGTCAGTCTTGCGTCTATTTTTGTCATCTTCCGCGATGCGCGTTTGGATGCGTTCTTCATACATGGTCTTGTTTTTCAAGCCGATATAAACGGAAGAACCAAGGAGAACCAGAGATAAGGAGCCTAAGATCGTAGAAGTCATAAATTGGTTTTAATTAAGATTAGCGCGAGGCTGTGCGACGAATGCTAGGTATTTTCTCACACTCTGCAACAGTAAAATTTGCTATTTTCAGGCACGACTTTACAAAGCAACCACATGAGTGCATGTATCCCCCCGAATGAAGTCCATATTTCGTGTTTTTGGCTATTTGCGTCGTTATCCTTTTCACGCTTTGATGCAGCTTTTTTGCGCCGTTGGGATGACGGCAGCCGTTTTTGTATTTCCCAACGCCACGAGGCACGTGATTGATGAAATCATCCCGCATCCTGAACGGCATGATTCTTTTGCCCTCTGGGTCGGCATGGCATTGCTAGGCTTCCTTTTCAAAGATGGGCTCAATGCCTTGAGGATCATGGTGAATAACACCTTCGAACAAAAAGTGATCTACGACATTCGCTCCGATCTGTACGACAAAATCCAACGACTTCCCCTGCGATGGTTTGATAGCAAGCGAACCGGCGATGTGATGACGCGAGTGGTAGAAGACGTGACGAACATGGAGCGCGTGTTGATTGATGGCATTGAGCAGGGATTGGTCGCTTTATTGCAAGTTCTGGGCGTGGGAGTTTTTCTCTACATTCTCCATCCATGGGTGGCGATGTGGGCGACACTACCCGTACCGTTTTTGATGATTGGAGCATGGATCTACTCGACGAAAGGTCGGGATCGATACAAAAACCAGCGCGAAGCGACATCCGATCTCAATGCCATGCTGCACGACAATATTTCCGGTGTGCGTCAAATCAAGGCGTATGCAGCAGAAGAACCAGAATTACGGCGCTTCAATGATTTTTCAGAAACGCTACGTCGAGCCAATCTGCGGATGATGAAATGGTGGGCTCTCTACTCGCCAGGTATGTCATTTGTGCGCATGACCGGCTACGTTTTGGTGCTGGCGTTTGGTGGGCGTGCGGTGATGGATGGCAGTCTCAAAGCAGGAGAATTTACAGGCTTCTTGTTGTTTTTATCATTGTTCTATGAGCCGATTGATCGACTCAATTCGTTGAATCAAATGATTTTATCAGGGCGCGCAGCCGCAGATCGGGTGTTTGACATTTTGGACTGCGAGGACGAAGTGAATGCGCGCAGTGGAACGGAACTGCCTGCTGTCGTGCGTGGCCATGTTCGCTTTGATCAGGTGGATTTCTCCTATCAAGATCAATCAACGCTGCATGGGCTTTCGTTAGAAGCCTTACCCGGACAAACGGTAGCGCTGGTTGGGGCTACAGGAGCTGGGAAAACCACGGTTTTATCGCTCTTGGCGAGATTTTACGAGCGTAGCGGCGGAACGATCACCTTAGATGGAATGGATCTCAGCACGCTGCACAAAGGGTCATTACGCGCGCACCTTGGCTATGTGACTCAGGAAGCGTTTCTTTTCAATGGCACGGTGCGTGAAAATCTTCAACTTGCCAGCCGCAGTGCGAGTGATCAGGAAATGTGGGACGCACTTGAGGCAGCACACGCGGCGGTTTTTGTCCGTGAACTTCCCAAAGGACTCGACACCAATGTGGGCGAGCGCGGAGTGAAACTCTCCGGAGGTGAAAAGCAACGACTGTCGATCGCTCGGGCTTTGCTAAAAAACGCGCCGATTCTTTTGCTCGATGAGGCAACGGCATCTGTTGACAGCGAAACAGAGCGGCAAATTCAGAATGCTTTAGATGCCTTAATGAAAAACCGCACTTCGTTTGTCATCGCTCACCGTTTATCGACGATTCAAAATGCAGACGTGATCTACGTGCTTGATGCAGGACGAGTCGTAGAGCAAGGAGCGCATGATGAATTGTTAGCAAGAGGCGGAAAATATGCCGAACTCTGCAAGAAATCCTTTTTAGCAGATAAGGACTGAGCCAACGTGCAAAAGGAAATGCATTCGTAATGCCGCATACTGCTTGACTCCATCTGTCCTCCAAGATAGCCTGAGACATGAATCGTGAATGCGCAATCAGCAAGCAAACTTGGAACAGCCTCTGGGCAATGCTTCTTTTCTTGGTCTCCATGGTCGAGGCACAAGTTGCCATTGGCATTGCTATGCCGCAAAATCAGCTCGTTGCAGGTGAAGCCGCACTAGTAAAGTGCACGATAACCAATCAAACGGGCAGCAATCTGCTGTTATCGAATTCTGGCCAGTTGCCATGGCTCGAAGTGAACGTGACTCGAAGCGGTGGCCAGCCTGCGACTCAGTCTCAGCGACCGAATCCAGCGCCGGTACAAATCCCCGCTGGTCAGGCCGTTGCCAAAACCATCGACCTCAATTCTCTCTACAACATTCGTGAAGCAGGCACCTATCGAGTCTCCGTCTTCGTGCGAACGGGGGACAATGAGAACGCCTATTCCTCCAATAGCATCCTGTTCCACACAATCACCCTCAGGCCTGACTGGTCGAGCAAGTTCAGTATCGCCGGCACCAAAGATACGCGAGAATTCCGTATGATGAATTTTACAAGCAACAAGCAAACGATGATCTACGTTCAAGTCATCGATAGCAAAACGGGTAATTCTCTACAAACGCTAAACCTTGGCAAAGCGCTGCTATTTCGCAAACCCCAAGCAGCAATCGATAAGCAACAAATTATGCACGTTCTTTATCTCGCCACCCCCGAATTTTTCCTCTACGCTCGCATCGACAACAAAGGTCGTTATTTAGGCCGAGATCTCTACACCCCGGGTGCTGGTGGTGATCCTAGCTTGATGACTTTCGCAGACGGTTCGGTCAAAGTAGCGAGCGGCATAAAATTCGATGCCGACGCAGCATTAAAGCAAAAAAGCAAAATCAGAAAACTCTCTGATCGCCCAAGATACACATATAATTAAGAAAAATTGATCATTTTTCTTGAGTTTCCACAACTTTGGCACCTATTCTGCTTAAGAAATTGAGACTCACTCACAAAAAAATCTGATGAAAACGATTTTCACACTCCTCACCGCCCTTGCGACATGGCTCACTTGCGCCACCGCAGAAGCTCGCTACTTCAATACCGTTGTCATCGATCCCGGACACGGAGGGCACGACAAAGGATGCCAATGGGGACGCGTTTATGAGAAGCACCTGTGCCTTGACACTTCACTGCGACTCGAAGCCAGCCTGCGCAAAAAAGGCTACAAAACCACCGTTCTGCGGCGGAGCGATTACTTCATATCTCTTCCCCAGCGTGTTTCCATGGCATCGCGCTATCGCAACGCCATTTTCGTCAGCGTTCATTACAATTTCACTTGGCGCCAAGAGGCCTGCGGATTGGAAACATTTTACCATTCTGCGGAAAGCAAGCCCCTAGCTTCTTATGTGCAGAGCAGCATTCTGCGCCGCACTCGCGGTGACACGCGCGGTATCAAGCACGCAAGATATTACGTGATCCGCAACGCAAAAATGCCTGCCATTTTGGTAGAATGCGGCTTCGTAAGTAATACGAATGAACGCAATAAAATGCGCCGCGCTTGGTTCCGTCAAGCCACCGCAGATGGCATTGCTGACGGCATTTCTCAGTACCGCCAGCGCGGTTGATGACTTTTGTTTGCATGCTCTAGAAGGGGTGCTAGATTTCAATCGATTTGAATCCACCCCTACGACATCGAGTTCTTGTTCCCGAACTGCTGGATTCCTTACCAGCAGATGATCCGCAGGCCTTACGTTCTCGACGTGACTTACGCCTGATTCATTTTCTCATGGGCAATGAACGATGGATGCTGCGAAAGATTGATCCCATCGCACGGAAATCCGCCGTGACTTTCATCGAACTCGGGGCGGGTGATGGATCTTTTTGTCGAAAATTGCTTCAACACTACCCGGACGCGACGATCCATGCCTACGATTTTCAACATCGCCCTGATGGATTGCCAGCACCCGTGCATTGGTATAGTGGCGACATCCGTGAAGCTACGCCACCAGCGAAAGAATATGGGCGACCTATGATCTTGCTGTGCTCGATGTTTCTTCATCACTTTGCCGATGAGGAGCTATCGCTCTTTCGCCGATGGGTTGAGGCTTGTGACCATGCTTTGATCGTTGAGCCATGGCGCAACAAGGCGGTTTCCCTACTTGGAACTAGTCTCCATCCGTTTTGTAACGAAGTCACGCGACATGACATGCGCGTGAGCATCCAAGCAGGCTTCTGCGGCACCGAACTCGCCGAGCATATTTTACCTGATCATTCATGGGCCTACGAAACATCTCACCATTGGCGCGGGGCAAATCGCGTCGAAATTCATCGCCGTGAAACCCATTGAAATCATTGGCGGCGGACTCGCGGGACTTTCTCTCGGCATCGCGTTGCGACGGCATGATGTTCCAGTGACGCTATATGAGGCGATGCGTTATCCTCGACATCGCGTTTGTGGGGAATTCATTTCCGGAACATCGCAGTCCACTCTCGAAACTTTGGGTATTCGCGATTGTCTCGAAGGTCACCTGCTTCATCGCACTACAGCATGGTATGACGGCGAGGGATTTCTGACTAGCTTTGACCTCCCCTACCCCGCGATTGCGATTTCGCGATTTTTGCTCGATGAGCGACTAGCCCATCATTTCCGCAGCCTCGGCGGTATATTGGAAGAACAAACGCGTCGAGAAATGACGAACAACAACAAACCAGGAACGCTGTGGTGCGCGGGACGCAAGATCGTCAAAGGCAAGTCCCAATGGATGGGCTGCAAAATGCACCTGCGCGGGATTTCCATGCGAGCTGGACTCGAAATGCACCTAGGGCGAAATGGATATGTGGGATTAAGCCAGATCGAGGACGGATGGATCAACCTTTGCGGGCTATTTCGCATTCAGCCATCGCTACGCGCGACCAAGGAAGAATTGATACCCGCACATCTCCAAGCCTGCGGCCTAAACCATTTAGCTGAACGAGTGCGCGGCGCAGAGTGGCGACCACAATCCATTACCGGCATCGCGGGTTTTGCCTTGGGCAAACAACAGGCACCTAACAACACCTTGGGAGATGCACACAGCATCATCCCACCTTTCACCGGCAACGGCATGAGCATGGCTCTCCAATCAGCCGAATGCGCACTGCCGCACATCATCGATTACAGCAGAGGCGATTGCTCCTGGACTGTTTCGTTAGAACGCATCGAAAAGGTCTTGCAATCGCGATTTCATTCGCGCCTACGCTGGGCAGGACTTGTGCAACATCTGCTGCTTTCGTCCTTATGGCAAAAGCCACTTACCATTCTCGCAAAAGCTGAAATGCTAGCCATCCGCCCCTTGTATCACCTCACTCGCAATTGATTCCATGTATCTTCACAGCATCGCCACGGCGAATCCTCCGCATCGATATTCGCAACAGGACTGTTTCCATGCCATGAAACAAGGTGAGTGGTTCGCGCAGCTTGAGCAAAAATCACAAAAGTTGTTAGAAAAAGTTCTCACGGGTGACTCTGGCATCGCCGAAAGGCAATTTGCACTAAAAGAAATCTCCCCAGTATTTTCAAAAAACGCCCAAGAACTCAACGAACACTTCGAACGCGAAGCCACGATACTTGCCGCGCTTGCCTTGGAAAAATGTCTCGCTGAATCCGCAACCAGAGCCGACGAAATCGATGCGCTGTTTCTCTGCACCTGCACTGGTTATCTTTGTCCTGGGCTGACGTCTCATATCGCCGAAAAAGTCGGCCTACGCCATGACACCTACCTTTCCGACATGGTGGGACTCGGCTGCGGTGCTGCGATCCCCACACTGCGTGCTGCGCATGGATATCTGTCCGCAAATCCTGCTGCCACTGTGGCCGTGGTAGCAGTAGAAATTTGCTCCGCTGCCTTCCATGTGGAAAATGATGGCGGTGTGCTCATCAGCCTCTGCTTGTTTGGCGACGGCGCCGCGGCAAGCTTATGGAAAGGCAGTGCCGAATTGGCCAACACAACGTGGAAAATGAGCCATTTTCACACCACACATCGCCCCGAACACCGCGAAAAAATCCGCTTCACCAATCACATGGGAAAGCTGCGCAATCAACTCCATCGCTCTGTGCCAATTTTAGCCGCCGAGGCCGTTGCCACCCTCTATGAAAAACGCAGCACCACACCCGATCAAATCTTGGCGCACTCGGGCGGGCGAGACGTAATCGAAGCACTCGAAGCGGCACTTCCTTTCCACTTGCTTGAGACTCGTGATGTGCTGCGCGAGCATGGCAATATGAGCAGCCCCTCCGTGCTTTTTGCCTTAGAAAAACGCCTCGCTAGCAACCCTGAAGACCGCTCTTGGTGGCTTACGGCCTTCGGTGCTGGCTTTGCCGCGCACAGTTGTGAGATGCATCGTGAAGCATCGCAGTGAAGGAAACGCACGATTGATCTTCGTTTTTTTAATTCACGAAGCACTTGGCTCCGATGCGTCATCTTTCGATTTTTCTTCTGCATCATCAGCTTTCACCTCTGGCTCGGCCGTTTCATAATCGATGATTTCTCCATGGAAATTGTCTTTGATCAAGCGCATCAGTTGCTCAGCAGGTTCGTTTTGTTCAATCTTGAAACCACCATACGTGAGTCCATCAATACGAACCACCCCAGATGCTCCCTCAGAGGTTTTGTATTTCGCAAATGCGAGTCCCTTGTTGCCCCATTTGCGAAGGTCTAATTCGTACAATGAAGAAAATGGCACCGTCCGACCTTCTTGCGTATGAATCGATGTTGCATCGGCGGAAATGCTGCGGCGAGAAGTGCGCACCAAGATAAAAGCCGTATAAATCGCCAGAGCCGAAAGCCCGTAGCCGTAATAAAACTGCTCACGGATGGAACCTGCATCATGGATTTTCTCATCGGGCTTGTTGTATTTCATGCGAGCACGAAAAATCTCCCATGCGGCATCGGGGCCTTTGCTGATGATCGCAGGATCTTGCAATTCCGTCGGCCACGGTGCCGGATTCACGGTGCCTTCTGGAAGAATTGACGGATCATCCCCCAATGCAATGGTTTCTTTCGCGGCTTTAGCTCTCCATTCATCATCGGATTTACCTGCGTTTTTGTCAGCGAGATAGTCGTTGGCGACTTTATCGAAGGCTTTTTCCCAATAAAACACATTGTTCTTTTCGCGATATCCAATCAGAGCATCCTTGAAAAACCATCCACCTAAGAAGGTAAACATGGCTAACATACCGAAAGCACGGGACCAAAACCACGTTGTTGGCTTGCATAGGATCAAAGGTTGTTCTGTCATGTGCGCTTAGTGAAGCAGAGGCGAGGATGTTGGCAAGAATTTTTCCATAGCAAGCGAGGATCTAGCTGGCGCCTTACATTATGGCGTGTAAGTGAAGCGATAAAATGCCTTCGGCGGCACCACATCAGCGCTGTAACTGACATTTCCTAATGTATCAGCGGCTACCGATGTCACCGTCGTCCAATCCTTGAGATTGGTTGACGTCTCCACGCCGTAGCTCAAGCCCGGAGCAGCACGGCACGTCATAGTGTAGGAATTGGTTTGCCGATTGATCGTCGTCGTAACAGCCGATGGCAAAATGATGACACTGAGTTCGTTCGATGCGTTAAAGGGATTTGACCACTTCACGTCCGTGTAAACGCTGCTACCCGTTAGGGTACCTAGGAAAGCGACGAGGTCACTGCTTTGCTGCTGATTTAAGCCCAAGTTTTGCGTTTGTCCGCCCGGACGGCTCAAGCGATTGTCGAGATTGGTATTCGCGGGATTGTTTGGGATCGTATTATAGTGAGCGATGACTTGGCTAAGATTGGCAAAAACGCCGTTGTGCATAAATGGTCCATTGCTACCTAGAGGCCCCACCGAGTCACGCAAGCTCGGCGAACGCACATTGGTCAAATCCACCCCACCAGAAAGTGAACCAATCACGCCATTATTCCGACTATTCGGATCGATGTCAAAATGCGGTGGAACATGGCATGTCGCGCATCCGGCACCGCCTTGTGGCGGCGGGTTGAGGAAAAGCGTCTTGCCACGATTTTCTGCTGCGGTGAAATTGGCAAAATTCTGGTTATCATTGCTCACCGCGCGGCCTACATCATACTTCGAATCAAAGGACTGAATGCTACGCACAAACTGCGCCAGGGCTCGTTGAATATTGGTTTCACTGATTACTGGTGAGCCGTAGGTCATGGCAAAAAGCACTCGATATTCTGGAATCGCATTGAGTTTATTGACCAGATCGGCAAAGGCAGGATCGCCCGATGCTCCGCTGAACCCCATCTCCACGTGATCGCGAATCGGTTGCGTCGTTTGGGCTTCGAGAGTTGCTGCTCTCTCGTCCCAGAAAAATTTCCTCTCTAATGAAAAGCGGCTATTGATCAACCTCATCGAATGCCGTCCCGTGGTGCCATCGACCCCAACGCTCGCCGTTGCGGTATCGGAAAAGCCACGAGCCTGTTGATGGCAAGAAGAACAACTTACAGTGTTATTGCGACTCATCCGCTTATCATAAAACATCACCCGCCCCAGTGTGGCACCCGCATCGGTGATCGGGTTCGTTCCCGGAGTATTGTCACGATTGGTGATGTAGGCTGGGCGAGCTTGATTTGCGTAGTTGTGCAGCTTCGTGAGATCGAGCGTCCCGTTCTGCGCGAATACGAGCGATGCAAGAGATAAACTCCATAGTGTGATGCATGTTTTCATTGTAGTTTTTTGCGCGGGTTTCCTTACCGCACCTGCATCATGAATCGAATCGATTCTAGCATCCAGAGACTTTACTTTTCCTTAACAATTTTCTCTGTTCGCGAACTGAAAATAGAATCTGTCAGAAAAAAAAGACCCTCAATAGCGCCTTTCTTTAGTGGTTCTTGGAAAACCCTCAGTAAAAGAAAATGACTGAAGCAACTAGCGTTTTGGGAACCCGACTAGCGGAACGCAAAAAATTGGTCGGGGCGGCCAGATTCGAACTGACGACTTCCTGCTCCCAAAGCAGGCGCTCTACCAGGCTGAGCTACGCCCCGTTTCCCGCTACTTTGCGGCGGGGGGAAGAAGACTGCCAGAGTATCGGTAAGAGGCAAGTTTTTTTTTCGAGTTTTTTTGCCAAATTTTTTTACACTCTACCAGCATTCGCGACTTGTGTTTTTTCTATTGTAACGCAGTCTCTGTGCAAATTCATGATATCATTGATGTTGTTCCGCGATATTCGTCTATGGGCTCTTTGCTGGTCGATCTTGTGTTTTTCGGCACAAGGTCAGCAAAGCATCTTCCGCGATGTGTACCATAAAGAGTCTGGTTCCTTCGTGGAAGTGGAGGCTTTGTTTTCCAACTTACCAACTTCAGGATTTGCTCCTGTGCGGGTAACCATTGCGAATCGCACTTCGTCTCCCGCCAATCTCGCATTGACCTGCGTTTCTCGTTTTGGATCGCAGTATTCCTATCGCGGGCAGGAAGGGAAGTTGAGAACAGATTCCTCTTTCGCCGTGGGAGCCAAGGCTGGAGAAACGCAAACGATGGACTTGCTCGTGCCTATTTCCCCAGCATGCATTTCTGTATCGTATGGTTCGGGCACTGGATCACTGGACATCAATGCGGTAGGAGTGGTCGTTGCATCGGGTTCTATGCAAACAGAAGGAGGTAGCGATTTCCCTAGGGTTTTGCTCTCGGATGCTTTGTTTACGAAGCACGCATCGATGCTTGATTCCGTAGTGGCCAGATCGATAGGATCTTCCTCCTACCGTGGCGTTGTCGAGTTTTCTGGGAAATTTTCTCCGAAAAAGATGCCGGAAGACTGGCGGGCTTATGCAGGCTATGACTCGATGGTCATGCTGGATTCCGACTGGCAAGAGATCGCGCTAGGGGCGCGCAATGGCATACGCAAGTGGATCAAGATGGGCGGCCATTTGCGGGTCTATTCTGCGAATGCAGGACAAATCACCGAAGAGATTCTTCCGGGTTCTGGAGGAGTTGATAGAACCATGAGTGGTAATGGAAAGGTCACGGTGGAAAAGATCCCCTTGTTGCCGGAACCTCTTGTGAAAGCAGTCATGAATGGAACCAACCATGCAGGAGAAATATCGAATGATTACAGTACCATGCTGTGGGGATTGCAAAAGAGGATGGAAGAGAAGACCTTTGATTATGCACTGTTTATCGTGGTATTGATCATTTTTGGGATTGTTGTGGGGCCGGTGAATTTATTCGTTTTTGCGAAAGCGGGTAAAAGGCATAAGTTATTTTTCACCACACCTTTGATTTCGCTGGGGGCCAGTGTTTTGATGGTTGGCTTGATTTTCGTGCAGGATGGATCAGGGGGACGGGGATATCGAGTACAGCACATGCAAATCGAAGGTGGGGGCGAAGATTTTCATGCTTATGTCCGGCAAGAGCAGTTTTGCCGCACGGGCGTGCAGTTTGGCAATCGCTTTGAGGTAACGGAAGCAGCAACGATGACTCCCCTTCCCCTTGCCGAGTCACAGTGGGCACGCTTGTATAATGGCCTGCGAAATGAACAAAATTATAAAACGGAGCTAACGGAGAAAGGATTCAGGTCATCGGGCGATTGGTTGCAATCACGCTCGGAACAAGCTCAACTGCTTCGTGCTGTGGTTCCCAGCCGTGCACGGATCGAAGCAAAAGTAGGCGATGAAGGGTATGTGCTGCAATCATACTTTGAATACGAAATCGAAGATTTTTGCTTCCGTGATCAGGATGGGAAATACTGGAAAGCGCGGGGAGTGATGCCTGGGAAAAACTTCCGCTGCGAGCCAAGCTCGGAACAGGAACATTTGGCCTTCGCTAGAAAAAAAGTCGAATTGTTAGGTTCATCGAGCCAAGCGAATGTGCTTAGGCTCGCTCAACGGAAAGGTAGCTTTTTGGCGTTTACGAAACAAGCTCCGATGATTGAGACATTCAAGAATGTAAAGTGGGAGGAAGATACGAGCATCATCACGGGGATGGTGCGCATGGTTTCTCCTTCATCATAAGCCCTTAGAATTTTTGATACGATGAGTGAAAATGCTATTTCTGTAAGAAATCTCTACCGTTACTTTGGGGCGCTGAAGGCGGTGCAAGGTGTGAGTTTTGACATTCCGCATGGCTCGGTCTGCGGCTTTGTAGGTGCCAATGGAGCGGGAAAAACTACCACGATGAGGATTCTTGCTTCGCTCGATTACCCGACGATGGGTACGGCTGAAATTTGTGGCTACAACGTGGTCTCGCACCCAGATGAGGTCAGACGTTTGATTGGCTGGATGCCGGACCATTTTGGCAATTACGAACACATGACAGTGGCGGAATATCTCGATTTCTATGCACGAGCTTTGGGGTATAAGGGCAAAGAAAGACGTCTGCGCGTGCAGGAGGTGATGGAGTTCACTGATTTGGTGCCACTGGCCGAGAGATTTTCTAACAAGTTATCGAAGGGCAATACACAACGTCTCGGCCTAGGAAGAGCCTTGTTGCAAGACCCGCAAATTCTGATCATGGATGAGCCAGCCGCAGGACTGGATCCAAAGGCGCGTGTCGAGTTGAAGAGCTTGATCCGAGTTCTCGCATCAGAGGGCAAAACGATTTTTATTTCCTCCCACATTCTTTCCGAGTTGGGCGAAATGTGCGATTCGTTGTTGTTCATCAACGGTGGACGAATCGTCCACCACGGCGATGCGGAGAGCTTGAAGCGGGGCACGGAACAGGCGGGTGGCTATTTGTATGACGTTCAAATTCTAGGAGATCCCGAAGCTCTATCGTCGTGGTGCTTATTGCAGCCAGGCGTGGAGTTCACAGAAGCGCGCAAGTATGGGGGACGCCTCAACATTCAGGGCGACAACGTAGAAGATGCCGCCGATGTGCTACGTAGAATGATCAAAGACGGCTTGCAAATCACTGAGTTTCATCGCGAAGAGCGTAACCTAGAGGATGCATTCATCGATATGCTGGGTCGAATCGAACGTGGCGAAGTATCTGCTGCCGCGCCAACTGGCGGAAGGGCGATCAGGCCCCCAGTGCCGCCACCACTACCTACTGCTGCAACGGAACCTGCAGAAGAGGACAAAACCCTAAACTCCTCATCGAATTAATCTATGTCAGAAAAAACAGCTACTGTCGCAACAGCAAAGACTGCAGCGGAAAAAATCACGGAGAAACTTGCAGATTTCCACGATCGCATGCCGCCGATGTTGGTCAAGGAGCTTCGTCAAGGAATGCGAGCAAAGGCGTTTCTTGGGGTTTTCTTATCCCTGCAGGCTTTTTTAGGCTTGGTGATGCTGATGGGCATTTCTACCGGTGGATCGAGTAATGCAGGTGACGTGATCAGCAGGATCATCTTTTTCTTTTTCACATCTGCCGTATTGTGCATACAGCCTTTGCGTGCAGTAAATGCATTGCATGGTGAAATCAAGAGTGGCGCCATTGACCTGATGGTCTTAACACGACTAAGCGCGAGGCGGATCGCTCTCGGAAAATGGGCCGCAGTCATGGCGCAGAGTCTGTTGATTTTTGTCTCCATCGTTCCGTATCTGATCTTACGTTACTTTTTCGGCGGGATGGATCTTTTTGCCGAATTGCTGACGATGTTTACGATCCTAATCGCCTCTGGATGCATTACGGCAATCAACGTTGGCGTATCGGCAAATGGCGCGATTTTGTTACGATCCTTGTTACCGCTGATCGCAGGTGCATTTTTGTTTTTCGGCACATGTGGCATTTGTTTTGGTGGGGAATTGGATGATTTGCTTCGCGCTATGAGTATGGAAGATGATCAATCTTGGGCAGCGTATAGCAGTCTCGTGCTGGTGGCGGTGTATTTTTCCTGGATGCTTTTCAGCATGGCGGCGGCTTCGATCGCACCTATGGCAGAAAATCATAGTACACTGAATCGATTGATTGCGCCGGGTGTCATGGCATTGGTCGCTGGTGTTATGTATGCGGTTGACGCTCCACTAGAGTCATATCCTGCGGCGATGGGGTTGCTTGCGGGACCCGTTGTGTTGTTTTCTCTTTGTGAGCCCGCTTATCTTTTGCCCATCGTAACGAAACCATTCATCAAACGTGGCGTGCTTGGCCGAATATCGGGTTGGTTACTTTATCCCGCTTATACATCGGGCGTCTTTTACTCGCTCGCGATGGTCGCGTTTTTAGTGGTTTTGAGTTTCACTTTGCTTTCGGATATGTACTACGCTCAAGAACTGAGAACCGTAATGAATTTGTGTTGCGCAAGCATGTTATTTTCAGCAGTTTTGATGAGGCTATTCCGAAAGAAAATCGCGAATTTGCAAGGTGCTTACATCGGCTTTACTTCGGCTGGCTTCATTGTGTTAGGGGTGGTAGCTGCTGTGTGCGAAAGCATGAACAACGAGAATGCCGCATTTCTGTTTTGCTGGATCCCTCAAGTGAATTTCTTCATTCTCGACGACAATGAAAACGCCGCTGACATCATCAGCTATCTGCTACTTGCGATCTACTCTGGTTTCGTTTTTCTTGCTGGATGGAGAGATCGAATTTGGATCCAGAAAGCGGTGAAGGAACAAACAAAGGCGATGGATTAGTTTCCGATGCGTTCTTCGATGTTCCGGATGGCGTTCTCGCATGCTGTCTTGGTTTCCTGATCAATATCACTAGCAAGCACCAATTTTAAGGCGTTGAGGCTCACAACCGTGCCGGTTCGGGCAGCGATCCGAAAAGCCGAAAGCTTGATGGGCAATGAGGGAAGAGCAAACGAAGTGATGATGTTTTGCTCAGCCGCCTCGCCGCATAGGATGTAAATTGCCTCCCACTTTTCTGGCTGTTTTAGCCAAATTTCATGGAGAATCGGTAAAACCTTTTCTTGCTTTTTCTCGACCAAGAAGCGAATCGCAGTGGCATTCATTTCTTTCCTGCTGGCGTAGCGGGAAGCGACGACTTGCATCATGGCTTCCGGCGAGCCATCTTTGCCGTCACTCCATTGGTAAATGGCTTGAGCCAGATTATGGAAAAGTTCATCACGATCCGCACTGGTATAAAGTCCGTCTCGCTCACAGATATTGAGAAGTTGATTCATTCGACGAATGATATCAGTTCTTGACTGGGTGGGAGGAGCTAAAATGAGCCGTTTCACAGCTTGGTTGATGCGACGAATATCGATCCCCTCCATCTCCATCAGATTCATTTCGTAGAAAGCTAAGTGTTTTTGATTTCCCAACTCTTCTTCCGGTCGCTCATCAAACTTCGAGTTTTCGACTTTCAGCTCAATCAAATTCAGCTCTGGCACGGTGCGAACGACTTCGCCAAGGCGAAAGCACTCTACAGCAACTTGTTTGAGGTCTAATGCACTATTGGTTAGCACCACAAGAAAGCACTGTTTTTGTTTTCGTTCATAGACTTGTGATGCATCATCAGCCTTTGAGATCATACGCAGATAGTCGAAGACAGCTATGGAGTTACTCTGTCGAGTATCGCGTAGCCAAACAGCCACCACACGGTCTTTGTTCAAGCTATTCGCAAGGGCTTTTTCGATGGGAGCATAACCAACTTCCTCGCGAAGATCATCGAGAGTTCCTTCTGTTTTCTCGGGTAGCTCATCGGGGAGATTCGGTTTCGTCACAATGGTTAAATTTCCATTCCCTTGGTTCAAATACAGTGGGGTGAGCAACAATGCGATGGCCCCCATAAGAGCGAACATTCCAGCTTTGATTCGAGCTCGTGGATTGGCGTAGACGATCATAGAGCCCGACACGACCGAGACAAATAAGGCGAGTATGATCTTTCGATCATTCGTCATACCCTGCAAAATTCCCGAGTTCTTGTCCGATGTGATAAATAACAAAAGCAAACCAACAATGAAGCAGGAGCCTACGATTCCGACAAGCGTTCGAGCAAAAGAAGTCGGGCCAAAAGTGGCATTCGCCGTTGCTTCTTCGTACGAAAGAAAAACCTCCTCTGGCGGAGCACCAAAGCCATCGCCGCTCAATCGAGCATAGCTTACTGGCGCGATGGGAGCTTTGTCTTTTGGGTAGAACTTTTTGTGCCGGATGATCGTTTCTTCCGTGACCCGAAAGCGATGCTCGCAGGCACCACATTCCACCATGCGACCATATAGTTCATTCCCTACCTTGAAGCGCTGTCCGCAACTAGGACAGCGGATTTGTAATTGTTCTTCAGCGTTAATTGGCATGCAGCGACACAATAATCAAAGGAACTGCGATTAGCAACCGGAATCAATCTTGTAAAAACGTGATCCGTGCTTGATTTTGCAAAAAATCTCCTCAGCATCCCTTTATGCACGAATCGATACGGCAACTCCTAATCCTGCAAGATCGCGATCAAAAAATCCTTTCTCACCATCGGAATCTTGAAAAAATTCCACGTGATCAAAGTGACGTGAAACGCAAGCTGGCCGACGATGAAGGAGCGGTAGCAAAAGCCCATGATCTCCTTCAACAATGCGAAGTGAACGTCAAGAAAGTGGAACTGGACATCGGTACACGTCGCACCACCATTGCCCGTCTTAAACAGCAACAATTCGAAACCAGAAAAAACGAGGAGTTCACCGCATTGGGTAACGAAGTGATTCGCTACGAAAAAGAGATCGACGAACTCGAAACCCGCGTCCTCGAACTGATGGAGCAGGTTGACACCCAACGTTCTGAACATCTTGCTGCCGAGAACCAACTCCGCAAGGCACGTGCCCTTGCTGATGAGGCCATGAAAGAACTCGCCGAAAAACAAAAAAATCTCACCATAAGTAAAGCGGAACTGGAGGGGCAAAGGAGCGGCTTGATGACGGATGTCGCAGCCGACATCATTAGCCTCTACGAAAAGCTGATGAAAACCAAAGGTGGGCAGGCCGTGGTGCCAATGTCGAACGGCATGTGCGGAGGTTGTCACATGAAGCTCGTACCCAGCACGCTGGTGAAGGTTACAGCGGGCAAGGAGATTACCCAGTGTGAGAACTGTGGTCGCATTCTCTACCCCGATTGACCAATGCTGGGTGGAATCACTTGCCAGCCACGCATGGATGCGATTAGCTTGGGTTGTGGCCACGAAACAAAAAAATAGCGCGCCGGCTAGCAGAATCTATGCAGTCATAGGATCCGACGAGGGACAGGTGCGTGAGGAATCTTTGCGCCTCTACCGCGAACTTACGGGCGGAGTGGATGATGAATTCACCCACGAGACGATTGAAGGTCAGGCAAGCAATGCGGATCAAGCAGATCGAATCATCGGGCAGACACTACAGGCCTTGCAAACGTATTCGATGTTTGGCGGCGACAAAGTCGTATGGCTGCGCAACGTTTCCTTCATGGGTAACGAACGTACAGCTGAAGCGGAATCGGTCATTGCACGTGTGGAAGAACTTGGGAACGTCCTGCGGGCTGGCCTAGGCTCGGGTGTGTCTTTTTTGTTAAGTGCCACAAAGATCGACAAACGGCGCAGCTTTTGGAAATTTTTGGAAAGTCACGCATCCGTCTCGGTTTTTGAGAAAATCGACACAAGTCGGGAAGGCTGGGAAGAAGAAGTAGCGCATTTGGTTTTAGAAAAAGCCAAGGACTGCGAATTGGAATTCGAAGACGACGCAATGGAACTCTTCATCATGCAAGCGGGTGAAGCAACCAACCAGATCGTCAATGAGTTGGAAAAACTTCGACTGTATTTGGGAGACCGCAAGACGGTAACGGTCGCAGACGTCCGATTGATGGTACCATTAAGTCGAGTGGGAGTGGTGTTTGAGACAGGTAGAGCTTTGCAAACGGGCGATGTCGAACGTGCCATTGCGTTGATTGATGAACAATTGGAACAGGGGGAGTCTGGTGTGGGCATCATGCGTGCCTCAATCATCCCAACGGTAAGGAATTTGTTCATGGCACGAATCTTAATTGAGCGAGCAAAGGCATCGGCCTACAACTATCGAGATTTTGAGACAGCGGTAAATCGGCTGCCGGCTTCGGAAAAAGCATGGCTACCGCAAAAGAAAAGCGGCGATGGTGTGAATGTGTATCCTTTATTTCTTTGCGCTCGAGGAGCGATGTCCTTCACGTTGGAATCACTGGAGAAAATTTTTCATCTTACCGCAAAGACCGATAAAATGCTGGTAAGCTCTGGACTGGATGAAAAACTGCTGCTTCATCGATTGGTAACAGAAATCGCTATCGCCGCCGCTCCTCGCAAAGCAAGTTCACGCACCGCATAAGCCCATGAAAACCGTACTTTTATTGACGAGCATTGGACTTCTCGGCGGCTTCATTGGTGCGCTCTGCGGCGTGGGAGGTGGAATCATCATGGTTCCTACATTCGTTCTCGGCTTGGGGATGGATCAAAAAAAAGCGGTGGCAACATCCATGGCGGTCATTGTTGTTACTGGATTGGTCGCAACACTCAATCATGCGCGAACTCCAAGTTCGATTGATTGGCGGGTCGTAGCCTTTGTTGCGGCAGGCTCAGCAGTAGCATCTTGGTGGGGCACAGACCTGATGAAACAGATGTCGAATCCTTTACTTACCAGGGTGTTTGCGATAGTTTTGATTCTCGTTGGGATTCGTATGCTCTGGAAATAAAAAAACCGCTGGGGTTACCAGCGGTTTTTTTCGGAAATGGATGATAAATTTTTGAATTAAGCGAGAGTGCCTTCTTCTTTAGCTTCTTCTTCGCCGTCTTTTTTGCATTTTTTGCATTTGGCGATGAGAGTGCCTTCTTCTTTGGCCTCTTCTTTGTCACACTCTTTTTTGCATTTGCCAGCGAGAGTGCCTTCTTCTTTAGCTTCTTCTTCACCGTCTTTTTTGCATTTTTTGCACTTGGCGATGAGAGTGCCTTCTTCTTTGGCTTCTTCTTCACCGTCCTTTTTGCATTTTTTGCACTTGGCGATGAGAGTGCCCTCTTCTTCTTTGGCTTCCTCTTTGTCACACTTTTTCTTGCACTTTTCTACGAGTGTTTCTTCTTTTTTCGCGGCGTCTTTTTTGCAATCTTTTTCACATTCCGCTGCAAGAGCGAAACCCGCGAAGAAGAGTGAACTAATGGATGTCAGTAATAGTTTTTTCATAATTTGTTGTTTTGATGTGTTTTGCTCAAGCAGAGTCGAGATGACTGTAGCCTACTATGAAAGTGTTTCCAGCCTTTTTTTTTGTCTGATTTTTTTCATTTTTTATTTTTCACGAAGATTGGTCGAATCATGAGTGCTTGCGAGTAAACCGAAACACGGAAAAATTGGGCTTGCCACAATGAGGTCACATCTCTAGACAGTCTCTCCACCTACCACCCTATCATGGCAAGCACACCCGTCATCAATCTCCGCAAAGGACACGCCCTCCGTCACAACAATGAAGTTTGTATCGTTATCAGTCACGAACTGAAGACACCACCTCGCATGGCTTCTTATGTGCAAATGTCCGTCCGCAGCGTCAATACTCAGAAAGTTTTCAATTTGCGAATGACCTCCAATGACTCGATGGACAGCGTTTTACTTGAGCGCATTCCGCACGAGTATTCCTACAAGGACTCCAGCGGGTTTCACTTTCTCAATAACGACACCTATGAGGACGTCGTTGTCCACCAGGACCTGATCGAACCTGTAAAATACTATTTGATCGAGGGGCAAACCTATACACTGCTGTTTACTGATTCCAACGTGGCCGCTGTAGAGCTACCACCATCCATGGTAATGATCGTTGCCGAATCTCCAGAAGGTGTGAAGGGGGATTCCGCGAACAACGTCTATAAAGCCGCAATCATGGAAACGGGATTAACGATGCAGGTCCCTCTCTTCATCAATCCTGGTGAAAAGTTGACCGTAAAAACCGAAGATGGTAGCTATCTTGGTCGCGCTTGAGGATAAAATCTCCCAACAAAAAGGCCACCTGGAAAAAGGTGGCCTTTTTTTATGAAACGATCACTCTACTCCCTCCCCTACCCCCCTAGAAGATGCTTGCCAAGGATGGCCATCTTGCGGAATTTCGATAGACTGTAACGTTTCTCAAAAACGCGAAATTGATCAGCACGCATGAGATCTAACACCGTATGATAAATTTCGGCCATGACTTCTGCAGCCATAAGTGCACGGCGATCTTCTGGAGGTAGAAGTTTTCTGGCTTGCAAATAAAGACCATCAGCACGATCCGCTAGCATGGTCATCAGAGATCGAAAACGATCATCGTAGAGTCGAGCAATCAGGTCGTCTTCGCTGTAGCCGAAGCGTTGCATGTCTTGGCGCGGCAGGTAGATGCGATTTTCATTGGCGAGATCTTCGTTGATATCGCGCAGAATATTGGTAAGTTGCAAGGCGTGACCGAGGGTAACCGCATACTGTTCAGACTGAGGGGCATTTGCACCAAACAACTTGATCGAGATCAAGCCAACGGCACTTGCCACTTTCCACGTATACTCCTGAAGATCCTCCCAAGTTTCGAAACGTTGCGGCTCTGTATCCATTCGGCACCCCTCAATGATCGCGCACATGAGTGAAGGTTCGATTGCGTATTTTTTCACCAAAGTAAGGACTTCGATTTGGAATGCATCAGGATTTTCAAAGCCTTGGTGGAGTCCTTGATGCCAGTCATCTAGATCAGCCTTTCGCTGGATTACCGAACGCGACTCGTCATCGGCGATGTCATCGATAACGCGGCAATAGGCGTAAAAAACCACCATATCATCCCGTCGCTCCTTGGGCAGGATGTTGAGAGCGTAAGCAAGGTTGGATTTTGCCTTGCGCGTAATTTCCGAAGATGTCATTTGATGATACCCCAATGACCCGTAGTAAAAGGCCAGAGGGAAAATAGAGCGGGACCGACCAAATTGTATTCCTTTACCGCGCCCCAGTAGCGTGAATCGAGGGAGTTGCCAGAATTGTCACCGAGCGCAGCGTATTCGCGCAGGCCTGGTGGAGCATTCTTACGAAGTTCAAGAGTATCTTCTGCGGTTCTCAGCTCGGCATTCGCATGTGACTGCATCGCATAAGAATAGCCTGAGTTTGCAGAGGAGTTGCGATTGGGATAGGTCATAGCAGTGGCAATTCCTTTTTCCGTCGCAATTTTCCCATTGACCATGAGGTGTGGAGATTCGATTTGCAAAACGTCACCTGGAACTCCACAGAGGCGTTTGATGTAATGAGTCGCCTTCGCCTGCGAGGCACTTGCTGAGGTATGCTGTCCGATGCGTTTTTCCAAGCCGATTGTGTCAAATACAAAGACCTCTCCACGGGTCGGAGTGCGGAAGTGATAGGAGATTTTATCGACCAAAACAAGATCGCCACCGTCAACTGTTCCGCGAAACATCGGATCTCCTTTCTTGAAAGACATTCCAATGCAATTGCCGTCCTCGACTCCAGAAATAGCAGACATGGCCTCATTTACGGGCGCTGGAAAGGTCACCGTTTGACCATTGTCAAAAGTGAACTCCGTGCGTGAGAGAAAAAGTAGCGATTTATCCTTGTACCCACGTATCGTGCCAGTAGTTGGTGAATCAATTTCCTTCCAGATACGACTCCGCGCCACCCAATCAAAGGCTTGTTTACCCAACCATGGTTTTTTTTCTTCGTATTCTTTTGCGCTCATCGTGTCCGTAATGATGCCATTGAGCGTTGGCTGCATGGATCCAGTCGGAATGCGGAACGGCTGTAGAACGTACGTGCGCAATCCAAGTGCGACAACCAACGCAACAAAGATGACCTCGACATTTTCTGCAAACCAATCTTGAGGTTTCTGATAGGGCAAAGCTTTTTCACAAGTCGAATGCAACTGTTTGCCCGCCTCTTCAGTGTTGGTCTTATTGCCCGACTTAATGGCGTCGCGTAAGTCTTGGATGCGTGATTCAATTTCTTTGATGCGATCTTGCGTCAAGAGATCCAGCTTGTATGCGAGGAATTTCTTCCCCGCTTTGACAAGCAATTCTCCCTCTTTTTTCCACTTAGGTTTCCAAAACATCTGCGTTACCTTGACCGAAAACACTTGATCTGACAAGTGAAAGCTGCAAAAACAAAATTTCGCAACAGCGGCGTTAATGCTACAATCGCACTTTCCTCGAAACCACGTCATGATCGACATCAAAAAGCAACTTCCCTATCTCACCGCGATCATAGGATTTTCCATCGCCTGGCTCGTCAAACCCAGTCTCCAAGAACCTGCAAGCAACGGCGCACCTGAAAGCAGAAACGGAAATCTTATAGAAATGCCGCAGAAATCTGCTAGGTCAACCGATAAACCGGCCCTTCCACAACGCGGCGGGGATCCTGCAAATGCCGGATCAATCGTCGGACAGCCAGTTGAATTACCCGAAGAGTTGGTTCGGATGCGCGAAAGTATGGCAACTCAACTATCACAAGGTCTTGCTCTTCGAGACCATGGATTCATTCGCCGCATGACAGAACTTCTAGGGCTGGAAGAGAACCAGCAAATTGCTATGTTGCGCCTTATCGAAAAGAAGCGCGAAGCCTTTCACGCCTTTCATGCCAGCTCGGAGATGCCAACAAATCTTCTCGAACGCGCAGAAAAAGCGGAAGCCGACTACCATCAGGCCCTTGGACAGATTTTAGATCAAAACCAAGTGGCGAAATACAACGACTACAAAAAACAGCAAGCCCGCAATCGTGCCGTGGCAAATGCCAAAACATCCTTCGCAGAAGTATTGAAAAACGTTGACCTTAGCGAGGATCAGCAAGCTGCCGCTGAAGTCGCGATCCGCGATACCTCTTTAGCGAATCAGCAAACATTCGACAAAACCAATGCCCTGCAAGAAGCATACGAAACCATGGGTTTCGGCTCAGCTGCAGGGCCGATGGCTACCAGTGCAGCAGCGAATTTCGCCATTGAAACAGCCGCCGACAGGGCTCGCACGCTACAAGATGTTTTGGAAAGGCGCAAACTTGAGAGCTCCTCACAACTAGAGGCTCTACGCCCCATTCTCACCTCGGCGCAATGGGAACATTACAAATCCATCTTGGATGCCAAAGACCGTTCTTTTTACATGAGCATCGAGCCGTTTATGAGCTCCGCTCCGGTAGACCCCTCAATTCTCAATCCTAATGCTGACAATTAATCAAGAAATCATCGATCCGGCAATCATCGATGAGGCATTTCAACGGATCAAGTCTGAGTTCGAAATGCAATCGCTAGCTTCCTGTTGTGAGCGCGATAGTGAATTTTTCGCCAAAGCTGAAGAAGAGGTCATTCAGGGAATCCTACTCGCTCAGGAAGCGGAAAAACGCTATCCACAACTGCCACCTACTGCGCTGCGCGAGGCGTATGAACAAACCTTAAAGGAGTGGCGTAAACATGGAGCTTCTTGGGATTTGATCGAAGCACAAAGCAGTTCACTCCGTGAAGAGACCGCCGCAGCTCTGAGGATGAAAATGTTTACAGAAGATATTTGCCGCAACCTCCAAGAGCCCGATGACCAAGCCTGCAAAGCGTATTATGACGAAAATCTTTACGATTTTTTTCAAGCTCCTCGTGCGCGAGTCTGGCATTTGATGCGTATCCCAGACCCAATGAATCCATGGATCGAGCATCAAAAAATGCTAAACTGGAGAGAAATGGTCTTCGCCGGTGCGGACTTCCCTACCATTGCGGCTCAACACACCGCAAAACAAAATCAATCCATCGACCTCGGTTGGATCGACATGGAGCGCGCGACAAATCCGTTTGAGTCGATCTTATTTTCGTTACGCCAAGGCGAAATTAGCCCAATCATCAGCTATGAAAATGCCTTCCATCTAGTGATGGTGGCAGAAATGCAGCCTACAGTTCATACTCCATTTGAGGAAAAAATTGATGAGATCCGTCTTCTTTTGCGCGACCGTCTGCGGCGGGATGCACTTCGCGCCTTGGCTATCGAATTGCAGCAAAGTGCCACTATCGTAAGAAACATCGAGTTATCGTAACAAAAAATCTTTTTTTTTCATTTTGCTGTTGCCAAACGCCAAGCACTCACACTAGAGTCTCGCAGCATGAAAAAACTCTCGCTTCTTGCCTTATCAATGGTAGCTCTCACGGGCATGATCTCCGCAGATATTCAAGCACCTCCAGGTGCTGATTATACCGCGGGTCGTAAGCTCGGCAGAGCAGTCTCGAATATTCTTTACGGAATCATAGAAATACCTGAGCAGATGGTTCGCAAAACCGACGCCTACGGTCGCAAAGCTGGCTACTCTTACGGCATCGTTAACGGCACTAGCCGCGCCATTCGCCGCATGGGTTACGGATTCTCCGAGCTCTTCACCTTTACTTGCCCTACGTATCGCGGCACATTCAAGCCTCCTTACGAAAGCTGTGGTCAAGATGGTCGCATCGAAATGTCTCCTACTCAAGGTTTAAGCGAGTTCCCACCAGAACTTGGTTTCGAAACCCATTTCTCGCACGTCCGCAGCCAGACTTGGTAAAATCGATGTTTCGCTCTAGCGAAGCATTCAATCATCCCAAACGTCTCTGGCGTTTGGGAATTTTTTTATTGCATCATACCTTCTTTCCATAAACATCCCCTCATGAGCCATCAGATCGTAAATCACCTCGTTCAAACATGCTTCTTTGTCGTGGCGCTAACATGCCAGCCCAGTGCTTTTGCTCAACGAACGACAACTACCAACAGCTCACAAAACCAAGAACAGACCTCAGAGAAGTCACCTGTATTTGGCGATATTTGCCTCGGTGATCCCCATAAGGTCGTCACCGAAAAACTCCGCAAGAGCAGCTTACTTGAACTTTCAGTGAATGAAGTCTATCTCGGCCGATTCGGATTGAATGGTTCTTATCGAACCAAAAAAACGATCGGAGGCCTGAAGTGTCTCCTTTATTTTGACTGGGATGCTAGCAGTTGCCTCAAAGAGCTAACCATGCAGACCCAGCCTCAAAGCGGGAGTGAATACGATGGCTCGCTGAAAAAAAACTGGCAGGAGCTGATTGCTCTCATGACCACATTAAATGGCAAACCTCTGCAAGGTGCCGATTTCCCACAGTCTTCTCAGCTCCAAAACGACATGTCTCTTAATACCCATCTCTGGCGTCTTAACGACGGCGGCACCGCAATGTTAGGCACATCGAAATCTGCTGAAGGCTATATGGTTAGCGTGCGCTTCGTCACAGAAACCATCCAACCCGTGATACTGAAAAAATAATTAGCCTCCTTCGTCGTTGTATCTTTCGATCCCATAGTCAATGGTCGCTTGACCCATTCGTTCATCCTCTGCGACTCTGATTCAGCGATCCGCACACTTTACCATTCAATAACCATGCAAGAACTCAGAAACAAACTCACGAACCTCGGACTGTCTGAAGAAATGGCGTCTCAAGCCATTCAGCTCATGGGAGAATACCTCAAATCCAAAGTGCCAACACCTTATCAAGGAATGGTTGATCAAGTATTGTCGGGCGAATCTCCTGATCTTTCCATGCTTGCCGGCGGCATGATGGACAAAATGAAAGGACTATTTGGCGGAAAATAAAAAAACTTCCTGTTCCTCACTTCTCAGCGAAAAAAAATTGAACCTTTATGAAACCACATCATTTCCTATCCAATACAAAGCAATACGCAAAAAAAGCAGCTCCATCATTCCTCTTCGCATCGCTTACAGCCTCACTGTTTCTTACGAGCTCTTGCGTCGATAAAGGCCACAGCGCCGCATACGATCATGGACCTTTCGATGCAAATGGCAACTACATCGAGGAATGGGCCGATAACCCAAAGTATAGCAGATCGAGGAATAATCCACCAGTATCCTCCGACCTTGATGCCGGGATGGTGGCAGCACACGAAACGCCTTTGCCGACTGTGAATACCACAGATTCTCCCTCTAGATCTGCACGCACTCAGTCCACGCCTAAGCCCTCCACTTCGCCAAAAACGAGCACATCCACCAAACCAAAAGTTACTGCGACTAAGCCTACCACGAAACCCAAAGTGGCAACAACGAAACCTAAGCCCAAAACTCCGACCCGTGTCGTGGTCAAAAAAGGCGACACACTCTACGAACTAGCTCTTCGCCATAAAACCAGCGTTTCCGCGATTCAAAAAGCCAATGGACTGCGTAGCACGGTCCTCCAAATCGGCAAATCTCTCGTCATTCCTAAATAAATCAACTTTGTTTCTGAACCCTTCAAAGCCAAGCAATACCCCCGAAAGCAAAAAAAATAAATTTTTTTTCATTTCATACTTGCCACAACCTCAATCTCTGATATCAACACCGCCCCGCAGTTGATCTGCATCGCGTCTCTTCGTCACGAAGCATCCGATACTGCGAAATTCTATCCAAGCACAACACGAACATTCTGCACCATGGCCCGTATTTTCGGTATCGAAATTCCTAACGAGAAGCGCATCGAAGCTTCTCTACCTTTCATTTATGGCATCGGCCAACCGACTGCCACGAAGATCCTTGAACAAGCCGGCATCGATCCGAACATCCGCACCGGGCAACTCTCGGAAGAGCAGCTCGTTCGCATCGCTCAGGCTATCCAAAGCAACGGTATCGCCATCGAAGGTGATCTCCGCCGTGAGCGTCAAGTGTCGCTCAAGCGTCTCACTTCCATCAATTGCTACCGTGGACAACGCCACAAGCGCGGCCTGCCCGTGCGTGGTCAGCGCACACGAACGAATGCCCGCACACGTAAAGGTAAGAAGAAGACCGTGGGAGTTAAGAAATAATCCGAATTTACTATAAATCATGTCTGAGGAAACCACCACCCCTACCGAAGCTGTAGAAGCCATCGTCGCTCCAGTTGCCGAAATTGCCGCTCCTAAAAAAGAGGAGAAACGTGACATCTTTGCCGAAATTGCTGGCGGAGAAGAGCCCGTCATCAAAATCCACAAAGCCAAAGGCTCCAAGAACGTCACCAAAGGCATTGTTCATGTAAGCTCCACTTTCAACAATACGTTGGTTTCCGTAACCGATGCTCTCGGAAACGCCCTTGGTTGGTCCAGTGCCGGGAAAATGGGCTTCAAAGGCTCACGGAAAAGCACTGCCTATGCTGCTCAAGTCGTCTGCCAAGACGCATGCCGTCAGGCCATGGGTCACGGCTTAAAAGAAGCAGAAGTCCGCGTCAAAGGACCAGGTTCTGGTCGCGAGTCCGCCGTGCGTGCTGTTCAATCCATTGGATTGGAAATCACTACCATCATCGATGTCACTCCCGTTCCTCATAACGGCTGCCGTCCGAAAAAAGCTCGTCGCGTCTAATTTTCACCCACTCTACTACATACCTCTTATGGCTCGTTACACAGGACCACGCACCCGCATCAGCCGCCGCTTCGGTGTGCCTCTCTTTGGCTCAAACAAATCACTTGAGCGCCGCAACTTCCCACCCGGCCAGCACGGCATTCGTGCAGGACGTAAAAAGAAAAGCGAATATTCCGTTGCTCTTGGTGAAAAACAAAAATTGCGTTTCCAATACGGCATCCTCGAAGGTCAATTCCGTGGATACTACCAAGAAGCGGCTCGCCGCCGTGGCGTTACTGGTGAGACCATGTTGCAACTTTTGGAGCTCCGCCTCGACAATGTTTGCTTCCGCCTTGGTTTCGGCAACAGTCGCCAAGCTGCACGCCAATTGGTGAACCACGGCCACGTTATGGTCAACGACACCACAGTTGATGTTGCTAGCTACGAATGCAAACCTGGTGACATCATCAAAATTTGCGCCAAAGCATCTTCTCAACAACTTGGCCTCCGCATGCTTGACCTAACACAAGCCGTGCCATTGGTTGACTGGCTCACTCTTGACCGCACCAAGCTTGAAGGCAGCGTTTCCCGCGTCCCAGAGCGCTCTGACATTGAGCCATTGGTGAACGAACAGCTCATCGTCGAGCTTTACTCCCGCTAATTTCCCCATCGGAAGTTACTGGAAAAAATCCTGCATCCCCTTTGGGTTGCGGGATTTTTTTATCCCCGAGTTCCGAAGTAGAGCGCTAGAAAGTCGCTGCAAGGCTTTGTTGTGCAAGGCTTTTGATGGCCGCAGTGGGCTGCAACCAACAATGCGGCCCCAAGATCTGAAATGCTTTGCGCAGCAAATGATGGCGGCGTTATACTTCGGATTTCGGGGTTATCCCTCCCTACCCAACGATGCTTAATTCCCTTCAGCCTTTTTTTCTGGCAGATAGGTAAGCGATACATGCTTGTTTTTGACAATGCCCCAAAGAGTTGGTCTCTCTGCAAACCGATCCCATGCAATGGCTTGCCCTGAAATCCCTCTCACGGCTTCGCTTCTAACGTAACGTAAATGGTCCGAATCCATTGCTATGACCAAGACTTCGCCGTTATCGTGTCCTGTCACATACAACTTTCCATCATTCCCCCATGACCCTCCGGAACAACTCATCAGCCCCCATTTTTCGACAACTTCTTGGGGAAAAAACCAGCTTTGTTGTTCGATAAATGCGCCTTTTTCATAGCGATACTTTACCAATTTGGTTTTTCGTTGATTGAGCATGCCATACACGGCGTAGCACATCCACCAAGAATTATCGCTCTTCTTATCGATCCACGTCAGAGATCCATGCTCTTTTGGCATTCGGATGGTGGACTCATGCTTAATGATTTCGCCATCTATGCCAAAAATCTCTACACTGTTATCATTGGGGGCGATAGGGAACCGCGAATGCGCCGCGTAGAGTTTGCCATCGATCACTGTGCCACTGTTGATATGATGAAAATGTGCTTGAGTGCCCTCTTGAGAATTCGCAGCCCACGACGTGATCTTCTGTCCCGTTTGTTTATCGTGCTTGATAATCTTGGTATTGCTGATGGCGTAAAAATGCTTTTTATCAACTGCTACGCCCTGACTGGCTTTGACTGGGAATACTTTCACCACAGCATTTTCTTCCGCGCGTGCATGCTGTGCGATCAATACTGAGAAAGCGATCAAATGGGGAACGTGCATAGCGATACAGTTCATCAGTCGATTGATCAGCCTTCCTAGAACGAGATTCGCCATCAATATTTTTTGGTGCCCCATCATTTGTAGGAGCTACGCGAGGTTTCTGTGGCTTTATACATCGATTCTCAAAATCGAAGGATTCTCGCTCCTCATGGCAAATCTCGATCAATGTATTTCCTCTTGACTTAGAGAGATCGCTACCTAACTTGTGCTCATTATGCTACGGCTTACCCAAACTTTATTTTCCTCATTTCTTTTGCTAGCTTGCACATTCGCCACAGGTGCCGAAGCTCCCGCCCATCCTTTGAAGCCATTGCTGTGGAAAATCGAGGGCAAGGACCTTACCAAACCGAGCTATCTTTTTGGAACCATCCACATGGGAGGTGGCCCACTCGACAAACTTCATCCTGCCGCGGAAAATGCCTTTAACGAATCTGATGTGCTCTACACGGAAATTCCTCTTGATAAGAAAACCCAGTTGGCAATCACGGAAAAACTGATCCGACAGGACAACAAAACCCTTGTGCAAACCATCGGCGAAAAATTAAAAAACCAAGTTGAAGAGGAGTTACAGGCGATCAATCCTGCGCTCGACATCACTCCATTTGAGCCAATGAAAACTTGGGTCATGGCTGCCAGCTTGCCAACACTCAAGGTTGAACTCCTAGGGAAAGAAGCCATGGATGATAGATTGTGGAAGCGCGCGACAAGGAGCAAAAAGCAAACCGATAGTCTAGAGACGGCTGATAGCCAATTGGCCATTTTTGATCAATTAAAAGAGGAGGAACAAATCATCCTCCTCAGCGAAACCCTCCGTGCGATGAAAGCGGATCGTATCGCAAATAAAGACAGTTTGCAGATTCTCATCGCTGCTTACATCGCTGGCGATGTAGATGTCATAAAAAAGGAAATCGATAAATACATGGCAGAAATGGCCGAAGGCGAGCACAAGCAACTTGGTGCGCGCCTGATCAAAAAACTCCTCACGGATCGCGATCAAAGCATGGCTACCACCATCGGCAAGATGCTTGCCGATGCACCCGGTAAGTGCCATTTTTTCGCGGCAGGAGCCGGGCACTTCGCTGGTGAAACTAGCATTCGCAGTCATTTGGAAAAACAGGGTTACAAGATTACGCGCATCCAGGAGTAATCGCGACCTCAGGCATGGTCTTTGCTGACCGATTTGCGCTTTTCCCCTTTCCTTATTCAGGGATTCGTGCTTTCTATCTGCCACCGCTGCCAATCTGGCGGCGGATTGTCCCTTTTCCTACACGCCATGTCCATCGAGCTGACCAGAAATTTCTCTATCATTGCCCACATCGACCACGGCAAGACCACGCTGTCTGACCGGTTGCTTGAAGCCACTTCCACGATCACATCTCGTGAAAAACAAGACCAACTCCTCGATGCCATGGATCTCGAACGGGAAAAAGGCATCACAATCAAATCTCACCCCGTCGCCATGACTTACTTGGCTAAGGACGGAAAAACTTACAAGCTCAACCTCCTCGATACCCCAGGCCACGTCGATTTCTCTTACGAAGTCTCTCGCTCCCTTGCTGCTTGCGAAGGAGCAATCTTGATGATCGATGCGGCACAAGGAGTCGAAGCTCAAACCGTTGCGAACCTGCACTTGGCACTTCAGCAAAACCTACTGATCATCCCCATTCTCAATAAGATCGACCTGCCTGCCGCAGATGTGCCGAAGTGCCGTCGCCAACTGGAAGAAATCCTCGCCATTCCAGCGGAAGATGCCATCCCCGCCTCGGCCAAAAACGGCATCGGCATCGAGGATATTCTTGAAGCTATCGTTCAACGGGTACCCCATCCCACCGAGAATCCCGACCGTTTGCTCCGCTGCTCAGTTTTCGACTCCCTCTACGACAACTACCGAGGTGTCGTTTCTTATGTTCGCGTATTTTCTGGCACGGTGAAAAAAGGCCAGCGCATCAAGTTGATGTCCACCAACAATACCTATGAGGTCAAGGAAGTGGGACTCTTCACACCGAAAATGACCCAGACGCCCATGCTCTCCGCAGGCGACGTTGGTTACATCATTGCCAACATGAAATCTGCTTCCGAGGTCAAGATCGGCGATACCGTTACGGACTCAGTAAAGCCATGCGGCGAGCCGCTACCGGGGTTTAAAGAGATTCAGCCCATGGTTTTTGCAGGGATTTACCCCGTGGATACCTCCGATTACGAAGCACTGAAAGCTGCGATGGGTAAATTGCAAATCAACGATGCAGCCTTCACCTTCGCAAGCGAATCTTCAACCGCACTTGGTTTCGGCTTCCGTTGTGGTTTCTTAGGACTGCTACACATGGAAATCATCCAAGAACGTCTGCGTCGTGAGTTCAACATGGATGTCATCTCTACCTATCCCTCGGTCATCTACCAAGTCTCCTTGACCGATGGTGAAGAATTGATCGTCGATAATCCAGCGATGTTCCCGGAACAGCAAGAGATTCTAGAAGTACGCGAGCCGATGGTGCAAGTCTATGTCATGATTCCAGGAGAATACATCGGCGACATCATGTCCTTAGTGATGGAAAAACGAGGCGAAGTCACCAACACCGAGACCATCGATGATACTCGAGTCATGATCTCCAGCTTATTGCCTTTGGCAGAAATTCTCGTCGATTTCAATGACCGCCTCAAATCCATGACCCGCGGCTACGGTTCCATGGACTACGAACACGCCGGCTACCGCGCTGCCAAGATGGTGAAAATGGACATGCTCATCGCTGGCGACCCCGTAGAGGCATTCGGCACGATCGTCCACCGCGATAAAGCAGAGTCCTTTGGCCGTGCCCTTGCTTCGCGACTCAAAGAAGTCATCCCACAGCAGCTCTTCGTCGTCGCCATCCAAGCCTGCGTTGGTGGTAAAATCGTTGCCCGTGAGAGCATTTCCTCCATGGGCAAAAACGTCACCGCCAAATGTTACGGCGGCGATATTTCACGGAAACGCAAGCTATTAGAGAAGCAAAAAGAAGGTAAGAAGAAGATGAAAGCCATTGGCAAAGTCAACATCCCGCAAGATGCCTTCATTAAGGTCTTGAAAACAGGAGATTGAGTCATTCCGGGGGATTTACTCTGGATCAACTGGAATGGTAATTCCTCGGTAGTTGATCCGATCAAACTCCGTATCCCATCCAAAAATGCACATCTCTCGGCGTGTGGGATACATCACGATCGTAGATCCGGTGATGATTTGCCATTTTCTTGTCTCTAGATCTAGAAAACGAAATCGTATTTGCACGCTTTTTGGGTTCGGAGTCGTGGGCACGTCATAGATTTTGTGTTCGCTCGGATCGATCTCTAGACTTTTTTTATCGATATCCACGGCAATTTTTTTAGCCGTCATATTGAGAAAAAGATTATTTCCACCTTTGAAGTTGGCAAAATTTACAATTTTGGTTTCTAACAAAATGCCATTTTTTTTGTGCAAGGCAGGAACCAGAATTACCAAAAAGTCGGAAACTGTATCTTCGACTTTCGCTAGTCCAATGGTGACGATTTTTGTTTGCGTAGGATCATCGGGATTGGGCTGCTCAGTTACGATTCGTATAATACCATCAGCTGGGATTTTGATTGGTTCGCTGGGCGAACGTAGCGATAAATGAACTTTGACGAGTTCTTCACCATGCAAGATCGTAATGGGATTCGCAACTCCCTCCGGCAAGCTCGTGTAAACAAATCGCGCCACTTTACTCTTTGGTTCCTTGGCTGGCTCCTCCTCCGCGGTTTGTGCAAAAGAGAAATACGGGAATGATAAATAGAAGAATATCAAGCGGTGTATTGTTTTCATCAACAGTAAATCGAAGGTGATTAAACATCGGATGGATTTAGCCAGCGATAGGTTTTTATTACAAACCTACGGCCAAAGCGAAGGTTTGTGAGTGAAAGCTTGCTATGCTCTAGATCGCTGAACGTTCCATCGAACTTCATTTCTCTGGCAGGCACATCTGCATCATTTGTCGGGTCGCAATATTCAGGCATGCGCTGGACAATGGCCTCACACCATGCACGAGCCATCACCCTTCCATTCCCGTCGAGTGACTCGCCGTAGGCTCGGATGCGAAAGGTATCGTCGCGCACAGAAAGAGTATTGGCTATCGGTCGTAAGAGATCAGACTGGATGACATAACCGGGAATCCCCGCCAAGCGAGATCCTTCCGCTGCTTCGGGTGTGCTAAACGAATGATTTCCCAAAGCACTACTCTGAATCATGTATCCTGGAGATTTTTTGTAACGATAATTGATCGAAGTCGGATTAGGACTAGAATCATCAAAATCAATGGCGCTTTGCAAAGCACCCATAATACCAAGACGATCTTCGGAAAGTCGGCGATTGATGAATTCGGCGAAGTTAAGAAACGGTCCTCTTTGTTTCACTTGCTTCACGCACTCTTGAGCAAGAGTGAACAATTGTTGATCATCAAGAAAGCGAACGCCAGACCAGCCCATCGTTCCGTCCGGCATGACAACACCCGTTTCCGGATTCGACATTTCTTGGTCGGAGACTTCCGTATCGAAGCGAGAAATCGCGATTCGTTTTTCTTTTGGCACTTGAATGATACGCAGCGTGCCTGAGGCATCACGGAAAACTAAGCGACGCTCACGGATGCCAGCAAAAAGAGCGAACCACGCATCCACGGAGGTGCTATTGACATTAAACATCCCATCAATGGTTAGATATTTTGCAACTTTTGCAAAACCATCGGCAGCTTGAAGTTCTGCCTCGATTTCATTTGATGTCTGTCTGCCCGGGTAGTAACGGTAACGGCCATTTGCTAATGGCTCGTTATTGACAAAGCGACTTATGTTGCTACTCAAACTCAACGCACTATTGGCGGCGGGGCGAGTCTGATCTGCAAGTGAAGAAAGAAAATAATCATCCCACAATGCATCATTTAAAACGAAGACATGATCCCAAAAGTCGTTGAAAATTTTGTTATTCGTCGAGTTCGTGACATTCCAAATTTTGCGAATCGGAGGATCTTGACTGATCGAATTCTCAAAAAAGCGATAAACGCCTGCACGAGGAATCATCGGATGCATAAAGGAATTTCCGATACCAGGCCCCGTGATTCCGCTTTGATAGGCCAGTGCTTTTACTTCTGCGCAATACAAAGAAGCATCGCCCGTTGAAGCTGACGCCCCTCTCAAAGCGTCAAGCTTGAGATCTGGGTTGAGTGTATCAAGTTTTGTCCAGCCTGGGTTGATGCGCATGTTTGAGAAACCTGCCAAACTCGATATTGGAGCGCTAGGAAGTTCAAGAACAGGAGCTGAAGTGATCATCTCTACAGGATTGCTCCCTGAACCCAATACAGCATGCCTTCCGTTTTGTGGTATGACCTGGCCCATATCATTCATAGACATAGGTCCAAAATACATGACGTATGGATTATCCAATCTCTGGGTATGAGCTGTATCAGTTTCTTCCGAAATATAAAGGCTGTTACCGAAGTAAAAAGGCGGTGAGTGTATCCAGTTACGAGAACGCCAGTCTTGAGACCAATTGATACTCTGGTAATCGAAACGCGACAAACCTTTCATCACTAACTGAGAAAAAGCGATCGGCTTAGGTCGCGAGTCAAATGCATACCGTTCAATTTCAGAAACAGGAGTCATACGGGTCAAGGTCTGAGACACTTGAAACCAATCATTTTGATACATCAGGGGAATTCGGCCGGGTGAGCCATTCCAGCTTGGAGAATGGCAAAGAGAGCCGGGGGTATTTCCCCAGTTTACATTCCCCCCAGATTCGATATGAGAAAAAGTCATCGCGATGCCAGGCGCTGTGTTTTGGTTCGTCCCATTCGCTAAGGAAACCGTTTCAATGTACTTTTTGGAACCGTGGATGGCTTGTGGCTCGAAGCCTCTTACGAGAAAGTTAGAAGAATCGCTACTTAGATCGCCGAATGTTCCACCAAAAGAAAAAGAAACCAGCTCACCTGGTTTGAAGACAACATCTAAGCCTGAAGTGTTACGTAGCCCTGGTAGCGCGTTTACTTTTGTATCGGTCGCAAAACCTGATACCACACCAACTTCCTGTTGCCCTTTGTAACGTATGCCTTGAAACGGTAAAATTTTATAACCTGCAACCAATGTTCGATACATGTCATTGGGTATTCGAAGCTCGACATTGTAAGGATTCCAAAAGGTGAATACCGGAGAATAAACGAGAAAACAATCAAAGGATCCTTTGGTGCGAACACTAGGTTCCGCAAGCAAACTATAAATGATGGTCAATTTTGCCAGAACGGGAAAACGCCAATAATTGTTTGAACCAATTCGTGCGGATGGGTTCGGCGCTTCGATGGATGAAGTTGCGACAAAACTGGTCCATGGCTTAGCACCGTCCCATTGAAGAGAGCCATTACCTCCGGTATCCATGGGAGATGCATCACTAGTTTTGCGATACATTCTGTAATAGTGCCGCATGTTGGTCCATGAGGCAAAATGACGGTTGGGGATGGATGGACCACCAGTTTGACGAGCAATGTCTGGACTCATGGGGCGAATCGATGGCTCACGATCATCCCTTCCAGGGGTGAATCTAAATGGTTCTGGTAGCGATACTGCGTTGTCAGCTTCGAAAACCAGACTCAAGTCCTTTTTGAGCTGCCCTGTGCGGACGTTGGTGATCAAACCGTGACCATGCGAAGTGAGATCAAAAAATTTACCTTTCGCAACATCTGCCGCCACACCTGCTGATTGTAGCGAATTAAGCGAAACGAGCTTATCACCCATCGTCGGTTCATTATCAATATTTTCCACCCCCTGAATCGCACCGACGCCGACTTCCGCCGTATTGCCTTGGGACGCTTGCCAAGCATCGGGGGTGAGTTTCCTTGCAACAGATGCTTTGTTGATCACAGCTTTGTGATTTTCTGGACTAATCCACCAAGCGTGGCGTCCTGTTGTTCCGATGGACATCAAGTAGGCACGAGTGATCAAGGACGCATCTTGATCAGCAGCCGCTCCTAAGCTACCGCGTCCGACCATAATAACGGAATTGTTGTTGTCTAAATTACCCGGCTTCTTGGCCGCTTGAAGATTATTGGTCAAGGATGGCGGCATGGAAACCAGCCAACGGCGGAACATGTTGCTGCGATTGTTGCCATAGGTGTCTTGAATGCGCATACTCCCGCCACTTCCGGGACGCGTGTAGTTTGCATTGAGCCAGTTACCCCAAGAATCATAAGTAGCAAGCCAGTGCGATTGAGCAACACCTTCGATTTGAGGGGTATTTACGTTCGCATCCTGCAAACTGGCCTTGGCACTAATGCGCATGTCGGGTCCCATTTCTTGCTGCAATTCTCCCAAGGCGATCAACAATGCCATGCGAGCATTGGCTCTGGCCTCGGCGGTAGCCTTGCTCAACGCGCCAGCACGCACACTGGTGGCGGATAAACTCAAAAGGCCCATGGCGATCAACACGAGAAAAATCATCATCGCCATAGTAATGATCAACGTAAATCCTTTATGATCTGGTTGTCTTCGATATGGTTTCATTGGATTACGATGACGGCCCTTCTCCATAGCTCCTTTAGGCACGTAGTTTCCTTAGCACAATTTCTAAGAACACATTATTTACAACGCAGAGAGAAGGCAAGAATATGATGAAGCCAGCAGCGAAATCAACATCGCCTCGCCGTCAGCGTCAAGAACTGAAGTAGAAATGGTCGCCAGAGCAATGCTTTCGGTGATGCGTGTAAAACAGAAAAGATTATCGAGCTTCTCAAAATTCAGTGGGGAAGGTCACACCACTAAAATCGATTCTGTTAAACTGCTCGTTCCAAGTGAAAAAACAAATTTCCCTGCGTGTTGAGTAAAATGCCATCGTCGATTGGGTGATGAGTTCCCATTTTTTTTTCGCTGGGTCAAAAAAACGAAACGTTACTGGCAAGCTAGCCTTCACACGTGCGCCAAGCGGATTGTGCAGTTTTGTTTCTCCGGCACCAATGGCGATGGCCTCTTTATCTAGTTCAATGCCAAGTTTGAGATTCGTAAGATTGATGTACATGGTGTTGCCGCCCTTGATATTGGTGATATCAGTGACCTTGCTGTGGAATACCAGTCCGCCTTTAGGTTGTGCCATCGGTATAAGCACGATCAACGATTGCTGAGCATCCTCGGGTACAACGGCCTGTGCCAGAGTCAAATACTCAGGTTTTGCAGGGTCTTTGGGATTAGGCAACTCACGAACAATGCGTATAACACCATCCGCTGGGATTTTGACGGCCTCGCTGGTATTGACGGTCGAAAGCAACAACGGCAAAATATCCTTACCCACTTGAACCTTCACGGGGTTTTCCAATTTTTCAGGGAACTTGCTACAAACAAACCTAGCGTTTCTCGACTTGGGTTGGATATTTTCCTTGGTGGTGGGCTCCTGAGCTACGACGCTAAAGAGGGAAAATAAAACGAGCGTAAAAGTGCGAATCAGTGACGGTAACATAGTGATTTCTAGTAATACTGGTGGTTAAATTTCGTTCTTATCAAGCCAGCGGAAATTTTTTATCTGGAATTGACGGCCAAAACGTTGATTTGTGGGACGTAATTCATTGTTTATTGCAAAGATACCAGCGGGAGTGAGTGTGGTAGCAGAAACATCTGGCGAGTTGGTAGGATCTACATAATTTGGTATGCGTTGAACAACCGCCTCGCACCACGCGCGAGCAAGGACATTCCCGTTGGCATCTAATGATTCTCCATACGCACGTATGCTGAATGTGTCATCGCGCACGTTGAGAGTATTCGCGATTGGTTTTAGTAGATCTGACTGAATGACGTAGCCGGGTATGCCTGCCAGACGAGAGCCTCTTGCTGCGTCTGGTGTGGCAAAGTTATTGCTTCCTAACTGAGCCGGAGTAACCATAAGATCAGGACTATTTTTATAACGAAAATTTATGGATTGAGAGCTCGGATTGTTATCATCAAAGTCTATGGCACTTTGCAACGCACCCATCGTGCCGAGATTATCGTTGGAAAGTCGACGGTTGATGAATTCGGAGAAATTCAAGAATGGCCCGCGAAGTTTGACTTGTTTCACGCACTCTTCCGACAGTTTTCGGATTTGCTCATCGTCGAGAAAGCGAACACTGCTCCATCCCATGGAACCATCTGGCATGCGCACACCGACCCGCGGATCTATCATCTCCTGATCTGACACTTCTGTGTCAAAGCGAGAAATAGCGATACGTTTGCCAGATGGGATCGCGATTCTCTGCAAGGCACCGCTACTGCTGCGGTAGGTGATTTGCCGTTCGCGAATGCCGGTAAAGAGCGCTTGCCATGCATCCACGGAGGTGCTGTTGACATTAAACATCCCATCAACCATCAGATAATTAGCCGCTTTCAGGAAGCCTTGTGCAGATTGCAATTCTGATTTGACTTCGCTATCAGGCACTCCCGTGTCCAAATAACGATAGCGGGAGTTTGCCAGGTCATCACCAGCTAGGAGCCTGTCGATGTTCATAATGAGGCTGTACGTATTTCTCTGTGCTCCAGTACGCTCCTGATTCGCTATCGAAGAAACAAAGTAGTCATCCCAAAGAGTGTCATTCAGAAGGAAAACATGATCCCAGTAATCACAAAAAGCATTGGTGTTGTTCGCTTGGGTAATTTTGGGGTTTCCTCGGTCCATGACATCACGACTAACCGAGTTGTTCAAATATTGATAAATATCGGTTCTAGGCAAGACAGGGTGCATGAAAGAGTTACCAATGCCTGGGCCTGTCACGCCACTCTGATAAGCAACGCGCTTACCCTCTGCACTGAACATTGAAGCTCTTTCGGAATTATAGCCGTTGCCCGTAAATCTACCTGCGGAGAGTCCAGAACCAAGTTGATTCGCGTCAGTCCAGCCCGGATTGATACGCATATTGGCAAAACCTGCAAGGCTACTAATCGGCGCGGTAGGCAGTTCCAAGGCTGACACAGAAGTAACTTTCTCACCCGCAACATCCCCCACACCTAGGTATGATCTTCCGCCCACTTGTCCAATGAGTTTCGTAATGGAAGCAGACTGAGCAGGACCAAAATTGACGATGTAGGGGCAGTCCAGCCTCTGTGTGTGAGCCATTCTATCATCGATCGACATGTACATTCCGCTACCGAAATAAAACGGCGGGGCTTGGATCCAATTCCTGCAGCGCCAATCTTGTTCCCAAGGAATACTGGGGTATTCATAGTTGTAGAGGCCCTTGATGGTCATTTGTGCATACGCCACAACTTTGGGTTGATTGTCAAAAGTCCATGTCGCGAGATTTTGCGCGCCAGGAGGAGTGATCGGTGTGTTTGTCTGATCGTTGGCGTAAGGAGGTCTTTGAAACCAATCGTTGGAATATGTCATGGGTAATGGTCCCACCCCACCCGTCAAATTTGCGCTTAGGCACATGGCACCCGGAGTATTTCCCACATTCACCCCACCGCCCCATTGAGCCGATGAAAACTCGAAAGCCACAGATGGATTGTCAGCTTGGCTAAATGTTGTTACAGCACTGGCTCCTTGTCCGAATTGCCAGCCACGCTCATCACCTACCACTACGTCAGGGTCGAAGCCTGGGGTTAAGTCTGCCGTGATGCTAGCACCAGAAGTGTTGCTGTTGAAGGATGTTTTTAAAGAAAAAACTTGGAGTTCTCCAGGCTGGAAAACAATGTCGCTTGCCCCGCCAGCAGATCTTAGGACTCCATTGAAGTTTTTGGCCTCTGTGAGTCCATTGCTCGCACGAAAAACACCGTTGGTATGGAATCGAGAATTCGTAGGCCATAATGTGTAGGCCTTGCAAGACATCGACATCATTCCTGAGGGAAATCGAAGTTCTACGTTATAGGGATTCCAAAAAGTGAAAACAGGGTTATAGCACTGAACGCACTGAAATTTTCCATCGCTAGCAGGTCTCGTGACCAAGCTATAAACGATGGTCAGCTTCGCAAGTATAGGAGCGCGCCAGTAGTGATTCGAACCATTCCAACTTGGAGATGTCGCAGTCAGTGAAGTAGAACTTGCGAAATCGGTAGAAGGTTTTGATCGGCTCCATTTGAGGGATCCATTAACGTATTGTCCATTAACCTGTTGCAATGTAGGAGTTGCATCACTGCTGTTACGATACATGCGGTAGTAGTGGCGCATGTTTGTCCACGATTGAAAATGACGATTCGGAATCACGGGCATTTTAGCGCTGATATCTTGGCTGATGGGACGAATCGAAGGCTCTTGAACAGAAGTCGGATTAAACCGATAAGGGGAGGGCAAGGCACCACCTCCCATCTCAAAGAGTAAGCTCAAGTCTTTTTTAAGATGTCCCGAACGAACACTAGAAATGACACCTTGACTATGGGCGGTAATATCAAAAAATCGAGAATCTAGAATGTTTTTATCGACATTCACATGTCGTAATGTCTGTGTAGAGATAAGTTTATCGCCCACAATAGGATCAGTGTTCATTGCATTGAATCCATTCATGGCACTGATGCCTACCTGCGCTGTGTTACCTTGTGATGTTTGCCATCCTTCATTGGAGAGATTTCTCTCCTTATTTGCGAGATTTACTTTGGCTTTTTGATTTTCTGGGCTAATCCACCAGGCGTGGCGGCCTGTTGTTCCGATGGACATCAAGTAAGCACGAGTGATCAAGGATGCATCTTGGTCAGCAGCGGTGCCTAAGCTACCGCGTCCGACCATAATGGCGGAATTGTTGTTATCCATATTCCCTAGGTTCTTGGCCGCTTGAAGATTATTGGTCAAGGATGGCGGCATGGAAACTAGCCAACGGCGAAACATGTTGCTGCGATTGTTGCTATAGGTGTCTTGAATGCGCATACTCCCGCCACTTCCGGGACGCGTGTAGTTTGCATTAAGCCAGTTACCCCACGAATCGTACGTAGAAAGCCAGTGCGGCTGGGCGACCCCTTCGATTTGTGGAGTATCTACATTCGTATCTTGCAAACTTGCCTTGGCACTGATGCGCATGTCGGGCCCCATTTCTTCCTGCAATTCGCCCAGGGCGATGAATAATGCCATGCGAGCATTTGCCCGGGCCTCGGCGGTCGCTTTGCCCAGACTACTGACTCTCATGCTCGTTGCTGACAGACTTAGTAGCCCAATCGCAATCAACGCCAATAAGACCATCATCGACATCGTGATGATCAGCGTAAACCCTTTCCTCTGTAGCTTTGTGTTTTTGGCAATTTTCATGTCACAAATCCTTTGGTGTCCCTACATTGTAATTCCACGAATCAATCATGCAATGAAAAAGAATTGATCTCGGAGATTTTTTACCCTACGGCTTTTTTTTCGATATCTTTAGGCTTATTCTTGCATCAATCAGCTTGTAAAATGCATTCCCTACTGCGGCAAAGGGTGCAATCTGTATTGAAAAACAGAGAACTGAGCCTTCATCGTTATTCGTTTGGTTGGTGAACGCGCGCTATGAAATTCGCCAAGAAAATGACTCGCCAATCCCTGATGGCTAAGGCTAGCTCTTTTGCATGATGAATTTCCTTCGATACGCTATCGCCACGTTGACTACTACGACCTTGGTCCATTTCTTACAAGCCGAGGCAAAATCAAACGTGGCTTCCCCACCAAACGTGATTTTGATGGTCGCTGATGACTTGGGTTACGCAGATCTGAGTTGCTATGGGGCAAAAGCCATTGCAACGCCTCGGTTGGATCGACTAGCGGAACAAGGCGCTCGTTTTACCGATGCTCATTCGTTTAGCGGAATTTGTATGCCTTCGCGGTATAGTATTTTGAGTGGTCGTTATGCATTTCGCACACGCATGGTTCGTGGCTATGCAGGCCATTTTGAACCGTCGCAAGTGCTTTTGCCGATGGTGATGAAGTCGGCGGGGTATCGGACAGCCATGATTGGCAAGTGGCACAATGGTTTTGGCACGAATCCCGATGTCGATTGGAATGCGCCACTGATGCTTGGCCCCGTAGATTTTGGCTTCGAGTCCTTTTTTGGCACTCCGCGCACGCATTCCGAGCCACCCTTGGTGCTGATGAGAGATCGCACGATTCTCGGCCTAGAACAACATGACCCGATCAGCGTGGATCACTCACCAGGCACGGGGGCGCACGGCAAACAGATTGGCGGTGCGAAAGCGATGGCGATGCGCCCCGATGAAAAACTCGATCTGATGCAGGCGGAAGAGGCGGAACAATGGCTGAAAAAGCAAACTGCGAAGGAACCATTTTTTCTCTATCTTGCATGGCAAGCACCACACAATCCGATCAATCCTGCGCCAGAATTTCAAAAAAAGAGCAAGGCGGGACGCTATGGAGACTACATCCAGCAATTGGATCATTGTGTCGGTCGCGTCTTGGATGCGTTAGAGAAAACGGGCTTAGCAGAAAACACCATCGTCGTGTTTACCAGCGATAACGCGGGACGTTACGAGAGCGGTGCCATGCGAGTCGGGCATCGCACGAATGGCGCATTGCTCGGACAAAAAACCGATGTATGGGAAGGGGGGCATCGAGTGCCATTTCTTGTGCGTTGGCCTGGACATGTACCGGCAAAAAGTGTGCGCGGGGCATATTTTCATCATGTGGATTTAATGGCGACTTTTGCGGATAGTGCTGGTGCCAAAATGCCGGAGGGAGCATCGCCCGATGGCAGCAGCGAGCTTGCCGCATTTCTCGATCCGGAAAAATCACCCGCCAAACGCGTAGAGGGCATTCACCATGGAACGAGCAGCCTCGCATTACGACAAGGCACGTGGATTTACGTTCCCAAGCAAGGATCAGGAGGCAAAAGTGCTCCGCAAGGCGAGAAACCGTGGAGCATGAGCTATCGCGATATGAAGTTTCTCAACAGCGATGTTGATGAAATGGGAAAAATCAAGACTACGGCTGCCAAAGAGCAACTCTACGACTTGAAGATGGATTTGCCACAGAGCAACAACCTTGCGGCAAAAGAGCCAGAGCGATTGGAAAAAATGCGCAAACGCTTCGAGGAAATCACCGCTAGCCCAAGCAAAGCTCGATAGGAGATACGCTCAACTGGCAAGGTTTGTGTTCAGTGCAGGAGTGGAATCGCCTAGCATTTTTGCTCTCGTAGCAGCGTAGGAGTGAAATTGCCGAGCGTTTTTGCTCTCGTAGCAGCGCAGGAGTGCAATTGCCGAGCATTTTTGCTCTCGTAGCAGCGCAGGAGTGCAATTGCCGAGCGTTTTTGCTCTCGTAGCAGCGCAGGAGTGCCATT
>JAIYDP010000156.1 GCA_027487435.1 Verrucomicrobiaceae bacterium | reverse complement strand
CCCGGGCCGGGGGCGGCCGGGCGGGTCCTCCAACCACCCCCCCCCCCCGGCGCCCACTTCCAATGCAAGGGGGGGGGGGGGGGGGGTCAGACGAAACGCTTCACGTGGGGAGGATAAATTAAGAGTTTGTTAACGGAATGACGCACAGATTTAGAGTTGTCTTGTTTGTTGAAGGCCGCGATGAGGAGGGAGGGTCTAAGAGGGAGGAGGGGGATAGACCCCGCAGTCAGGCGGAAGCCAATTTGAGCCATCGCCCCCCCCACCCCCAGCGCCTTGAGGAGGGCCTCGGCGCTGAAAACGTTCGCCTCTGCGACCCTACCGTCACGACTTAAATAAAAGACTTGTTAGCAGGACCTACGCGCCCTCAGCATCTGCCGACTGCAAGCGGCTGATTCTAAAAATAACGACGCCGTGGAGCCGCTCGAGTGCCTCCGAATAAAACTTGCGGTAGCGGGACAAACAATAATCGATGCTGGAAAGTTGAGTCGAGAGGGTGCGAGGGGGGGACTCGTCGGACCCGACGGCATCAGAGGGGGGGAGGGTTGAAAATGCTGCCGCGAAGGAAGGGAATTTGTGGACGTCGACGACGCGGCAATGCAGGGGGGAGGTGGCGGCGCCAAGGTCGGGGGGGTCGATTTGGAAGGCGACAACTTGGCCCGGGTGGAGGTTTTGATAGGGGGGGCGACAGAGACGGCCCTCAAGCGTCTGCGCGGTTCAGAGGGGGGGGTTCGATTGGGCACTTTGGAGCCGTCGGCGATTTGGCGGAAGTACTCCTCTTGGACAGCGAGGGTTGGGATGGAGCTTGCATGGGGGACCCAGCGGGAGCGGAAATGGGAGATGTGGAGGTCCCAGGTCTGTCTGCGGAGTTGGAGGAGAGGGTGAGAAGAAACAGGCGTCCGTCCGGGTCGAGCTCGTGCAGTCCATCTGGTGGTTGCGAGATGTGTCTGCCGTTGACGATTGCGTCAGCGAGAGAGTCGATCAGCGGGCTGCGTCGCCTTAGAGTTTTACTTTAAGTGCACACGACGTCTTGTAGAAAGGGAGGGGAAGGAAAGGGCAGTCTGCGTCTTCCTCCTCGAGGAATGAAGCGAAATCTCTCCTAAGCGCGTGGTCCGACGTCAATGCAACCTTCAAGCACGCGGCGATAGACGAGATCAGGCTCATGGGACAAGTGCGAATTAAAAACTAAACTTTTGAGCAGTTTAAAGAGGCCGCAGGCTAAATGCGCAGGCGCGCCAGAAAGTTTGTCCCGTCTAGATCATTTACAAAGTCCAAAGTTCAAGCTGAGCTGCGTCGGCGCGCAAGCAATCGACTGAACGCGCAAGCGCACGGACGTCATAAACAAAAAGTCCGATGGTACACACGACGTGAAAAAAAAAAGCAACAATGTGCAGAGTGGTGCACAGGGTTTACTCGACAATCCGCCATGGCTTACTCGTCGTCCTCGAGATGCTGCATGAGGAACTCGCGGGCCTCGCTCTCCTCGCCCCAGTCGCGAACGACGGCGCAGGAGCAGCCGACGACCTTGCGGGCATGACCTTCCTTGTCCAGCTTGCAGAGACCAACGAGCTCGCCAAGGAACTTGTTGTCCTCCACCTACATGGATCAGCGATCGCACAGAGTGTAGTTAACGCGGGTGATTGGGATGTTGTGCTCGTTGCAGAGAGCCTCAACAAGCTTCACATACTCGCCCGCATTGCAGGACTTGGCAAGGACGCAAAGGTGAGCCTGACGGCGGTCGAGGGCCTTGACGCACTCACGAAGACCCTTGGCAACACCATCATGCACGCTTGCCTTCTTGAAGACAGTCTGGAGAGCGGTCTTCTTATCCATCTGGCCAACGGGGGCCGCAACTTCCTCAGTCTGCATCACTTCAACTTGTTGTTCCTCTGCCATGGCGTCCTCTTGTCGGTTCCTCCGCCGGGGGTCTGTAATAAGACTTGCCTTTTTAAGAGGCGACTCAAAAGTTGGAAGGGAACTTTGTTTGTTATCAAATGTTCTGCAAGCAGTCTTCCTCTCTCTTGCGGAGCATGCGGCATTAGAACTTCAAGTCGCGATAGATTCTCTTAGGCGGCTGGATGTCCGCAATAGTGGGCAGCTTCATCGCGTTGGGCATGCCTTTCAGCTTGCGAACGAACGGAAGAAATATCCTCAAGCGCCGCTTGAGCATAATGCACCCAAGCGGTAGGTGCGAGTGGTCGCTCATGAGGTTCGCCTCACGGATGACGATCGCATGGACGTCGCTGTCCCTCGCCTATTCCGCAAGCGACTTCACATCGAGGGAGGGAAGAAGGCCATGCGAAGGGTTTAAAAGCGCGAGCGGCCAAAATGGCAGCGCTGGACCCGACACCCCTGGGGGCGGGCTCGTTGTCAAGCCTCCGCGAATAGATGAGAGCTCCGTCACCCTCGGACCCATGCGTCCTTATTCTATTGACGTTCCATGGAACCCCTTCGCCTCCGCAGGGATTTCCCTCCCCTAAGACGACGGCCGTCGTCGATTCAATCCCCCTGCGCTGCGACTCTACGGGAGTCCATCCGCTCATCGTCTGAAGCGAAGAGAGAAAACGCATTCGAATTGGACTTCGTTGGGTCCCTCCCCAATCCACCTGCTCTATCCATCCCCCCCCGCTCCCCGCCCCAACCACTCCTTCTCGCCCCCCTCCTGAATAAAGTGCCACCGTTTCCTCTGACCGCACGACCATGGCCCTTCCCCCCCCTTCTTCAGGTCATTTGCGGCCACGCGAGTAGCTCACTCCCATCCTTTTACTGAAGTGACGTCCCCTCCAAACTTTTTAACAAGTATATTTAAATGTAGGAATACTTTCATCCTGTACGAGGGCGCGGGCGCGTTGCGACGGTCGCTCCATCGCGCAGCCGCCGTCGATAGCGAGCAGCGGCGTGAGAGGGGCGGCTCGCAATCAAATCCGGTCTTAAAGCCGAGGCGACAGCGCGCCACCCACCAAGCAGGTTCGACGATAACAGAATGAAGATCATCGCTCTTATCCTTCGCCATCATAGCCGCAGCAGCAGCCGCAGCCACATCCGAGGGCATTCATCCAGGCTTCGAAGGCATCCAATCGCGCATTGGCGGCGATGAGGTGGCGCCAAGGGTCGCATGCGTTGCCGACGCGGCCGGGCTGTTTAAAGTTTGGAATTACGCGCCCAGGGGGCAGCCGAGGGAGAGGTTGCAGCCAAGGCACGTCGACGCTGTCGCAACCTCCCCCCGTCTCTCCATTTCATTTTTCTCCTGCATTATCCCGAATGCGCGTATCCAAAAAATGATGGCTTCCAAACCAACAGCCGTCCCTGTGCGAACCCGAAGGCGCTTGCGACGGGGCTGTTGGGGGGGTGGTGCCGCGGTCGCGCCTGCGGAGGGCAAGACCTCCCCCTGCGCTTTTATTTTTGAAATAGCCTTTGTTGACTTCCTCTCTCGCGCGCCCCCCGCTGAACCCCTCGTCCGCGGCGCCGTGAGGCCTCAGAGATTTGAAATGCTCGGCCGCTGCCGCTGCGACCGCTCTTGCCCAGACGTGGGACCGTTTAACAAGGCCTCCGTCAACTCCCTCGCCCGACGCGATGGGACGCCCCTTGGCGCGCAGACGTGCGGCAGGCCCTCGTCAACGCGGGCGGGCACTGTGCAATCACTTAGTCAGAAGTACTTTGCAATGGCGTCCCTTCGTGTCAACGTGAGGGTGGACGGGCAGTGGGCATTTGAGGCCCTCCTCAAGGCCCTCGCGTCAGCCCCTCGCGTGGAGGCCCTGGCGGTGAGAAATTGCGGCGCCGCCAACATGCGCGCCCTCGCCGACGCGCTGCTCCGCAATCCCCCCGCCCTCGCCGCGATTTGGGAGCTCGACCTGTCACGTGACGTGTCAGGAGAACCTTCGAAATCGTGGGTTTCCTCCATTTTTTCATGGATCGCCCAACCCGACGCCGTCGACGATCGCTTCGACCAGAAATGGCAGCTTGGAGTCGAAGGGGCGGAGGAGCTGCGGCGGCTCCTCCCCCACCTCAAGAATTTGACGCGTTTGGTCCTTAAGTGTAAGTCCCTCACGTGTGGCCTCCGTACGGACCACAAGCGAGCCCTGAGCCGCTCTTTTGAGACATCTTTTGAGACACCTCCTTTTTTTCGCGCCCCATCGCTGCGTGACCCTTGGCTCGTTGTTTTAATTGGTCACACCCATCACAGCTTGATGTCATTCGTCGCCCCATCCCACCTTGATGGGCACTGTCTTGAAAATTTGTTTGCGGGGGGGGGTCTGACGTTTGAGACAACGGCGTTGGAGCGGAGGGGGCGAGGGCTGTCGGGGCTGGGGTGGGGGGGTGCGCCAACTTGACGAGTTTGGACCTCAGCGGTGAGGGGGGGGGGGGTGACGTCTGCGGGTTGCGCTTTGATTTGATGGCTTCTTCTTTGGCGCGCTGTTCGATTGTGGCCGTAGCGCTCTTGTTTGATGGATGCCTTTTCGCTTTGATTGTGCGCGCTGCTGGCGCTGATGTGTTTTTGAGGGGCCATTTGAACCCGGCCCAATTTTATCCGGCTTCTCCGCCCACATACTTTAACGCTTTGTTAACTCGACAGTCAACCGCTTCGGCGCGCAGGGGGCGCGTGCGCTTGCGGAGGGGCTGCGGGGCGCGTCGGCGCTGACAGCCCTCGAGGTGGGGGGCAATCAAATTGACGCGGGTGGGTTTGCGGCGCTCTTAAAGTGCGTCGCCACGGCGCCTTTAAAAGCTGTTGGCGGCTTGTCAAGGGACGATGCGGTGGCGCTAAGCGCAGCGCTGGTGGGGGATTGGGGGGGGGGGGGGGGCTTCGCCCCCGGCGGCTTGGGGGCGCCGGTGGTTTCGAACTGCAGGGGGCGGACAACGCGACGGTGTGCCGCCACTTCGAACTTGTGGCGCAGGCGTCGCGGCGGGTGGTGCGGGTGAAGGTGCTGGTGGTTGGGGAGGGGG
>JAIYDP010000479.1 GCA_027487435.1 Verrucomicrobiaceae bacterium | reverse complement strand
CCCACTTCCCACTTCCCACTTCCCACTTCCCACTCATCATGACCTACCTCACCCTCGCCACCCAGCCGCCGCAGGATCCGCCCACAGACAACTATGTCTTCCCGCCGCTCACCGTCGCCCGCACGCAGCACTACCTCACCACCGAGATCCGCCGCGCCATCCAGATCGGCGATACTCTCACCCTCGTCCCCGAGCCAGCCAACCCGAACGATCCAAACGCCGTCCGCGTCCACTGGAAAGACCAGCAAATCGGCTTCATCCCGAAAGAACAGAACCAACTCATCAGCCACCTGATCCGCCAAGGCTGCCCGCTTACCGCCATCGTCGCCTGGTTTTCCCCCTCTACGGATCCACCCATCTCCCTGTACGTCCTGCTACCCAAGCCATGAACCACGCCATGCGAAACAATCAAGCAAGCCGACCACAGGAAATCGACGGCATGTTTTTACGCCAGTGGGAAAACGCCTACGCCCGTCCTGTGTACACCGCCTCGCCGAAAGACACGCTCACCACGCAGTTGCTGCTTCACCTCTACCGCAGCCTCCCCCTCACCATCACCTACCACGGCGGCAGCACACCCGGCGAGACCCGCACCATTCTCCCCCTAGAAATCATCCGCAAACCCCTCTACCACACCAACTACCTCATCGCCCACTGCCAGACCCGCCAAGAAACCCGCACCTTCAACCTCGATAAAATCGAACTCCCTCACCACAGCGACACCTTCTAATCGCCTGCGCCTTCCCACTGCTCACACTTCACTCTTCAAAAATCCCCTTGACGCACGCCACCTCAATTGCTAGTCCATTCAGCATCATTACGCGAAAGCCGTGAGCGAGAAATCCACAAGATTCCACCCCCACAATCTGGACTCAGATCAAGGCAATCTGGGCTCAGATCGAAGCAATCTGGACTCGTATCGAGGCAATCTGGACTCAGATCGAGGCAATTTGAACTCAGATCGAAGCAATTTGAACTCAGATCGAAGCAATCTGGACTCAGATCGAAGCAATCTGGACTCGTATCGAGGCAATCTGGACTCAGATTATGGCAATCTGAGTCCCAACCCGCCGAATTTCCCCCATTTCTGCCAAAAAACACAAACCTCCCTAGGTAGCAACATCGCAACACCGAACCCCTTCTCCCCAAAAAGACAAAAAGCAAAAACAGTAAAACAAAGAAAGGAATAACACACACATGCCAAAAGTAAAACTAGCCCTCGCTGAGCTTAGCGTCAGCGAAAAAATCCAGCTCACCGATCATATCGTTGGCTCGATGACTGACAACGCCGCCTACCCCACACCCAACCCCTCACTTGCCGACGTCCAAGAGCAACTTACGAAGGTCAAGGATGCCGCAGCCAAGGCCGAAGAGATACGCAAACAATCGCAAATCGCCACCATTGAGCTAGAGAACGAAGAAGACGCGCTTGATGCCGTGCTCACCCAGCTCGGCAGCTACGTAGAAAACGCCTCCGGCGGCGAAGAGGCACGCATCCTCAGCGCAGGCATGGACGTGCGTGCTGAGTCCACAGCCATCGGCATACCCGCCGCCCCCGGCCCCATTGCCGCCACCGCAGGCGATGCCCCCGGCGAGGTCGATCTATCATGGTCCCGCGTAAGAGGGGCTAAGTCCTACGTCATCCAGCACGCCCCCGCCGCCGATGCCGCGGATGCGGACTGGAAATTCGCCACCACCACCACGCGCAGCAGTGGCACCGTCACCGGCCTCACCCCCGGCACCCGTTACTGGTTCCGCGTCGCCGCCACCGCCCCCGCTGGCCAAAGCCCCTGGAGTTCCCCCGCCCCCGCCCGCTCCCTCTAAGCACCAGCCCAATACTCCCACCCCGGCGCTCCTCACTCGCGCGCCGGGGTTTTTTTGCTTCTATTTCAACGATGAAAAAACTTGCAACTTTCCTGCGAATCATCACGATTCTCAAGACACCGTTGGTAATCCGATCACCAAAGATTCTGCCGACTTTCTAGGTATTTTTCGATATGTCTCGTGCAAATTTCAGCTACCACAATCTGCCAGACGGCTCCAGCGCCGTCGTGCGGGAGGACACCATCGAGTCCGGCTGCATCGTCACTCTCCAAGCCCTGAAACACGACTACCGCCCCGACATTACCCATCTCGCCGCATAACTCATGCCTGCCAAACGCAAAGATTCCTCCGCTCAGTCTTCGGCCACCATCGGCTTCGAGGCCAAATTGTGGCTCACCGCGGATAAGCTGCGCAACAACATGGACGCGGCGGAATACAAGCACGTCGTGCTCGGCCTCATCTTCCTCAAATACATTTCCGACACCTTCGAGGAACACCGCGCCAAGCTCCTCGCCGGGGAAGGCGACTACGCCGGGGCCAATGCCGAAGACCCGGATGAATACAAAGCCGAGAACGTCTTCTGGGTGCCCGCCGATGCCCGCTGGTCCCACCTCCAGGCCAGCGCTAAGCAGCCCACCATCGGCAAGACCGTGGACGACGCCATGGTCGCCATCGAGCGCGACAACCCGCGCCTCAAAGGCGTCCTCCCGAAAGATTACGCCCGCCCCAGCCTCGACAAACAGCGCCTCGGCGAACTCATCGACGTCATCGCCACCATCGAACTCACTGCCGCCAGCGAAGGCGAAAAGACCCACCGCTCCGTCGATCTGCTCGGCCGCGTTTACGAGTATTTCCTCACCCGCTTCGCCAGCGCCGAGGGCAAGAACGGCGGCCAGTTCTACACCCCGTCCTGCGTCGTGCGCTGCCTCGTCGAGATGCTCGCCCCCTACAAAGGCCGCATCTACGACCCCGCCTGCGGCTCCGGCGGCATGTTCGTGCAGTCGGAAAAATTCGTCGAATCCCACGGCGGCAAGCTCGGCGACATCTCCATCTACGGCCAGGAGAGCAACGCCACCACCCGCCGCCTCGCCGTCATGAACCTCGCCCTGCGCGGCATCGAGGCCGACTTCGGCCCCGAGCACGCCGACACCTTCCGCCGCGACCTCCATCCCGACCTCCGCGCCGACTACGTCCTCGCCAACCCGCCCTTCAACGACTCCGACTGGTTCCGCAAGGACGACGACGTGCGCTGGCAGTTTGGCGTCCCGCCCAAGGGCAATGCCAACTTCGCCTGGGTGCAGCACTTCATCCACCACCTCGCGCCGCAGGGCATGGCCGGCTTCGTCCTCGCCAATGGCAGCATGTCCTCCAACCAGTCCGGCGAAGGCGACATCCGCCGCGCCCTCATTGAGGCCGACCTCGTGGACTGCATGGTCGCCCTCCCCGGCCAGCTCTTCTACAGCACGCAGATTCCCGTCTGCCTCTGGTTCCTCGCGAAAAACAAAAACGCCGACGCCAAACGAGGCTTCCGCGACCGCCGCAAGCAAACCCTCTTCATCGACGCCCGCAAACTCGGCACCCTCATCGACCGCGTCCACCGCGAGCTGACCGACGAGGATCTTGAGAAAATCACATCAACCTATCATTCGTGGCGTGGCGATGCGGTTGTGGAAATCTTCAACGACCAGCGCAAGAACGTCAGCAATACCGGCTACGCGGACATTCCAGGCCTCTGCAAATCCGCCACCACCGCCGAGATCGCAGCGCACGGCCATGTCTTGACCCCGGGTCGCTACGTCGGCGCCGAGGAAGTCGAAGACGACGGCGACCCCTTCGAGGAAAAGATGCCGCGCCTCGTCGCAGAACTGCACTCTCAGTTCGCCGAGTCCGCGAAACTGGAGCAGGCCATCAAAGCCAACCTGAGGGGGCTGGGGTATGGCGGGGGAGCAAACCGTCAGGGACTACGTGACGCTTATTCGAGGCATCACATACAAGGGAAACCTCGTTGGTAAACCTGGCCCAGCGTTGCTTGGGCTCGGTTCGATTCATCCCGGTGGTGGTTTCCGCGAAGGGGACTACAAGACCTACGGCGGCGATTGTCCTCCGAAGTTGATGCTTACTCCGGGCGACCTCTTTGTGTCGCTCAAAGGCGCAACAAAAGATGGCAAAATGATTGGGTCGGTTGCTCGCGTGCCAACTTCAGTGCCCTCTGGTCGCCTCACGCAAGACACCGTTAAGCTAGAGTTTCGGAGCACCGAGAAAGCAAAGGCATCCAGTTACCTTTACTGGCTGCTTCGCACACCTCAATACCGCGAGTATTGCGATGGCCGAGCCATGGGAAGCGCGGTTGTGGCATTGAGCCGCGATGACTTCCTCGACTACCCGGTTCCCACTATTACAGCGACGCGAAAAAGTATCGTCGAAGTGCTCGAACGTATCGAAGACAAGATCGAGTTGAACCGGCGGATGAACGCGACGCTGGAGGCGATGGCGCGGGCGCTGTTCCAGAGCTGGTTCGTGGATTTCGACCCCGTCCACGCCAAACTTGACGGCCGCCAGCCTGTCGGCATGGACGGCACTACCACAGCGCTCTTCCCTGAGCGCTTGGAAGACTCACCGCTGGGCCATATTCCGAAAGGTTGGCTGGCTTGCACGCTTGGAGACGTTGCAAAGAACGTATCAATCACGTTTGATTTCAAGCGCACGCCCGAGGTGGTTTTCATCAACACGGGCGATGTGTTGGAAGGTGACTTTCTCCACTCAAAGCGGAGTCTTCACGCCGGACTGCCGGGGCAAGCCAAGAAATCCATTCGTCCTGACGACATCCTCTTCAGCGAAATCCGCCCTGCGAACAAGCGCTACGCATACGTGGACTTCGATTCCAGTGACTACGTCGTCTCGACCAAGTTCATGATCATCCGAGGCTCGCAGGAGATTCACCCGCGCCTGCTGTATCGCATCCTCACGGCGAAGGAGACACTGGACGAATTTCAAGTGCAGGCGGAATCACGCTCGGGGACTTTTCCTCAAATCACTTTCGACTCCATCAGTCACCTGCCAATCGTGCTGCCACCAATTGAAATCCAGGAAGCCTTCCAGCGAGAAGTAGGCAAGATGGACGCCCAAATCAAAGTCAACAAACACCAATCCCGCACCCTCGCCACCCTCCGCGACACGCTGCTGCCGAAGCTGCTGAGCGGGGAACATTTATTTAGAAACAGCCAAGAAAGATACCCACGAATATGACAACGATATCCCGCTTCGAGATCAAAAAGCTCCACGGCTACAAGAACATCGACCTCCGCCTAGAAGACAATACTGTCATTCTAGTAGGCGAGAATGGGGCAGGTAAAACGACGGTTCTCCATTTATTCTACTACCTTCTTTCGGGGCAATGGAGTTCGATCGCTCGTTTTCAGTTTGAGGAGCTAGCAATGACGATTGGCAACAGGCGCCATGTGCTTAAGTACGCCGACTTCGAGAAGCCGCTCAATAAAATCGACCACCGTTTTCTCCGTCAACTTCCTACTGATGTTAGGCATCACATCATGATGCTTATGGAACAACAAGAAGGGCGGTTGTTTACTCCGGAACTCGAGGCAATCTGCGCGCGATATGGCGTTCCATTTCATCGAATGATTCGCGAAATGGATCTATTCGATCCGGATTCAGGAAAGGAAGCCGAGGCCTTAAAGACGGCTCTCGAAGAGATAAGGCGCTCACTTAAATCGCAGCTTTTATATTTGCCTACTTATCGCCGGATCGAGCAGGAATTGAATTTGATCTTCAAGGGAATGGACGAGCGCGAGTTGCGTAACCGACGAGAAATGCTGAGTGCTCGACGAGGGGATAATACGTTTGTCGAATTGATCGAATTCGGCATGAAGGATGTGGAGAATGATATTGAGAGAACACTCAATCACCTCACCACATTTGCTCGTGAGAATCTAAATAATCTAACTTTTGGATACCTAGGCGACATTGTTGAGAAGCAATACGAAGCTGTTGATTTAAAAAATATTCGAGGGGTGTCCGACCAGACTGTCGACAGTATCCTTAATCGCATCCAGGAACACATTTTGTCCAACAAGAACAAGCAGCACCTACGAGAGATCATCAATGGGATAAAGGGAAGCGACACGCAGTCGGAGCACACACAAGTTATCTGTCATTATTTTTCAAAACTCATGAAGTTTCAGAAGCAGATCGAGACCAGGGAGTCCCAGATTACCAGTTTCTGCGATGTGTGTAACGAATACATGGTGGATAAAGAGTTCAAATACGACACTACAAACTTCAAGTTTGCGATCCTCCCGCGGGGTCACACGCCAAAAGCGGGGGAGATTAAGCTTCATCACCTATCTTCAGGTGAGAAGCAGATCGTGTCACTCTTTAGTCATCTCTACCTTTCAGGGGGGAAGAGTTACTTTGTTTTGATTGACGAGCCGGAATTGTCACTGTCAGTGCCGTGGCAGCGTAAATTCCTTCTGGATATTCGCAAAGGTAAGTTCTGTAGCGGGCTCGTTGCTGTGACGCACTCGCCTTTTATCTACGATAACGAGTTGAGGCGCTACGCGCACGGCCTTGGGGAATTCATTGTCAAATAGTTTGCTACCATGTCAATGCTTGAAATACACGCTACGGCGCTCAGCGCTCAGATCGCGAGCTATCATGAATTTCTCTCGCGATACTCAAAGACTGCGAAGGTTGTTTACGGCTTCGTTGAGGGGAAAGAAGACCCATGCTTTTACCGAGGTTTCATAGATCATCTGCTTCCCGAGGATTGGGACGTTGAACTCTGGCCTGCTGGGAAGAGAGACCAGGTCTATCGAGTTCACGCAGACATGGACTGGGGACGTTTCCCAAAGACTAGAGTCTGCTTCTTTGTAGACAGAGATCTTTCCAGCCTGATTCCCGAAGTATTGGCAACGGATTCCAACATATACGTGACAGATAGCTACTCGATCGAAAACGATTTGGTCAGAAGGGGAACGTGTCGGCGGGTGCTGTCCGAGGTATGCGCTCTAGGCACGCTAGACCATGGCGAACTTGATACCGTTTGTGACCTGTTTGAAATGGAGTTAGAGAAGTTTCTTGCTGGCATGGTCCCGACAATGGCGTGGATATTGCACTGGCGGCGTAGCGGGAAACGGGCGACTTTGAATGATATTCTGATGAAAGATCTTTTTAACTTCACGAGTGGCGCTTTACGGGCGAATCCAACTCCAAAGGGAAAGGCGAACCCCGTTCAGTATATCCACGAAAAATGCAACGTTGTGCATGACGCTACTGTCGATATTGCGCACTTGGAAGCTGAGTTCCGCAAAGGTGGCGCGTATCGTCATTTCACCCGTGGAAAGTATGTCTTTTGGTTTCTCATAGAGTTCTGTTGCTCTGTGCGGGCGAGTGTTAAAAAGCATTTCAAGTCTTGCACTAAGGTGCCTCCGATGAACGTGACTTTTGTTGCTGCAAACGGGATGACTATTATTGGTAACCGGGCTCGAATTCCTAAGTCACTCAAGACCTTTCTAACTGGGAACTACTGCGCGTATATTGATGCTGTAGTTGCTTAATCTATGAGCCTCAACGAATCCATCGTCGAAGACGCCGCCCTCGAATGGTTCCTCCTTCGTTCCGCTCCGCTGAACTACGGCGGACAGGTCGGGGAGCTGGGCTATGCGATCGGGCACGGGCCGCATCTCGCGCCCGGTGAACCGGCGGCGGAGCGGGATTCGTTTTCTGAGGTGGAGCAGGCAGCCAAGAAGGCTTCGCGCAGATGTCAGGGAACTACTAAAATAAAAAGAATTAGTATTTGATTGCCAATTACTGAAAAACTACTAAATTTCCACTCATTAGTAGTTGCTCTCGCCAAACCATGAGAATTCCCCAGACACCACCACGAGTGAACGACCTGATTTCCGAGGTGAAATCACCGCAGCGCTTGATGGAATTGTTCGCGAACATGGGGCAGGCCAGAACCCAGCGGAACTACCTGCACTGGGACAAACTGAGGCGCTACAATCCTCCCGAGGGGATGAGTCATCGTGAATGGTGGATGATTCTCAAGCTATCGCGGACGGAGTCCTTAAAACCCATCGGTCTGAAAGATAAATCTGGGCGAGCCTTTCAGTTTTCGGTACCAGCGCTGGTGCAAGAGGAGCTGCATCAAATTGATCTCGGCGCGGGCGGGCTAGTGAGCATCCCTGAGCCGATCACCAATCCCCAAACACGAGATCGCTACCTAGTCAGTTCGCTGATGGAAGAGGCCATCACGTCCAGTCAATTGGAAGGAGCGGTGACGACCCGCGAGGTTGCCAAGGAAATGATCCGCTCCGGACGCAAACCGCGCGATACGAGCGAGCAGATGATTTTGAACAACTTCATCACCATGCAGAGAATTCGCACCCTGAAAGGCTCTGCGCTCACCCCCGCATTGGTGTTTGAAATTCATCGTTTGGTCACGGAAAATACGTTGGAGGATCCCACCGCAGCGGGTCGTTTACGGCGCGCAGATGAAAAGCGGGTGGTGGGTGATGATTACGGCGAGGTGTATCACGTGCCTCCGCCCGCTGAGGAGTTGGAAGAAAGACTGGCGGCCATGTGTGCTTTTGCAAATGGAGAATCGCCCGACTATTTCATCCATCCTGCGGTGCGCGCTATCACCTTGCATTTCTGGCTGGCCTACGATCATCCGTTTGTCGATGGCAACGGCAGAACCGCCCGGGCCCTCTTCTACTGGGCCATGTTGCATCATCATTATTGGCTCTTCGAGTTCATCTCCATCTCCAATATCCTACGCAAAGCTCCGGTCAAGTATGCGCGCTCCTTTCTCTACACGGAAACAGATGACAATGATCTGACCTATTTCCTGATCGCCCAGACGCAAGTCATCCGACGAGCCATTCTGGAACTTCACGCCTACATCGAGAAAAAGACGACGGAAATGCGGGACGTCGAGTCGCACATGCGGGCCCTGGATCTTTTCAATCATCGACAGGTCGAGGTGATCCGTCATGCGCTCAAGCATCCGATGCAGCGCTACACCTTCGCCAGTCATCAGAAGAGTCACAATATCGCCTATCAGACCGCGCGTACGGATCTGATGGACTTGGAGGAACAGGGACTGCTGGTAACGAGAAAACGCGGACGGCAAATGGTATTCAGCATTCCTGCCGATCTTGGTGACCGGCTGATGAAAATGGAAAAAGAAGCGAGATTATGAGCCTCAATGAGTCACATGTCGAAGACGCCGCCCTCGAATGGTTCGGGGAGCTGGGCTATGCGGTCGGGCATGGGCCGCATCTTGCTCCTGGTGAACCTGCGGCGGAGCGGGATTCGTTTGGCGAGGTGGTGCTGGTAGGGCGTTTGCGCGAGGCCATCCGGCGGCTGAATTTTTCCATTCCCGAGGAGGCGCGTGAAGAGGCGCTCAGAAAAGTGCTGCGGGTGGGGACGCCATCTCTCATTCAGACGAACCGTGCCTTTCACAAAATGCTCAGGGATGGTGTGGATGTGGAATACCCGCGTGGCGATGGCTCTATCAAAGGCGACAAGGTTCTGCTCGTGGATTTTACCGATGTGCGGGCAAACGACTGGTTTGTCGTGAACCAGTTCACGGTGATCGAGGGGCAGCACAATCGCCGTCCAGATATCGTTGTCTTCGTGAACGGTCTGCCGCTGGGCCTGATCGAGCTAAAGAACGCGGCAGATGAGAACACGGACATTTGGGCCGCATACCGACAGCTCCAAACTTACAAGGCACAGATCACGTCGCTGCTGAACTACAATGCGGTTTTGGTCGTGAGCGATGGAACGTATGCCCGTATCGGTTCCTTGACGGCAAATCAGGAATGGTTCAAGGTTTGGCGCACGATTGACGGCGAGGGAGATGCACCGAAGACGGCGCTGGAGCTGGACACGCTTACCCGCGGGGTGTTCGAGCGGCAACGCTTCCTCGATCTGCTGCAGCACTTCATCGTCTTCGAGGAAGATCCGGACTCGGGCGCGCTGCACAAGATCATCGCGGGTTACCATCAGTTCCACGCGGTGAATGCGGCGGTGCAGGAAACCGTACGCGCCAGCGGGATGATCGAGACCGATTCGTTGCGTGATGAGGATGGCAACTACTGGGCTGGTCGAATGCACGGCGGCAAGCTGGGCGACCGACGCGCCGGCGTGGTCTGGAACACGCAGGGCAGTGGTAAGAGCTTCTCCATGCTCTTCTTCGCCGCGAGGGTGGTGCGGCATCCGGCGATGCAGAACCCGACGCTGGTGGTGCTAACCGATCGAAACGATCTCGACGACCAGCTCTTCGGCCAGTTCCATCGCTGCGCGGATATACTCGGCCAGACGCCAGTGCAGGCCAGTGGGCGCGAGCATTTGCGTGAGCTGCTGAACCGGGCCAGCGGCGGCGTGGTGTTCACAACGATTCATAAGTTCATGCCGAAAAAGGGCGAGGCGATGCCCGAACTGAGCGCGCGGCAGAACATCGTCGTCATAGCGGATGAAGCGCACCGCAGCCAGTATGGATTCGGCGGCAAGGTGAATACCCATACCGGCGAGATGTCCTACGGCTTCGCCAGCAACCTGCGCGATGCCTTGCCGAATGCGTCGTTCATCGGCTTCACCGGCACGCCCATCGAGAAGACCGACGCGAACACGCGGGCGGTCTTTGGCGATTACATTTCCATCTACGACATCCAGCGCGCCGTCGCCGACAAGGCTACGGTGCCCATCTATTACGAGAGCCGTATTTCCAAGCTGAGCCTGAACGCCGCCGAGCTGCCAAAGCTCGACGCGGAGTTTGAGGAAATCACCGAAGGCGAGGAGCTGACGAAGAAGGAAAAGCTCAAGACCAAGTGGGCCGCGCTGGAGGCGCTAGTGGGCGATCCGAAACGCATCTCGCTGGTGGCAGCCGACCTGGTGGCGCATTTCGAGAAGCGCGTGGAGGCGATGGACGGCAAGGCGATGATCGTCTGCATGAGCCGCCGCATCTGCGTTGACCTTTACGAGGCGCTGATCAAGCTGCGGCCTGAGTGGGCGGAGGAAACGCTGAAAGTGGTGATGACCGGCAGCGCCGAGGATGGCCCCGAGTGGCAGAAGCACATCCGCAGCAAAGATGCGCGCCGCAAGCTGGCGAACCAGTTCAAGGATGCCAAGAACCCCTTCAAAATCGTGATCGTGCGCGACATGTGGCTAACCGGATTCGACGCGCCCTGCCTGCACACGATGTATGCCGACAAGCCGATGCAAGGTCACGGCCTGATGCAGGCCATCGCTCGCGTGAACCGCGTCTTCCGTGATAAGCCCGGCGGGCTGGTGGTGGATTACCTCGGCCTCGCCGATCAGCTCAAAAAGGCGCTCGTCACCTATACCGAGAGCGGCGGCCAGGGGAACCCGACCTTCGACACCGCCCAGGCTATCGCCTTGATGCTGGAAAAACACGGCATCGCCTGCGATATGATGCATGGCTTCCATTGGGACAAGTGGATCAGCGGCACGCCAACGGAACGCCTCGCGCTGATCCCCGCAGGACAAGAGCACATCCTCGAACAGGAAGACGGCAAGAAGCGCTGGGTGCAGGTGGTGACCGAGCTTTCCCGCGCCTTTGCCCTCTGCGCTGCCAGCGATGAAGCCGCGGCGATTCGCGACGACGTTTCTTTTTTCCAAGCCCTACAAGCCGCGCTCAACAAGCAAAGCAGCCAGAACAGCAAAACGCCCGAGCAGATCGACGCGGCCATCCGCCAGCTCGTGAGCAAGGCCATCACCACAGAAGGCCAGGTGATCGACGTTTTTGCCGCAGCAGGACTCAAGACACCAAACATCGGAATCCTCGATGACACGTTTCTAGCCGAAGTCCGCGGGCTGAAACACAAGAACGTGGCGGCGGAGTTGCTAGAGAAACTGCTCAAGGACGAGCTGAAGGTCCGATCCAAGCGAAACCTCGTACAGAGCCAGATCTTTTCCGACAAACTCAAGAAAACGCTCAACGCTTACCACAACCGCGCGATTTCAACGATGGAAGTGATCGAGGAACTAATCAAACTCGCCAAGGATCTCGACGCAGCTACCAAGCGCGGCGAGGAGATGGGGCTGACGGATGACGAAATCGCATTTTACGATGCTCTCGCATCGAACGACAGCGCCAAGCAAGCGATGGGCGACGACAAGCTGAAGCTCATCGCCGCAGAACTCATATCTAAGGTAAAGAAAAGCGTGTCAATCGACTGGACCCTCCGCGAAAGTGCTCGTGCGAGGATCAAGGTGATGGTAAAACGCATTTTGAATTTTCACGGCTACCCGCCTGACCTTCACGAAGAAGCAGTGAAAACTGTGCTCGCGCAGGCTGAACTACTGTGCGCGGACTGGGTATGAAGATGATGGACAACGAATCAATCCCGGAATCTGGAGCACAACGCCGCCATTCGCTGCCATCATTTGCCGTGCAAGGCATTTCAGACCTTGGGGCAGCATCTTTGGATGCAGCCCACTGCTACCATGAACTTAAAATCCGCAGTTGATGTCACCAATCCAAAGTTTTTCACAACTGATTACTGGCATGTAGTTGTTCAAGTTTTTTATGTGCGTGGCATAAGTTTTTTTTATAGGGTGTGAT
>JAIYDP010000090.1 GCA_027487435.1 Verrucomicrobiaceae bacterium | reverse complement strand
CCGAGCATGGTTGCGTAGTTTTGTAGGTTGCAAAATAGCTCAACAAAAACAATTGGGTAGACGGGGGGGGGGGGGGGGGCAGACGCGGTCGAACTTGTCCCGCAGGTCGCGCCGCTCGAACGCGTTGATGTCGCACGTCAAAACCGTCAGGTTCGTCACCCCCCGCGCGCTGCTCTGCGCGTCGATGAACGCCTTCTGCGTCGCCGAGTTCGACACGGCGGTGATGCGCGAGTTTTTGAACCGCTGCGCGAGGTAAAGCGAAAGCGACCCCCACCCTGCGCGCGTCAGCAACGGCGCCGGGTGGGGGGGGGGCACCGCAGCCAAGCTCGAGCACGTCCTGGCCGTCCTCAAGGCGGGCGCGCTCGACGTAGAGGTCGAGCATGGCGCGCTCTGCGGCGCCGAGGGATGCGCCTGGAGCGAAGAGGCAGGCGGAGTACTTAAGGTGGGGGCCGAGGACGAGGCGGAAGAAGTCGGGGGGCACCTCGTAGTGCTGCTCGTTGGCTGCTGCGGCGTGGACGGCGATGGGCTGCTGGCGGAGCCTTGCGACGTACACCTGCTTGCGCTCATTGTTCGCCTCAACGTCGCCAGCGTCGAGGTCCCGCAGGCGCCGACGCAAGAGGCTGCGTTCGTCAGGCGGGGGGGGGGGGGCGTGCTGGGGGACGGCAGCCCCCGGGAGGACGTCTGGGACGACGTTGAGGTCGAAGAGGGCGTAGGCGGAGGAGAGGACGGCGTTGCCGAGGGCCTGCATGGGGAGGGTCCAATTCGCCGCGTCGGCAGCGGCCTTTCGTTTTTTGAGTGGCGGGGGGGGGGTGAGGTTCCACGGCGTTCTTTGTACTTAAACAGCGCCCCCACAGCCTCACCCCCTTGGGGCGCACCCCACGTTCGAGCCGCAGCAGCAGCCCCCCCCCTCCTCGTCGACGCAGCGGCGCACCGCCCGACTGGGGCCAGAGGGGGGTCATTTTTGACCCGACGTGCTCCCCCCCCCCCTAGTCAAAACCTTCCGCAAGGGGCGCAACCTCTCCTACGGCCACATGCGCATCTTCGGATTCCGCCCCCTCTGCGCGCTGCTGCCGCGCAGCGTCGCCGTGGGGGTCACACGGCGCTGCGAGACCCTCCGCAGGGCCGCTGGGCGCCATGGCCGCCGCCATGCGCTCGAAGGCGGCGAAATACGCGACGCAGCGCCGCACACCCTCGTTGGCCGCGGAGCCAACTGCCGTTGACCCGTCCTGGGCCAATCAGTCACCCCCCCCCCAACACGACGAAGGAAACGGCTGCCGCGCGGCATCCCCCGTCGAGGCACGAACGCACCGTTTCGACGGACCCGCTCCTCGCCGCGTCGAAAAGCGCAGTCCGCCCCTCCTCCGCCGCATCAGCTCTTCAAATCTGAGAGGGGGGGGGCACTTTGTCGCAGGCGTGGGCGTTGGCGCCACGCGCCAGCAGCCAGTCGACCGAATTCGGACGCGCCGACGCTGCGGCGACGTGGAGGGCAGTCTGGCCCCGCTGGAAAGTCACTGAGGCTTCAGGCGCGACACTTCATCGACTGCGCTGACATCGGCGCCATGTTCGAAGAGCAGCGCCATCATCTCCTCGTCGCCTCGCGCTGCGGCGATGAAGAGGGGCGTGCGCCGAAGCTGCGGCGTGAGGGGCGCCCCCGTCGCCGCAAACGAGGGGCCCGGGGCTGTCCGCATGAACGCCTTGGGCGAGAATGCGCGCGACCATGTCCTTTGAGCCGGCGGCAACGCAGGCCCTCAGCTCTTCGCCAGCCATTTTTAACAACGATTTTCCACAACGCTTTTACATACAGATGACCTCGCAAGCGAACGTCTTTCACGTCGGTCTGTGGCCCCGGTAGATCAGGACGCAGTTGTCACTCTCCCCGTCGTGCCCTGCGCCGTGAGGTCGGCACGGACGTGGCGCCACGCTCGCTTTGGTTCGTCCCGTCGCCGTCCGAATCCGAGCCGTCCCCAAGCAAAAACTTCCTCTCGCCCGTCGAGACCAGCCACAGCGGGGCGGCGGGGTGCAGCTGGACTCCGTTCACACTTTCTGCTTTGTCAGACGACCTCCCTCGGTGCCACTCGTCGGGAGGTCGAAGCGGCCCCACGGCACCCCCGTCGCGGCATCAAACGCTCGCACCGCGCCGTCCTGACCCGCCGCCGCCAAAATCGAGCCGCTTGCGTCGACGTCAAACAGCACCCTCTGGTTCGTGTTGACAACCCCTCTTCGAGTCAGCGGCGCATCAAAACCTCGTACGGCGCGCGCGGTAAAGCGGCGCCGCGGTTGCGCGCACGTCCCAGCAGATGATTTCGTCGTCTTTGCGGCCGCCGCTGAAGAGCAGCCGGCCGTGCGGCGCCCATTTCAGCTGCGTCACGCCGCCATGCTGGCCGCTCAAAGACAGGAGCAGCGCCCTGTCCCTCTCGTCGTAAAGACCTTTTAAATGAGATTTTGAGCAGCAGGCGGGACCGATGTTGCGCGCGTACGTGCCGATTGCGAAAATGCCGGACATGTCGGGGTTGGACGCGATTGTCGACACAATCCCTGCGCAGGTCACGCGTGCACTCGCTGCAGCCACTGCCACACCACAAACGCCCGAACGGACGCGCGCGTGCTTTGATGACGTTTGCACTTTGGAGCACTGGCGGCCTGGCCTTGAAATGTCGAACACGCGGACGAGGTTCTCGTACCCCGCGTATATCCTCCGCTCGTCAGGTCAAGTCAATTCACGACGTGACACGTCAATTCATGAGTGGCGTCACGTCACGTCAAAAACAGGTCAAAGGGTACCGCTGGCTCGTGGAGTCAAACGCGACGCTGTACGCGGTTGCGAGCTGCGGCGTCAGCCTCCAGCAGGTGGGGGGGCGGGGGTGACCTCGTCCGTGTCGTCGAACCCCGCGTACGATGCGCGCCGCTGAGGGGTCAGCGCCGGTGCGGATTGACCGACGGCGCCGGTGTACGCGTCGAACATGTGGACGGGGTGATCGCGCGCAACGGACACAAACGCGCACGTCGAGGGGTCTACGGCCTTAGACCCATCGGGGACTCCACAACCTGCCGACATCATGTAAGGGTACCAACAGAAGTCGAAAATCGTCTCCCCCTCCCGCGACGTCACCGCCGCCGCGAGCGTCAGTGGCGCGGGAGCTTCTTCGCGCGGCTCCGACAGCAGGAGCGAGGGGCTTCTGAGGTTAAAAGCGAGGAAACACATTCTCACGTCTCAAACACCCGCAGGAGACCATCTTCACTCGCTGCAAGGAAGCAGGACCCATCCGGCGACCTGCGCCATGAGCGCGGCGCCCGACACTCGCCCAAGACCACTTCGCGCCCTTGACGAAGTTCTCAGGGACGCGCTGGAACTCCTTCCCAGCGGCACAGAGCGTCGGGGCGGACCTGTCGAAGGAGCATTGGACGGACGTAGCGACAGGGACGTCCAACGACGGCTCCGGATGTTGCTCCAAGACCGCGTGACCTTCGGACACAGCGATTTCGCCATCTTCCATCCCAGTTAACAGCGATATTCCACATCTGTTAGACACAAGTTTCACTTTTGTAAGGTACAGGTTTTTAGTCGTCCAGTGACAGCAGCATCGCAACACCACGCCTGGGAGGTGAGACGAGTCGCGAGTGCCATGTACATGACCCAATGCGACTGAGGCTGGCTCGACGGGATTTTGAGCGGCAGGACGTAGTTCGTCGAGTGTCCTGTCGTCGAGAGAGTGCCTCTCCTCGCGGAAGTGCGATACACGGGGCACCTGTAATGAGGAGGGTCCTTGATCTTTGACGTCTCATTTGGCTTAAACCAAATGATGGGCATGACGGAGAACAGAACCTTCGGCAGCGACTCGTCCACCTCCCCCAACTTCGCGTTCCAGCGCGCCCCCTCCAAAAACATGCCGTCGACGTACACGCCGTCGACGGGCGGAGACGCAAACGACGACTCCCGCATCATCTCGAACTCGAAAGCCTACCGCGTCAGACACACCCACCCAGCGGCTGACAAGGGTGTCGATGGGGGTGTTGTACTTGCGCGCAAAATTCTGCAGCGCACCCGTCAAAAACGCGTGGGTGAAAAAGAAGCCCGTGATCCAAAAGACGGGGGGTGCGCCGTGGGCGATCCAGTCGTTAAGAAACTTGAGGCGCTGGAGGAGGTCCAGGACGTAGCTGCCGAGAGGCTTAAGGGAGGGGTAGCTCTTGGCGGCCCACATGGCGGGGACCTTGCCCGTCACGAGCGACTGGCCGAGCTTCTCGAGGTCTGCGGACATGACGACGAGGCCTTTGATGGCCTTGAGGAGGTTTGAGAGGGAGGACCTGACGACTGACGTGAGGCGGGAGAACCTGATGAGCTCCTGCTGCAGCACCGTGTTCATCGACTCCTTGTACGACACAGCAAACTTCTTCGACACATGCTCGTGGTCAAAGTCCCCCGGCAGCTTGGACAGGATGTCTGCACACGTCAGCCACACCCCCACCCCCCTACCCCTTGCAATATCGCTCAGCATCGCGTCAATGTCCTTCCCTTGCCCACCCCCCCCTCCCCCTGAGCCGACGGACACGAGGACGGCGTCGAGGAACTGCGCAGTCTCCTGTTGGTCCTTTGTGATGTCTGCGTTCTCGTGCAGCCCAAACACCTCCGGCGCCGCGTTGTGCGGCAGCGCGCGGATGTAGTCGAGGTAGCCGTCGTACGGTGCGTCGGGGGGCGCGAAGTAGTTGCCTGAGGGTGAGAACTTGTAATTGTCGTCGAAGATCGAGTCGTGGTAGAAGTTCGCGAGGACGGTCATGAGCGTGCGGCGGTCCCAGTCGTCGGTCACACGCCCGCCGTAGTTGCACTCGCCCGTGAGGTACTTAAGGGCTTTAAACTGCACGTCAGCGTACTCGTTGAGGAACATTTGCAGCTGTCGGATGGAAATGCGCAGGTCCCCCTCGTTGAACTCGTAGGCGATGTTCCACCCCAGCGGGCCGAACTTGCGGCGCTCTTGGACGAACGCGTGGAAGAAGCACAGCGCAAACATCATCTTCTTGAACGCCGCAGGCTTGTTGCAGCCGTTGAAAAACGTCTCGTCGCTGATCGGGTCCGACACGTACGACCGCAGCAGGTTCTGCCGCAGGCCCTTGGGCGGCTCGTTGGTCATCTTGATGCCGTTCTGGAGGATCGTCACGGGGAACTTTTCGCTGGGGTAGGACGTCAGCCACAGGCGGAAGTTTGTGTGCGCAGTCTCGGGCCGAAACTCCTCGCAGATGCGCTCGAGGGTCGACATCCAGGACGGGTACAAGTGGCAGTTTTGCAGCACCGCCCACCCCCCCGTCTTATAGGCCTCTTCAATCAGCGCCGCAGCGATGGGGCCCTGCCCCTGCCCGAGCGACGTCGACTTGAGCTTCTTGCCGAAGCCTTTGTCGTCGGCGATTTTGAACAGCGCAGCCATGGGGTCGGCGCCTGGGGAGAGGATAAAAATGAGAGGGGTCAAGGAGTTGGAGTCCTTGTAGCACGCAGCAAGGTCGAACGGGGGGGGCTCGACGAATTTGCGGCCCATTTCGTCCTGCACAAAGTCCATCACCGCGGGTACCATCTTGTCCGGCCGCAAGCACCTTAACAAACAGAGCTTTTCGAACCTCGTTAATGAAGACGCCCAAGATCCGGGCAGCGGCGTGCGCTGCGGTTCCGGCGCCTCGTACACGGTGCGCCAGCCTTGCTCGTTGGCGGCGACGTGAGAATGCAGCCCCGCAAAAGCCGGGAGGAAAGAGAGGCGGTAGAGCTCCGACCAGGCGCGGTCGGTGAGCCAAGCGGCGGGGGCCTTGGGCTGATTGCCGTCGCCAAGGCCGATGCCGCCGGTGAGGAGGAATCGAAGCTGGTCGGCGTCTAGCTTGCCGTCGCCCTCAAGGAGCTTCGAGCAGAGGAGGAAGGAGAAGACGAGCTTGTCCTTTTCGAAGAGGGACCTGCAGACCATGACGTAGAGGAAGTAGGTGAAGTGCGCGTTGAGGTTCGTCAGGCGAGTGTCGACGACGTCGGACTTGTCTGAGTCGGCGATGGACTGGACGAACAAGGAGATGAACCAGGTGAGGGAGTACTGGTACATGGGCTCAATCTGAACGAGTCAACAAAGCACAACCTCACGCTCACATTCGCAAGAGTCGAAATGCAGAAAAAGAGCGTCGCACTGCGCCGCGCGACAGGGCGGTACCCCTGCCTTGCGTCGTCGATCTTGCGCTCCGTCTCGTCCGCAATGGCCTGCTTCTGCTCGATGTCGTTCGCAAGAACCTTCGCCTCAGACAGGACCTGCAGCGCCCCCTCGTCCTCAAGGATGTTGCCCTGCGACGTTGAGAGGACCTTGAGGATCTTGTCCTCAATCTCCTTCAGCTGCCGCTTGTTCTCCGCGCTCTGCACAATCAGCGCGTTCTTCTGCTCCTCAAGCTCAGGGCGCTCCTTCGCAACGACAATCCCAAGCAGCTGATCCTCCAGCCCCGCGGGGGTGATCATGAAGTTGAGCAGCGTCACCTTCACCGCCGTCTCGGGCAGGTAGTGAGGGTTCGGCAACTTGGTCGTGATGTAGAACCTGAAGTCCTTGGAGTACTCAATCGTCGAGTCGCCGAGGCGAATGCACACCACACCCCCCTGCTTGAATGTCTGCTTCAGAAGCAGCGGCTCCAGCGTCGGGTCCAACTCCTCCCCTACGTTCTCGAGCAGCACGGGGGTGCCGAACTGGATTGAGTTCTCCAAAGTGCGCACGAAGTCGCCGTCTGACAGCTTGATCACCTTGAGCTTAGTCGCCTTCTCCATGTTCTTCACCCACTTGTTCGCCTGCCCCTGCGGGTCAATGCACAACGGCCACCGCCTTGCGTTGGACACGATGATGCCGTTCTCAACACTGAAAGTGTCCGTTGGCAGCCCTGCGATGTTCCAGTCCCTGATCCGAACAGGCTCCCCCAGAGACGTCGTCAGCGAGAACGCGTCGGCGCAGGGGATGCTCAGCCCGCGCAGCTTCCCAGCCCACAGCCTCGTCGCGTCCTCTCGGAACGGCTTTGTGTAAGGCCCCAAGTATGCAACGAAGCCAGCTGAAATGAGGATATCGCCCGTGAGGTTGGTGTACTGCCTCCCCAGCTCCATCGCAACTTGCGTCCACCGATCCTTCTCCCCCCCAAGCCCGCCGATCAGCTTCTCAGCGCGCTGGAGCTTCACCTCGCAATCGTTGACTTGTCGCTCTAGGTCAGCCTTTTTGATCTCGCAGCTGCGCAGCTGAGCCTTCAGCTCCTCGAGCTGGTCAATGACGATCTTGAGCGCAGCCTGCTTGCCCTGCAGAATCGTCATCGCCTCCCCGAGCTCCCCCTCCGCAAGTTTCAGCGCCTCCTTCTTCGGCGCGACAACTTTGGCGACGCGGTCGTACGAGTTCATGGCCAGCGTCCACTTGCACATCCCTTCCGCAGCAGACGATGCCTGTTTGATGCGCTGGGCCAGTGAGGGGGTGGGGGGGGTACTCTTACGTCTGGTTTGAACTCCTCATTGGTGACGAACTCAGCGCGGATGATGGCCATGATCTTGGGGTCTATGTTGTCCTTGTCATAGGCCTTCAGCGTGTCCAGAAGCTTCCCCTCGGACAGCAGCTTCACCGATGGCCCCCAGAAGTCGATGATCTTCTTGCCCGGGTTGTCCGGGTCGTTCTTCTTCTCCGGTTTGATGTCCAACATCACGCACACCGCGTGCATCGCCAACTTCACTCCCGACGGCGGGTTCTTCATCGACTTGACAAGGTCAATGTCCGCCTTCTTGACCGTGTCCAGCGCCTTGATCGCGTCGTTCAGGATCGGGATAGCCTCCGCTAGGTCCGCCTCGCACTCGTCTTTGATCTTCTTCACCTCCGTCGCCTTTTTGTTCGCCTCCGCCTCGTCCGCCGCCGCAACGGCCTTTGCCGCCTCGACCTCCGGCACCTTCTTCTCCACCTGCGCCGACAACTCCTCCGTCTCCTTCTTCGACACAATCAGCACGGGCTGCAGCGCCTCGAGCTCCTTGGACATCTCCGCAACTTGCGCCGCAGCATTCGCAAGCTTCTCCAGCCCAACCTCGTACCGCCCCTTCACAGTCAGAAGCTCGCTTCGCTTCCGCGCGAGGAGGGTCTTGTAAGTTGTGATGAGCTCGAGATACGACGTGGGCGTGACGTAGTTGTGCCGCCGCAGCCGCGCCAAAAAGTCGCGGGACATGTCGCGGCCTGAGTCGTGGACCTGCTGGCACATCATGACGCAGCTGTCACGCACCTTGTCAGGCATCTCGACGTCTGACAGAAACCGCTGCGCAACGGACACAAGCGCGTCCTTTGGCCACTCGGTGAACCAGTCAATTGTACAACAATTGACGAGCGAGGGGAACTGCCGCAGGCGGTTGCGGAAGGCGTCGCCGATGGGGGAGAAGCAGAGGCAGATGTGCAGCATTTGCTTGCAGCGGTCGATAAAAAACGCGTACAACGCACTCTGCGCGTCAACGTCGCGCCCCGCATCCTTTGCGGCGTTGCGGACGGCTTCGCAGAGGAGCTGCTTCTCGTCTGAGGCGAAGAGGTTGGGCACCTCGCCCGTGTTGAGGAGGTTGTTGATGTCCTCCACAAAGGCCTCCTGCTTGATCTGCGTGTCGCAGAACAAAAACACGGACGGCTTGCCCTCCCCCCCCGCCGTCTTGAGCATCTTCTTTAAGTCCTCCCTCCACTCCGCCTTGCCGTAGCTCTTTGAGATCTCAATCTCAAACACCTTGTAGTCCGCAATGAACGCTGCAAGCCGCGTCGCACTCTGCCGCCCGCTGCCCCCGACGCCCACAAGCAGCGCGTGGCCGCCGGGCTGGCGGAGGACGCGGCACACGCGAGCGACGTGTTCGATTGCGAACATGAAGAGGACGAGGTTCATTGGCTTCTTGGACATGGCGTTGTAGTCGTCCAGGAACCCCTCACACACCTTCACCATCGCCTTCGCGTCCGTCAGCTCTTTGTACACCCGCTCCGCATCGGCCGGGTTGCCCCAGTCCCCAAAGATGAGCTTTCGAAACTCCTGCGGCCCCGCCTCCTTCTGCCCGTCCTCGAGGAGGTGCGCAACCACGCCGTCAAGGTCGGTGCTAAAGTTCTTGCGCGTGGTCTCTTTTAAGAATTTGATGAGCCACTCCCGGTCCTTGTCGTCCACAAGACGGTCATAGAACACGCGCAGCACCTCGTGCGCCCACAGGCGGATCTGAAGCGTCAGGTGGGGGGGGGGGGCTCTCAAACAAGTTGAGGTGGCTCTGTTATCGTTTGCACTTTAGCCATCATCACCCCGAGCACAACGCGAGCGAAATCGCGCAAGTTGAACAAGTAGTGGCTCTTCGCTGGCGTTGGCAAGAGCTCATTTGTGGCTGTGCGGTACACGTCGAGCGTTCCTGCGGCTATGTTGGGTGCGAGGGACTTGATGTTTGCGGCGGTGCCAGTGCGGGTGAAGTGGAAGTTCATGATTGCGACGAAGATGGAGGTCATCGTGTCGGGCTCAAACTCGGTGACAGACACGAGGTTGAAGTGCCGAAGGAACCGCGGCGTCACGTCCGACCTCCCTCCGCCTGGCGGCCCCATGGCTGAGACGAACACGACGTCGATGAGGGTCCTGAAGATCTTCTCTTTGATGTCGAACCAGCCGCTATGGTCCATGAACTGCCGAAGCAGCTCAATCGGCGGCTGCGCCCCGTAGAACTCCTTCGCCGGCATGTTCAAGTCGTCGACGAAGATGACCGCCTTCTTGCCCATCGGCGGCCCAAACACGCCCTTGCGGCGCTTGTCGAGCTTTGCGTCGATGATATCCTGCGTCTGATTCGCCGACGTTTGGGCGGAGAACGCGACTTGGATGACGGAGAACTCCTCCTTGGGCAGGCCGTTGAGGAGGTGGTTGTTAATGTAGACGGTCTTGCCGGTGCCGGTCGGCCCCACGAGGAGGAACGGCTTCGTGTGGCGGGCGAGGATGTCGAGGAGGAAGGTGTAGCGGGCCGTGTCGACGGTCGGGACGATCAGCTCGTGCAGCTGCGCGCTCTCGGGGAAGCCTGTTCGAGACATAAGGGCTGTCCAATTGGTCCACTTGCCCTTGGCCTTGTCGAAGAAGTAATCGTAGATCTTGCCCTCCTTTGGGAAGGGGTTGGCAATGACGTACGCCCCCCGATCGCCCTCTTGGTTGTAGGGCTCCGGTACAGTCCCCGCGATAGACTCCCGCATGAACTCGTCAAACTTGTTGCGGCCTGGCGCGTCGACTGAGGAGCAGATGGACCAGCAGAAGGAAAACACAAAGGTGCACTCGATCCACGTCGCAACGTCCTTGGTCGACAGCTTGGCGAAGTCCTCTTTGTTACGCAGCTCGTCGATGAGGGAGTCAAACAGTTTCAGCACACCCCACACAAGCTGGATGTCCGACGTCCCGCAAGGCTCCTTCAGCTCCTTGCGGAGGAACTTCAGCGCGGGCGGGATGAGCCAATTGCACAACTGCCGCAGCACCTCCTTGTTCGGCTCCGTAAATGTCTCAGGAAGCGTGTTGAGCCACGACGTGAGTGAGGGCTTCCACGTCATCTGCTGCGGCTCACAGTAGACCATCCCGCAGCGCGACACGGTCGCAGGGGAGGCAACGGCAAGATCCTGGACCTCGAAGATGAGGTTCATTGTGTTTGACATTTGGATAATCTCCCCAGACACGAGACAGAGCTTCTTGTTGTCGTCAAGCACCGTGTTCATGGACTCAATCCAGATGGCGTCGACAGGGCCGTCGAAGATAACCCACTTACGGTCAGGCGAGGGGTCGGATGAGCACTGGCGGAAGATGTTGGCGAGGATGCCGTCGGTCCACTCATGGCTGATGGGGTCGAACTGCCCGTACAGCTGCCCCATCGTAATCGACTTGGGGTTGAGGATGTGGCACTGCGTCTTCTGCTCGCCAAGCCCTTTGTCGCAAAGCTCCGACAGGGCGCCAGCGAGGACGCGATAGGAGGAGGTCTTGGCGGAGAAGGAGTAGCCGACGAGCATGAGGCCGTGGCGGACGATGATCATCTCGTACAGCTCGATCGTCTTCTGGATGAAGTACCCTTGCGGCTGAAGGTTCCTGCTCTTGCAGTTGTTGTTCAGCGCCTCCATCAGGCTGTCGTAATCAGGCTTGGGCAGCACAACCTCGGGGAAGAGGTCTGCAGCAATGCCCTCAAACAGGGGCAGGTCATGGGAGAGGAACTTGGGGACGTTGACGTCGCGGATGGAGCGCAGCATGAGAATGCTCTCCTTCTGCTTGGGGTACCGCCGCTTCAAGTTGCCCGCAGCCCTGAGCACGGCCATGACGGCGCGCATGCCGTAGTCGTAGTGGTCTTGCGACGACAACTGCTCGGAGCACAGCTTGTACGTCGCGACGATCTTGCGCGCCAGGTCACGGGCCTCGCCGTATCCATAGGAGTAGAGCATGATCTCTGAGATCATGGCGTAGTCCGGCACCATCATCGCGACGCTGCGGAACAGGGCTTTGAGGTTGTCTGGCAGCTCGGACCGTCCAGCGTAGCCGGGGTTCATTGTGATAAATACAGCGCAGTTGCGGTTGATACGGAGGTCTGTGCCCTCAAAGACAAACCGCTCGACGTTGAGGCTGATGGCGCGTTGGATCGTCAGGATCTGCTGCGCAATGACCGACAGCACTTCAAGGTCAATGCGGTTGAACTCGTCGAAGCAAGACCACGCGCCTGAGGACGCGAGGCCCTTGAAGAACTTGCCCATGGCGAGGTAGTCGAGGCCGTCGGAGCAATTGAACACGACACACTGCTTCGCAAGCGCCTTTGCAAGGTCTTTCGTCGTCTCCGTCTTGCCCGTCCCCGCAGGACCTTCTGGCGCGCCCCCAAGGTTAAGGTGGAGGGCTCCCATGAGGGTGCGGTAACAGCGATCTGTTAGTGGCGTGATGACGAGCCTGCCCTGGTTGCCGAGGTACTCGTAGCCGTAGCTGATTGTCGCGTTGATCATGCGCGCCTTGAGGTGGTCCTCCTCCCAGTAGTACCGCAGCTGCGACAGCCACGAGAAGTCGTTCAGCGATTGGCACCCTTCCTTCGCAATGTCCACCACCACGTCGCGCGCGTGCACGTCTATCACAACTAGTGCGCCAAGCGTCGTGCGCGCAGACTTTGATAGGTCACCCCTTACCTTCTCGACGATGTCCTCCAGCTGTCGGGTGCAAGTGGCAGCGTACTCAAACAGGCCGTTGCCGCCCTTGAGAATGGCCTCCTCCACGCCACGCGTCCAGTACAGCTGCCCGACGCACAGCACAACCTGCCCAGGCCAGTCGAGCACCCACTTCTCCCGCTGCTGCTCCGCATATGATTTGATGCCGCGGTCGATCGTGTCCCTGATCGACGCGAGCATGATCTGCTCCGTCTCAAGCAACCACTTCTCAACCGCCCCTCGCGCCTCCATGGGGTTGAGCGTTCGCATCCACGCCACGCGCTCGTCCTCCGCGCTGAACATGGCGTGAATGACGAGGTTGTCGTCGAAGTCAAGTCGGTTGATGGCCTCAAAGCACTTCTTGAGATGCGGCTGCACGCGCAGAGGGTCCTTCGTTTCCGCGAGGATCTCCAGCAGCTCGTCGTTGGAGAGGAAGAAGAAGCGGGGGAAGAACAGCCGCTTCGTCTCCAAGTACTCGTTCAGGCCCTTGTTGATCAGCTCAAGCAGCCCGTGCGACTCTTGAAGCCGCTCCAGCAGCCCCGGCTTCCTCGTCACCACAAGCACCGTCGGGTCGTCCGTCGTGACCTTCATTGTGTCCCGGAACGTCTTGTCGACCTTGGAGAACCGCTCCGCCTCCGTCTTCATTTGCTTTCGGATGTCCTCCGACGAGAAGATCGGCTCCAAGTACAGCCACTGCGCTTGCACCTGCGCTATTGAGAAACAGCTTCCTCCCTTATCATCTTACCTTCAGCCACACGTCAATGACGTCCTGCGTGACGAGGAGGAACTTCTCCCAGTCCTTGCCCCTCTCCTCGAACGGCTTGATAAATGGCGACGCCAGCATCGTCTGCGTCTTGACAATGTGGTCGTCAAGCATCATTTGGATCTCGTCGATGCATCCCCCCGCAAGGATGAACGTCCCCGTGTCGCGGTACGGCATCGTCTCAAACTTGACCGGCTTCCAATCGTTGAGCATTTTGTCCAACGTCTTCTCAAGCGACCACTCCTTCGACGCGCAGTCGCTTACCTCCCGCATGCCGTCAAGGAACCCGTCCAGCTTCTTCGCCACAAAGTCCGCGAGGCTCGTCCGATCTGACGGCTTGATGTTCATGCCCACAAGCTGATTTAGGCCGTCCCAGTGTCTGTCGCGCAGGCCCTTGTTGCAGAGCACAGCGATCAGCGGCAGCTGCACCTTGAACTCACCCACCTCCCCCTTCACCGCCTCGGCGATGCGCAGGGGGGCATTTGACGTCGCGAACGTCTTGCAGAGCTTGTACGCGTTGCGCCACATGTTTCCAACCTCCTTGTCCACGTCGTCCGGCTCAAGGTCTTTGATTGGCCCGTGCATCCACTTGTGCAGCACCAGCCGCGACTCTGTTGTCGTCTGGTACAGCAGCTCGTAAGGGTCGAGGTCTTTGAGCGCCTTGTCCAGCTGCGGGTAAGACGACTGGTTCCACCCCATGATCTCTTCCTGCTCGTTGATCGTCTCCATCTCCTCCGACAGCCCAACAAGCCGCTTCCGCAGCTCCGCCAGCTCCACCGCGTACTCCGCCACCTTGCCCGGGTCCCCCTTCTCTGCAAACGTCCCGACGACGTCCGTCGCCTGCTTCAGCTCGTCCTCAAACTTGCCCCGCCGCGACCTCAGTGCGTCCTCCATCTTCTCCTCCTGCGCTAGCACCCGCTCCGACGCGTCCTGCAGCGCCGGCTGGATCTTGTTCTGCCACTGGAACGTCCGCAGACTCAGCATCACGTCGTCGTCAGCCACGGGGTGGTACAAGTCCCCGAGGAAGTCCAGGCGCGTCCGCACCGTCGCGATGACCGCCCCGAGCTCCCCCAGCTCCTTCCCGACGCCCTCCACGTAGCGCTTGAGGTCCTTCATCTCCTTCGAGTCTTTCGGCTTCTCCATCGCCCGCCCGTGCACCGTTTCGAACCTTATGCACACGTGCTGCATGTCCTCCACAACTTCGCTCGTCACAGCACTTAAGAGCGCGTCCGCAACAGCCGTCGCCTTGTTCGCAACAGCGCGCCGCGCGGGTTCTGTCACAACGCTAAAAAGACTCAGCCGCACTTCGTTAACGGTCTTCACAAGCGCCTCAGAACCAAGCGCACGAAACCGACCCACATCCGCGCGCACGCCTTCGATTGCAGCCAGCCCCTTCTTTGACAAACAGGGCAGCTTCGACGCGTCTGTCGTCAGCACGCTGCCGAACTCCTCGTACGTTGCCAGCAGCCGCTTCGCCACAATCGCGTGGTCCTGAATCGCGAGCTGCAGCCGCTGCTTCGCGTCGATCAGTGCGCGGTCGTCGAGCGAAATCACCCGCAGCAGCGCCTCCGGCGCCGTCGCGAGCGACAGCTTCGTCACAGCCGTCATCGTGTCGTGCGCAACCCGCGCAGCGTCAGGCACCCCAACCACCCCCGCGCCAGCGTGCAGGGACGCAGGGGCGTACGGGGGGAGGAGCTTTGGGTCTACGAGCGGGACGACGTTGACCTGCGCGAGGATGTGGTCGAGGAGGGAGAAGAGGGACTGCTCGAGGTCCTCAAACGACGGCGAGAACCGCACGTGGCCGTTGTGGACGATCAGCCGCAGCTGCAGCGCACACGGCGCACCCGCAAGCAACTCCCCGCTCAGCGCAGCGTCAAATTCCTGCGCGCGGGGGGGTGAGGCACTAGGGGGGGGGGTTGATGGCGCACCGTCTGCGAGAGGACTTTGTAACGCTCAAAAAAGTCGACGAGCTGCGCCAGCGACGCCTCGACGAGCGAGCGGAGCTGCCGCTGCATCAGCCCGTTAAAAGCCTTCATAAAAGACGCAGGGTTAGCCGGCACGGCGTAGTTTGGCGCGCACAGCAGCTCCACGACCGAATAAAACCACCTCCCAAATCAACATCCCCCCCCCCCCCCCCCCTAATTT
>JAIYDP010000455.1 GCA_027487435.1 Verrucomicrobiaceae bacterium | reverse complement strand
GCAACCGTCGATGAAGTCCTCGAGGGATCCTTCGATCAGAACGCTTGGCGGGGGATATCGAAAAATTTGAAAGACTTTCAAGCCCGATGGACTCACACAAGAAGCGTCGCTGCTGCATTTGCCATCGCATGGAGTCAGGCGCTTGACCTCAAACGGTCTCATGCGCACCTTGGCGTCAGCAGCGTCTACAGCGCACGGAACCGTCGCGTTCGACCCCACCTCAAACACAAGAGCATCCGCTCCGTCTTCAAACACCTCCCCGACTGAGAGGCAAAATCTCCCTGGCAACGCGCTCGCAGCACATGCCCAGACGTCGCGGACGGATAGGACTGCGCATGTTCCGATGGCGGTGATAAGGTCGCCAGGTTGAAAAGCGTCCCTCATGAAGCTGCCCTGCAGAATGAAAATTAAGTGATGGCTGCATACTTTACGGACACTAAGGACTGAGGCGCCAATTTGATGACTGATGGGTGAGGAGGGCATAACAAAGGTGGGGGACTCAAAGAAAGGCGATGCCAAAAGAGGGAGGAGAAGAAGCAAGGCGAGCGATGCTAGAACGCCAATAATGTTATGCCAAACTCCAGCGGCGTGGATTCGAACTAGACTTGCAGGTGCAGGGGGGGAGGGGGGGTGAGAAAGTGTGACGATGTTTGATGTCACGATGAGGGGGCCTTGAAGAAGATGGACTCGTCCAGCTCGACGAACGCAGCAGGCATGAAGAAAAAGAAAGAGAATCCAGCTCTCTGCATTGGTACTCCTTCGCTGCGCAAATGAGGAGGGGGGGGGCATGGAGGGGTAGGAGCTGGGCAGTACGCTGAGGCTGCCAGGGCATGGCCAAGTTCATGAAACACCATGCTGCCAGCAAGTGCGACTAAAGCCATCGGAAGCTGGGACCAAGGGAATGAGACGCCCGGCAACTTGCTTGTCAGATTGAGGGTTAGGCAAGGACTAGCGGCTCGACGGTGCGTCTTGAGGCGTCGTGTGCGGAGTAGAAGTTGCTGATGAGAGAATAGATGGCCAATGTGGTGACAAGAACAAAGAGGCAAGCACCAATGAGAAACCAGGCCCTCAGATATCCCCTCAATGCGAGGGCAACTCTGAAAAGAGCGCTGCTGTAAGCCTGAGTGTGGAAGGCGATAGTGCAATTGGGGCCGATTGCATTGGGCCACAGCATCTGCGCGATCACATGGCGTAAATGGGCAAACACTTTCACGAGCAGTCGCAGCAACATCCACAGCACACAAACGGCCGCAACACCGACGACGGCCTTGGTTGCAGTCATTTGTACAAAATATCTCTATTTGTTACATCTCAGAGGGAGAGGCAGTCTCCGAAACGACCTAACGCGTTGACGGACAGCTGACAATTGTGATGAAGAGCAGCTCTGCATTGGACGGGGTCCTTGCTCGATCAGGACTTGAGGAACGGCTCCTGCATGCTGCTTTTCTCGGGGAAGACTTCAGCCAGTCGCTTGTGCAAGCAGTAAACGGGACCTGTTCAAAGTCAAAGGGTGCAAGCAAGGCTCTACGGTGCGACGGTAGGAGAGAGAAGACGAGATGGACCATGTGTACGAAGAGCTTCGCAATGACGACAACGAGGAGAGCCGAGAACTTGAGCCTGCCTGCGAACGAATCCATGACATGTACGCAAGTGTACTCGGGGCGAAGAGATGTGCAGCTGTAGCCAACCAAGTACAGCCTGATATGGTAGCAGGCAAACGCAACCGTCCCGGCGTAGAGAATGAATATCGGAATGTCAATGAACCATTTCTCGTGTCGAACAAGGTGCAGAGCGACGTCTCGAATCGCAATGACGGAAATGCAACTGAAAGCCAAAGCTAGAAAAATGATATTGTATTGATCAAATTGAAGGAATGTAGCCCCTCGACAATCTGCGCATGCTGAGACTTCGGCTGCTGTAGCATTCTCACAGAAGGACACGAACGGAGGAGGTTCATAGTGTCCATGGACGAAATTACACAACGTTGTTGAAGACTCGTGCGTATTAACAAATGTGGAGACAATGCCAGACAAGACAAGTAGCTGCACGACCCAGTCCTGTCGGGTTATTTGCAAAAGAGCAGACGAAACCGCGAAGAACTTCCACTCTGCTCTCATGCTCAAGTTCGCACAGGGATTATTCATTAACGTCGATGTCCAAGTCGTTTGGGCTTGGCTGCAGCGTGGCGTCGTCTGGGAACCGAGTTTATGTCCAAATGGTCCAGCCTCGTGGAAGAGCTGCATTAGCAGGACTCCTTGAAGGCGATTGCATTCTTGAAATAAACGATTTTTCTGTGACCAATGTTGATGACGTCGTTGCCGCGTTGAACTCATCCAAGTGTCGCCTTCTTTCGCATTTCTCACTGTTTTCAGGCAAAAACAAAGTAGAATTCTAGTGCAACGGCGGAATGAGCGACCAGTGCTCATCGTCCTCTCCGATGATCATCAACAGCAGAGCCAGTCCTTGGTCATCTCGAACCCGAAAAAGCCTACAGATGCTCCACGCGCTTCAGTCGCCGCACGGCAGCCTATTGGTATTTCTGTTACTCGAGGAGGCCGAGGACTTATCATAGCTGGAGTAGTTCGAGGTAGCCCCGCCGAAGTTGCAGGTTTGCATTCTTCGCTCTTAACTCTTACTTTTCAAAGGCGTTTCCGTCGGAGATGTTCTTTTAACTGTCCAAAACCACATTGTTACCCGAGAAGAAGAAGTCCGCAATGCGCTTGCGGACGACGCAGATGAGATCAAGATCAGCGTCCAGCGCCAGAGTGGCGAAGTCGTTGACTTGGTCATCCAGAGGAACCTCAGCTACGCCAGCGCAAGCCAAGCCTCACAAAGGACGCCATCACAGCAAAGAGCGACAGAAAGTCCCGTGCTTGCGCACTTGCGACAAACGAAGCAAACGCCACTTACCCCAGTGTCGCGAGAAGAGCGGTCGCTCTCGCCGAGCGAAGAGAAATATGCAAGCATTGGTAGAGTGAGGGCATCTGGGGAGACATTGGAGGATCTTGTTTCGTTCAAGGCCAATGCTCTTTCTCAGTTGCAGTCTCTCAGTCAATATGTACAAACTGCGTGGACGGCGTTCTCACGGCGTAGGTGGTAGAGCTCTCGAAGCGTCTGGAGGACTCGGAGCGACTTCGAGCTGAGGCGGAGTCGCGGAGAAATCGAGCGGAGATTGAAAGGAGGTTGCTGACAGACATGTTGGAGAAGAGCGTTGTGCAGCTGCAAGAGCGCACAGCAAGGTCTGAGTCCGACGCGTGGAGTCGGCTGACGGTGAGCCTCATCGTTGTTGACTGATTGGGCAGCTACTTCTCGATTCGATAGAAGGGGAGAAGAGGCAAGTTCAAAACTGGTACACTGCGCTCCGGGCGGAATTCATGTCGACGAAAGAGCATGTTGACTTGTCGCTGCAGACGTTCTCAAAGAAACTGCAAGACTACGAGAGGAGGGCTGCCGTGTCCGAAACGAAAGATGACCGAATGCTGGATATGATGAGGTCAATGGCGACAAGATCCGGTCGCGTAGGAGCTAATCACACATCCATTGTATGAATTCAGCCCAGATGCTATGTATTCCTCATCTGGCGTATATTATTTCCCTCAATCCAGAAATGTGCTTTACAAACTTAACCAACCAAGATCTATTCCTTCTTCTTATCCCCACCCTTCAGAGATTTAATCCCGAAAACCAAAGTTCCCCAAAAAGCGAAAATAGCAAGCACGATGTGCTCGTCCTTCTTGAGCACCTTTCGCACTGCAATTTCCCAGCCAGCCTGTCTCATAAGAATAGGGTGGGATAAGATTCACTTTTCCTTCAAGGCTCTCAGCGCCATGCCCGTGGTCGCCACCACGAGCCACTGGCCGAATACAACGACGGGAGAGAGAACGAAGGGCCTGCATGTCCTAATCAACAATCAATTCTTTTAGAAAATAGAGCAGTAAGAAATGCACGGCAAACTTCGTTTTTAGAAGTAACAATTCGATGAGCAAAGATGGTGCGGGTTGAAAGCTTCTTTTTTTGGTCCATCTTTAGTTTGTTTGTCAACGACCCTCCTCGACGACCCTTCCCAGCTCTTATTTTGGAGATCAGTTTGACTTGACTTTGACCACTTTTTTGTGTGCACGGAAGTTGCCACGTCATATTTTCTGTTAAGTTAGTTGTTATCAACATGGGCAGGAGGTACGGAACTTTCAGGAATCCTGGTCGTGCACAGCCTCAGCTTTCCAAAAATGTCTTCGTCGTCATGTCCTTCATGGCTCTTACTCTCTGCGCTGCCGTCGCCGCTGGTGTGGCAGTGAGCAACAAAGTGTGCAAGTTTGTGGTTTATTGACTTTTTAGCTCGCTCGCTCTTCTTTTGTGGAAACCCTTGACTCGACTTCTCTCGCTGGAGCAGCCAAGCGTTTGTCAATACTTTTCTTCTTTCTCACAGAATCAGCTGCTGGCGCAGCTGCAGCACCTGCTGCTGCTCCAGCTAAGGCTAAGGCTGCCCCTGCACTTGCCGCACCGATTGTTGGCGATGTCGGTGCTACTCTCATCATTCTCTCTTGCACTGCTGTTGGAATCGTCTCTGCCATTTACTTCACTCTTCTTGTACAAAAGAGTGTTGTTCGTGGAAGCAACGAGAACGCGTCTCTCGTTCACGAGGACGGCGGCGACTCTGATGCTGCCATCAAGACAGTGTGGGAAACCTCTGACGCTATTGCAACAGGCGCTGCGTCTTTCCTCTATGCCGAGTACAAGATCCTCGCAATCTTCATTGTCGTCTTCTCCATCCTCCTGTGGGTGCTCCTCGGCATTGTCAGCGGCGTCGTCAATGGCCTCCTCTCAGCTGTCTCCTTCATTCTCGGTGCCGTCACTTCCATTGTGTCTGGTTACATCGGCATGAAGATCGGTGTCTACGCCAATGCGCGCACTGCCATCTGCGCGCAGAAGGGATATGCCCCCGCGTTCGACGTCGCCTACAAGGCTGGCTCCGTCCTTGGTTTTGCTCTCCCGTCTCTCGGTGTCCTTGTCCTCTTTGTGACCATCAACTTGTTCAAGTTCCATTTCGGACACGCCGACGAAGCCCTCCTGTACGAGACCGTCGCCGGCTACGGCCTTGGCGGCTCCTCCGTCGCCCTCTTCGGCCGCGTAGGTGGCGGCATTTACACTAAGGCCGCTGATGTTGGATCTGATCTCGTCGGCAAGGTTGTCATGGGAATCCCTGAGGACGACCCACGCAACCCCGGTGTCATCGCCGACAACGTCGGTGACAACGTTGGTGATATCGCCGGCATGGGTGCGGACCTCTTCGGCTCCCTTGCGGAGTCAACGTGCGCAGCCCTCGTCGTCGCTGCGCAGTCCCCTGAGCTGATTGCTTCATGGACGGCCATGATGTTCCCTCTCCTCATCTCTGCATCGGGCATCATCACCTCCCTCCTCACCACCTTCGTTGTCACTCACATCAAGAGTGTCACCACTGAGGAAGAAATTGAGCCTGCTCTCAAGCGTCAGCTCCTCGTCTCTGCCCTCCTCCAGACCCCTGTCGTCTTCCTCCTCTGCTACTACTGTCTTCCCGCCACGTTCAACGTCCCAGGTCGCACCGGCGTGAAGAACTGGTACATCTTCTTCTGCGTCGGCTCGGGCTTGTGGTCCGGACTCCTCATCGGCTACGTCACTGAGTACTTCACCTCCCATCAGTATTCCCCCGTTCGTGACGTCGCCGAGTCTTGCAAGACTGGCGCGGCCACCAACATTATCTACGGCCTTGCCCTCGGCTACAAGTCCGTCATCATCCCGGTGTTCGCCCTCGCAAGTACCCTCTCTTCCTCCTTATCCCCCGTTTGACATTCGAAGTCACTATCTATTGCTCGTTTGCCCTTGGCAATATGTATGGCATTGCCGTTGCAGCCCTTGGCATTCTCTCCACCCTCTGCATCGGCCTCACCATCGACGCGTATGGCCCCATCTCCGACAACGCCGGCGGCATCGCCGAGATGTCCGGCCTCGGCCCTGAGACCCGCGAGCGCACTGACGCCCTTGACGCTGCCGGCAACACCACCGCTGCAATTGGCAAGGGTTCGTCAGCAATTCTTTTTTGTACTAAATACGCAGGCTTTGCCATCGGCTCTGCGGCCCTCGTGTCGCTCGCCCTTTTCGGCGCGTTCATCACACGCGTGAAGCTTGACGGCGTCAACATCCTCCAGCCCTTTGAGTTCGCCGGCCTCCTCATCGGCGCTATGCTTCCCTATTGGTTCACCGCCATGACCATGAAGTCCGTCGGCATGGCTGCCATGGCCATGGTCAACGAGATCAAGGACCAGTTTGAGGACGGCAAGATCATGAGCGGCGAGAAGAAGCCTGACTACTCCCGCTGCGTCGAGATCTCCACCGTCGCTGCCCTCAAGGAAATGATCCTCCCTGGCGCCCTCGTCCTCGGCTCCCCCATCATCGTCGGCTTCGTCTTCGGCCGCCACACCCTCGCCGGCATGCTCGCTGGCGCCCTCGTCTCTGGCGTTCAAATGGCGATCTCCTCCTCCAATACCGGCGGCGCTTGGGACAACGCCAAGAAGTACATTGAAAAGGGAGCCCTCGGCAAGGGCCACGAGAAGAAATCCGAGACCCACGCGGCTGCCGTCATCGGCGACACCGTCGGTGACCCCCTCAAGGACACGTCCGGCCCGTCGCTCAACATCTTGATGAAGCTCATGGCCATCCTCTCAGTCGTCCTCGCGCCTTTCTTCTGGAACCCCGCCCCCAACGCAACGCAGTATGCAGGCTGGTTGGAGCGTGCCTTTGCGTAAATAGTTGGATGTTGAGTTTGCTTGTTAGTACAGCGCGATGTTATGGCAGGACCTTTTATTAAGTTCATGCGCCACTCGGGCAGCCGCCTCTGCCCAAGGGACGGACGGAGGTTGGAGGTGCGGCAGTGCGCATCCCATGCGGCCAACATGGCCAGCGGGACGGTTGAATCAGGGGGGGGGAGGCGATGACTCAGGACTTGCGAATGTAGAAAAGGACGTATGAAGAGGCGTCCACGACGCCATCCTCGGCCATGGGCGACACGCGAGAGTCATTAAAACTGTACCAACGGCCATCGTCGAAATTTCTGAGGGATCAACCCCCCCCCTCCCCTCACTAACCTGCAGTAAGCAATGTAGTGGCCCCCGTCAAGACCCCCCATGTGGTTTGACGTCGCAAACAGCTCGTACTCCGTCCCAGCGGCGCCGGAGGCGGAGGCGGCGAAGCGGCCGAGGCTGAGGGCGCGGGTGGGGAAGCGGACGAGGGTCGCGAGTTTTGAGCGCGAGAAAGAGGACTTGTTAAAGCGCTTGAGGTCTTGGCGCTAAGGAAGTGTGCAGTGACATGTGTTTGATTGATGACGCTATCAAAGAGGAGGTGGCTGCGTGAAACGTTGATAGAAGTTAAAAATTAAAGGTTAATTTAAGAGCGCGGCTGGATACGGATGACGAGGACCTGGGGCAGGCGGAACAGCGCCAGGGACTTCGTCGCCTCCTGCAGCGACTTGCATTTCGCGCAGAAATATTTGTCCGCGCCGCTGAGCCGCTCGGATTCAAAAAATTGCCCCAAGCAGTCCTCCTGCCCGCGTCAGCCCCTCGCCCCACCCTCCCCAACGCACCAGCGCGCAGGACGCGCCGGATTCGCTCATTCCAAACCCACCGCGCGTTGACTTTGACTGCACGTCAGTGCAACAGCCCCCCCCCCCCGCACCCTCGGGACTGGGACGGAGAGGTCCAAAAAGACGTCGAAGGTGCGGGTGACGCGCTTGCAATTGCCGCACTCGACAGTGGATTTAAACTGCCCGCAAAAGATGTCTGTTATGGCGGAGTTGTTGCGGCAGAGGTAGTTCTCCCACATGCACGCGCTTTGGGCGTCGTCGGGGCGGGTGTCGTTGAGGGGGTCATCGTACTTGAGAGAGAGGGGGGGTGAGACTGGGGGGGGCAGGTGCAAACGGAGTGTGCGATGGGGCGTTTTTGGCGGGAGAGGTCCTCGTGGAGGCCATCAATCAAAAAGCGGAGGAGCTCATGAGAGTCGTGCTGGCTGCGCAGGGTCAGTCCTAAAAGCGAATTTCCACACTCATAGCCGTAAAACTGTGGAGCCCATCGTGAGATTTGATCTTTGATTCTCTGCGGGGAAAAGCACCCCCCGCCTGGCGCCCACGACTGTTCGACGAGGGCCGCAAACTCCGCTGCGAGCCTCCCCTTCATTTTATTTGAGCTGTTAAGTTCCGCGCGATGATCGCCGTGGAGGAAATACGACGCGAGGGGGGTGCAATGGACGAGGCACTGCAGCGCCGAGTTCATGAAGCACTGCGGCGTCAGCGAAGGAAAGAGCGGAGGGAGAGGGGGAGGGAGGGGAGGGGGGGTTGGGTCAATTTGAGCAAACGGAGCCCCTCCCAAGCACCGTATTCCCGAGGTTGTTGAGGCCAACGAGCGCGCGGGGCGTCTGCGGCATGCGCGATACCTCTCGAGTCCCCCCCCTTGCGGGACTGTCGTCCGCAACTTGGCGCTTGAGGCGCTCGACGAACCCACCCTCGGCGCGGGATGACGGGGAGGCGTCGGCTGAGAGCTTTGGGAGGTCCGCTGGGGGTCGTTCTGCGGCGTGTCGCATGGGCTCCACTCGCTGAGGGGTTGCTTGTCTCGGCGTCATGTGGCGGGAGAGGGGGGGGGGGGGCTCTCCTTGGAGTTGTGGAGAGTCTGGCGGCGGCTTCGGATTAATGGAAGCCTTCAAATACGTCGTGGATGAATAGGAGGAGGGGATTGTTGAGGAGAGCTGCTGGCGCGGCGGGGAGGGAGGGCGAGAGGTGCGGCTTGGCGTCGGCTGCCGACCAGGCGGATGGTAAGTGGAAGGAAACGTGGACGAGAGGCTATGCCGAGAAAGAGGAGATGGCTCAGGGGGACCAATCCGAAATGAGGCGAGTTGCCTCTGCTGGGTGGCCTGAGGAGAAGAGGCTGGAGAGTCGTCTGAGTCTGTGACTTGCAGGAGGGTGAAATTTGAATTGTTAAATGAAAGCTGCTTGCTGATCACGAGAGTTCTTGCAGGCGCACTAGGCCCCTGCATAAGAGGACTGGGGATCGGCTTCAAAGGTCTTCTAGCTGGTCCCTGAGGTAGGAATGACATTGCCAACATGTCCGAGACCAAGGCGGTTAAATAACAAAGACCATGGGAACTTGAGATTTCCGAGTTGTTGTCTGATACAATATGCAGGCGCATGCTATGCATTTGAATAAACATTACGGCTTTTTTGTTTCAGTCTAAGACAATGAATGAATCATTCAGTGCTAAATAGCTCTAACATTATTGTTTAATGGAATCTGACGTGCGCTCCAAACTTCAAGCAATTCTCGCTTTTCCGGAAGCGCTGTTTCATGCTTGTGTGTCATTCTCTCACAATTAAGTACTATCAAAGACGTGTCGAAATCTCCGTTGTCTTCGGGCGCGGCATACTGTTTCTGCGTGAACGATCTGGATGGATGTCCCGAAGCAAGCCACAGGGATGACATCATCCCATTGTTTGACCTGGAGGACGCAATAAGTTAGATCAAAGTTTAGTACGTGATTGTGTAGTCCCATCGTGGCCAAACATCCGACGAGCTCTGGCCATCGACGGTACCCGAGTAGCCTACCGTGTGCGCAGCTTCAGCCGAGAGGAGGCCCATTGCCTCGTCGATGGCAAGCCGGTGCCAGCAATGCTCTTTGACATTGTCTCCGCCGTCTCCGCTTTCTCCTCTCGTAGAGTTTTTCTCTTCCTCTCAGCCCCCACCTCCCCCTCCGACGCCGACGACCTCCTCCACCTTCTCTCCGCCTTCAACCACGTGATGGCCGCCTATTCAAATTTCGCCATCGTCCTCTCGTTTGATGCCCCCATCACCTCCCAAGTCGCCCAAACTTGCATCTCAACCCTCGCCCCCCTCCTCTCAGCCGTCCACGTGGACCCCCGCGCCATCTGCTGGGCCGGTAGCTTCACACCCCTCCAGCGCGACGTCGCCACGTGGGCGGCGGCCTTGTCCCTTGTCCCCATCATCGGTACGTAGTCCGTCCCTTGTCTGACCGCCGTCGGGTCTTTTGAGGGCCCCCTCCCGAATTGTCTCCCCCATCGTGCCGCATTTTTCGCCGCGCTATCTGCGGGGTACTGCGGCTTCTTGACGCGTCCCATTTTCTGTTAGCCATCTGATCTTGCAGCCGACGCCGCATTTGCCGACGGCGTTTTCGCTGCCTTTGCGTCCCGCTCAAAGTTACCCCCCCCCCCCGTGTTGGAGCCTGCTGCTCCAACCGCAGCCGATGCGCGTCGGATGGTGCGCCACGCCCTCAACTACGCTGCCTCATTTTTGAACGGGCGAGCGGTCATTTCCCTCCCTGACTTCGTCGTCACTGCGCGCACGCTTTTCCTTTACCGCCTCTGGGTTCCTTCCCCCCCCCCCTCCTCCAGCGCGTGACCCCTTCAGTTTGAGCTCGCCGGTCGAAACGAAGCCATCGCTGCCGCCGTCGAGGACGAGCATGCGACTGTCGTACCTTCCCTCCAACGTGCGGCTTTTTCGCCAAAAGTCATCAAACGGTGCGCCGCACAGGGGGGGGGTACTGATTTTAACAGCGCTGTCTCTCTCGTAACTGCGTTCTTTTCTTCCGACGAAGCGAAGGGAAGGTCCTTTGCAGATATTGCGTACCTCGACGTCATCCTCCCTCGCCCAAACCTCTGATCCCCCCCCCCCCCCTCACTCCATTCCGATAAATTCTACCCCATGCAAGTCGTTTTGTAGAGCGATGGGGCCAATGGAGACAGGCTTTATTGCGCATGAAAAGACTCTTTGTTAAAGTTAAAAGCATAGTCCAGCAGCCTTTCAGCTCGCGCCGCCAAGTCGCGCCACAACCCCCGCGTCGCGCTGGTAAATAAGCTCGCTCGCACCCTCACGATGCGACGCCCATCGCGCGGCGACGAAGAGGTAGTCGCTGAGCCTGTGGAGTCATAGAGAACTTAGCAGAGCCTGCCTGTTTAAATATCTTTTAACGGAGTCGTCAACGTCGGCTTCGTTTGACAAGGACACGACGGCGCGCTCGGCGCGGCGGCAGATCGCGCGGGCGACGTGAAGGTGCGACGCTGCCAGACCTCCGCCCTCATTTATTAAAATTTTAAAAGAAGAAGAAAGTTGAGGCGGACTCACGGGGAGGATAAAATTGCGCAGGGGGGGGAGTTTCGAATCGAAGCCGTCGATCCACGACTCGACGAGCTCGACGCGACGCTCGTCGAAAACAGTCTTCTCTGACAGATGTGAGACAAACAGCCTGCGGAGATTTTTATTGTTGGGGGGGGGGGGGGGGGGGAAATTTTTTGGCGTGGTTTGGTTTTTCCGGGGGGGGGGCTGGGTT
>JAIYDP010000423.1 GCA_027487435.1 Verrucomicrobiaceae bacterium | reverse complement strand
GCATCCGGATACCTTGATGAGCTGCTACAACCTCTCCATCACGCTGGAAGTTCTGCGGCGGCAGGAGGAGGCCTTGGCCTTCGCCCGCCGCGCCTTGGCGGGGCGGAACAAGGTCTTGGGAGAAAATCATCCCGACTCGAAAGACGCCAAGCGGCAGGTGGAGCGGCTGGAGAAGAAATAGCCGTATTTGATTTCTCCCTAGTATTTCGCCATTTCCGCCGCTTCTAGCCGTAACATTGCATTTTTTGACAAATATCTTGCCTTTTGTAAAAGTTGCTTGATCGGTAGTTGATTACAGGCCAAATGTTATTGCCAGATAATGATTTTTTTGCCATCAATGATACTTTGTAGAACTACCGATCATGCAATTTCTATAACCGATATACATAGATCATCAAAATATAGACTCAGAACGCCAACCGATGCAAGTTTGTTACAAAAATATCATTTTAGAACATCAGCCGATCCTATATTCTTGCCAACGGATGACATATTTTTATCAACCGACATACTTTTTTCACAAAAATCCTTGCCTATTTGCGAAAAATGGTGCAATTTACCCCCGCAACGAACCAACATCACTGCCATGCCTCTTTCTAGCAACACTTCCTACATCCCCACCATGAACGAATTCCTTGCCCATTGGACGCAAGTGGATGTCGCGCTTACGCCTGATCTCACCGTGCCTGCCCCGGATGGCACCGCCATGTCGCGGGGCGACTTCACTTCCTTGCGCGATAGCCTGCACGCGCAGTTTCAGACCGTCATCGGCTTCCTCAATGACAAGGAAATCGCCCGCGGCGGCATCCGCATCATGAAGGCGAAAATGCTCGCTCATTTTAATGAATTCAACGCCATGCTCGATGGCTATTGGGCCGGCACCGCCTTCATCAACGCCCGATCCTACGCCCCCAGCGCCAGCGATGGCGAGGAAACCTTCATCAACCCCATGCGCGATGTGCTTTCCCTCTGGCAAAAGCTCAACGCCGCCCCCGCCCCAGCTGGCATCACCCTGCCCTTGGTGTTGTCCGATGGCACATCGGAAGCCGAATTCGCCGTAGAAATCGCGGATCTTCAAGGTCTCTACATGACAGAAGCGAATGCTAACCAGAACGCCGTGCTCGCCCGCAGCGAGCGTGATCGCATCATGGCCACCGCCAAGGACGTGATGGTCAGCTATCGCAAGATCGTGCCCGCGCGTTGTGCGCAGATGCCCACCCTCGTGGAAACGCTGCCCGCCGTGACCCCGCCACCCGGCCACACGCCAGACCCCGTCAAAGCCACCGCCGTTTTCGTAGCCCCCGACAAGGCAAAAATCACCTACGAAGCCTCCCCCGAACCCACCCTCGCCCGCTACGAAGTGCGCGGTTGCCCCGGCCCAGTGTACGACGAAAAAGACTCCGTGCTTCTCGCCGTCCGCCTGCCTACAGACCCACGCGAACTGATCACCGACTTTGGCCTCACCCAACCCGGCATGGAAGCGAGCTACAAAGTCGTCGTCGTCCTAGAAACCGGCAACGAAGCCGGCAGCGCCGCGATGACCGTGGAGCGGCCTGGATCAGTGTAGGGTGGAGTGGCTTGTCATGGGAACCGTTTAGGTTGACCTACCAATAGCCGAGAGATCTGTTTCGACTTCATCATCGTCAAAAAATCTAAGGATGCGCGATAACTCGCAGCGGCCATCAGCTTGGTGTTCACCCGCTTGTTGGGCTTGTTGTTTTAAAGTCCCCAGCATGCTGCGGCTGACAGTGAGACCAAAGTGGCGCGGTTCGTCTGGAAACAATAACACTTCTTCGAGGCTAGGTAATTGCGTATCCCTAAAACTTCCCATCCTAGCAGTTCCCTTAGCGATCCTCTGGCAAATTGTGGCGATTGCCTCAAAACTCTCGTCAACTCCTAGCCAACGACGTCCCAGTTTTCCTGCAATATCAAGAGTAGTCCCTGAACCGGCAAAACAATCCAAAACGAGACTACCTTTGTTTGATGAGGCTTTTACAATGCGCTCTAGCAATTCCGGATTTTTTTCCGTAGGATACCCAGTAATTTTTATGTTCTGGTTATGCGCGTCTTTGAAATCTAACCATATATCTTGAACCGACACACCCTCATTTTCATCAAGATACACTTTCTTTCGTGGGTTGCCACTCGTAGACCAATGAATGTGCCCATCCGCGTCTAACTGATCCAGCGTGGAGGGCTTGTATTGCCAGTGCTTTCCTGGCGGAGGAAGCATACCTTTCCATTCTCCTCCCGTCTCACCATTCCGAACACCCGGGGCATGGAGGGGTACGCGCATGTGTCGTCTTCCATTCTCATCAATATAACGGTATTCCTTGAGATGCTCCTCTGTAGGCTGTAATGTCTGGCGATTCCAAATATAAGAATCTGTTTTTGAGTAAAAAAGGATGTAATCAGCTATGTTCCCATAGGACTTTCTCGTGTAGTTTTTTGGGTTACTCTTTTTCCTAGTGATGAGTGCGCGAAAGTTTTCAGAGCCGAAAACCTCGTCTAGAATGATCTTTGTCTCGCAAATCATTCTCGAATCCAGGTGGAGATACAAAGATCCTGCGTCCGATAGCAATTCATGCAGCAATATGAGCCGACAACGAAGAAACTCTAAAAATTCTGCGCCTCGAAGGTTGTCAGAATAGGCATGCGATTGCTTGCGAGACTCAAACCGCGACCCTGTCGCAAAAGGGGGGTCAATATAAACAAGATCAAATTTACCCCGCATACCACGATCAAAAAGCAGGCTTCTTAGAATGGGCAAATTGTCACCACAGTATAAGTCGCCCTCACTCGTATTGGGGCGATAATCAATGAGCGAATTTGCACGTTCACCGCGTAAAATTTCCTGACGGGTAGCCTTGTTTGGGTAGGTTAGCTCAAACCCGCCCAATTTTCCCAGTTCTCCCATGGATGTAATGCCCGTTGCCATACTATGATTTGAGCCACTTCAAAGTTACCCGTTCAGGAAACATTCTCAGCGTTGCAACCTTGACTCTATTTCCCCAAGCTTCATCGATGTGAGCATAATCCTTCCACATCGAACCCAGTAAGAGACCAGGACCGTCGTTTAAGAAGATCACTTTGGTCTTTAGTTCATGCTTATCAGCGTAGCCTAAGACTTCTGCGGCACAATCTCGATACTGACCTGTGCGATCATCTTCCTGCGCACCACCTCTGTCGCTGTCGTAGCGAGCTAGACCTACTGCCAAGATCTTTTTCTTCTCCATCAGAACAAAGTCGACTGGGCGGTCGGGCTTAGGGTAGTCTGGAAAAATTTCGCCTAGTAGAATATCTTTGCCAGCTCTTTCAGGACCCGTGATCGTGAGGCTTGGATAATTCTCACGCACAATTGAAAAGAGGCGCTCAGTCAGGTCATAGCCCTTCTTGCCTCGATCTTTGTATTCCCAAAGGATGGCGCAAATCGCCTCATCAGGCATGGGACGCTCGCGGAATCGCTTTTGAACTTCTGCTATCGGACGAAACCCATTTCCAAATTTTTCGCATATTCCCTGAGCGGCAGACTTCTTCTTGAGCATTTCGACTGGAGTCTCTGGGCTGACATATTTGCGAAAAACTCGGCAAACTTGGATGCGCATCCACTGGGGTTGCAGTTCCGCTATTTGCATGAACAAGTCCTTTGAAGAATGAGCACGCTCAATCAAGTGACCAAAAGTCACCAGCACGGGCTGGTAAAGTTCGCAAGCAAGGGGAAGCACATCAGGGTAATATTCTCCCGTGGCAAGCGTGATCCATAAGTGAGCTTCGGATTGGTAATCGGCAAAATTCATTTCTCATAAATTTTGTTCTCGAGAGGTAATTGGTGTCAAGCTTGAATAACTTTACGCTGCAAACATTACATGTTTGAGCCCCTGAAGTTATAGCCGTCGGGGTGCTTGGGAGGTTTTTTTGGGGTACGTGAACCAAGGGTGGCACTCGCAAAGCCTCGCTTGCCCTGGGATAGCTTGTTTATCCCCGTTGGGGAATTTGAACCAATTGGTTGCACCGTTACCTCGTTGGTCTAAAAGGAATCCAAGAGGGCGGAGCGGGAGACTTGTCGTGAATTACCAGCCATACCAAAGAATACAGCTTGCCAAGAGCCACCGTGTCGTTACGCTCAACATTATGAATTTACTGGATCGCATCACGGTGGAACAGGGTAAATGCGGAGGAAGACCGTGCATACGAGGCTATCGCCTGCGGGTGAGCGATGTATTGGCTCTCATTGCGGCTGGTGCTAGTCATGAAGAAATTCTCAACGACTACCCTTTTCTGGAATCTGAAGACATCGTAGCCGCTCTCACCTACGCCGCACAGCAACTCGACCACACCATCATCGCGGGTGTTGCATGAAATTTCTCATTGATGCTCAACTTCCGCTCACTCTCGCTCGATGGCTTCGCGGGCTTGGGAGCCTTTGGAGTGCGGCGACATTTCGCCGCTTTCCTTTGGCGCGACATGGCGCGCTGATCCAAAGCGGTGACATGTCACCGCACTCCATGGCGGCTCCTTTACGCGCCGACTTGGGGGTCGAAGTCTTTGGGGGCGCGGACGATGCGATCTACGGCGTGTTTCGTGACGACATTTCCACCACTGCTGCGACTCTTGACGGTGACTTCGGCAAAATGGAAGGGGCGGGTGACGTTGCGTAGTCTCAACTGCGGCTTGAGGTGGACGATGAGCATTTGCGCGGCACTCTCTACCTCGGTTTTGTGGAGGGCAAAGTAGAGGATGCGCGAGCCGGGCTTGCCTTTGGTGAGATCGTATTCTTTATCGCGGGTGATGCCGCCGACTTCAAAGCGTTTGGCGTAGATGGCTCCGTCTTTGCCATCGCGATAGATGATGGAGTAGGTGTAGGGCTCATCTTTGCGAAAAATGGCAACGTGGATGGGCTTCTGGCCGACGAAGACCTTGTCGGCGATTTTCATGACCTTCATTTTGCCGTCTTGGGTGAAGGCGATGATGTCATCCATGGAGGAACATTTTTCGATGGCTTCATCTTTTTTCATGCCGAAGCCAGCAAAGCCGTTTTTCCAATCGACATAGAGGGTTTCTGTGGCGGCGACGACTTGCGTGCGATCGACGCGGTCAAACGAACTGACTTCGGTGCGGCGCTCGCGACCTTCACCGTATTTTTTCTTCAAGTCTTCAAACCACTTGATGGCGTAGGCGTTGAGGCGTTTGAAGTTCTTTTCGGTGGCATCGATGTCTTTTTCTAAGCTCTTGATTTCCTCATCGGCTTTGAAGGCATCGAACTTGGAGATGCGTTTGATTTTGATCTCGGTGAGGCGGACGATGTCGTCGGTGGTGACCTCGCGCTTGAGTAGCTTGATGAAGGGTTTTAGGCCATCGTCGATGGCTTGAATCACAGCTTCCCAGGTGGTGCATTCCTCGATGTCGCGGTAGATGCGGTTCTCGATGAAAATTTTCTCCAAGGAGGAGAAGTGCCATTTTTCTCCGAGTTCGGCGAGGCGGATTTGCAGTTCCATGCCGAGCAGGTCTTTGGTCTGCTGGGTGTTGCGGCGGAGGATTTCTGATACGCCAAGAAATTGCGGTTTGCCATCGGAAATGACGCAGGCATTGGGAGAGAGGGAGAGTTCGCAGTCGGTGAAGGCGTAGAGGGCATCGCGGGTGTTCTCGGCATCGGCACCAGCGGGGAGATGGATGAGGATATCGACGTTAGCGGCGGTGTTGTCCTCGATTTTTTGGATCTTGATTTTTCCTTTATCGGCGGCGGCGACGATGCTTTCCATGAGTGCGCCGGTGGTGGTGCCAAAAGGGATCTCGGTGATGCGCAGCAGGCCTTTTTTCTCGGTAGAAATTCTGGCACGGACGCGGACGCGCCCGCCGCGGAGGCCATCGCGGTATTCGTTGCAATCCATGATGCCACTGGTGGGAAAGTCCGGCACGAGGGTGAAGGGCTCGCCGCGAAGAATCGCGATGGACGCATCAATGAGTTCGATGAAATTGTGCGGAAGGATCTTGCAAGCGAGGCCCACGGCAATGCCCTCGACGCCCTGAGCGAGCAGGAGGGGAAATTTCATGGAAAGCGTAACCGGTTCTTTGTTACGACCGTCGTAACTTGGCATCCACTCGGTGGTTTTCGGATTGAAGCTGATTTCTAACGCAAACTTGGTTAAGCGAGCTTCGATGTATCGGGGCGCAGCGGCACTGTCGCCGGTGAGGATGTTGCCCCAGTTTCCTTGGGTGTCGATGAGGAGATCCTTTTGCCCGAGCTGCACCATCGCATCGCCGATGGAAGCATCACCATGCGGGTGATATTTCATAGTGTTGCCGACGATGTTGGCGACTTTGTTGTAGCGGCCATCATCGAGTTCCTTCGTCGAGTGCAAAATGCGGCGCTGCACTGGCTTAAGTCCATCGTTCAAATGCGGCACTGCACGTTCTAAAATGACGTAACTGGCGTATTGGAGAAAGTATTCGGAATACATTTCTCCGAGCGAGTCTTGTGGCTCATGTTCTGTCGTCATGGGAGAAATCTTTAAGCATGGTTAAGGACTTTGGCAAGAGTTTGTTGTGTAGCAGGTTTTTCGGGGCTGCATCGCGTGTTTTGACATTTGCTGAAATCGGTGGATGGTAGGGCATGGTGCACCGAGCAGATCATAACGACATAGAAAAACTTAGCCGTGGCAAAGCGACACGATCCAAGATCGGCAGTCGTGCGAAGGGGCATCGGCTCACGCAAAAAGAGCGCATCCTTTTTGAATCTGCCAAGCGGGCTGGTTTTTTGAAGGTTCCGCTGAGTGGGATTCGCCAAAACGTCATTCGCATTTACCAACTTTGGTGCGGAGTGGAGGGGCGTGACTGCATCATCATTCATGCCGCAGCACCACATCCTGTGGGACAACAAAAAAGCACGGTATGAGCGTGGCTGAGATGCTAGAAAAATATCCGGCGACGCGCGAGGCGGCATTGGCGCGCTTGGCGGAATTTTCGTCGTTGGCGAAACGCTATGCTGGTGCGAGAAATTTCGTAAGCGAAGGTCATCCGCATGTGTCGCGGCTTTCAGCAGCGATACGGCATCGTCTGATTCGCGAGGAAGAGGTGGTGGCCTATCTGTTAGAACGGCATTCCTTTTCTGCGATCGAGAAATTTCTCCAGGAGGTATGTTGGCGGACGTACTGGAAAGGCTGGTTGGCACAGCGTCCAGGCGTGTGGCGCGATGCCGTGGCGTTGGCGTCCGAGAAGCCATCTGAGTTGGCATTGCGGGTGATGGCGGGAAATTCAGGTTGTGCAGCGATGGATGATTTTACGATCGAACTCAAGGAGAGTGGCTATCTTCACAATCATGCGCGAATGTGGTGGGCGGCGTTTTGGGTTCATCATCTCAAGTTGCCGTGGGCGCAGGGGGCGAACTTTTTCATGCAGCACTTGCTGGATGGGGATCCCGCGAGCAATACGCTATCGTGGCGCTGGGTGGCAGGGCTTCATACCCCAGGGAAAACCTACCTTGCACGGCCAGATAACATCGAGCGCTACCATCCGCAGCATAGGCCGCAGGGCTTGCAGGAGCTAGCTGGAGCGGTGGCGCATATTCCTGCGGATCGCGCTGATGGATCTCTTCATGCTCTGCCGCGCTGGGCGACGGAAATTCCTGCGTCTGCGATGGATGTTTGCTTGCTGCTGCATGCGGAAGATCTGAGTGTGGAACAGGGTGAAGCGGCTCGCTTGCAACCGACAAGGATCGCGCTTCTGGATGTGCGTAATGAACCTTGTTCTGCGGCTCGTCATGCATGGCTGAACCAAGCTCTTGATGATGCGGCTTTGCGTGCGGAAAAGCACTATGGCCGGACGGTAGAGCGTTTCACGAATGTTGCGGATTTCGTGGAATGGTTGCGCCGGCAAGGAGCGGAAAATATCGTCAGTATGGCTCCGCAGGTTGGACACTTGGCGGATGCGTTTGCGGCGGAATCACGGATGGCGGAATTTCCTATCGTCTGGCTACAGCGTGCGTGGGATCGGGATTTTCAACCTGCGGCGCGGAGTGGATTTTTCTCGTTTTGGAAAAAAATCAGCCGTGCTTCGGTGTTTCGTAATGGCGAGAGCCAAATGGAGTTCGCTTTGTGAGAAAGAGCAGATTGATTTATGGCATCATCGATAGACCTTTGCGAACAACGGCCAGCGAAGACAAGATTGACGGGGATGGTGCGAGAGCTTCCAAGGAGGCAAGTTCTGATTCCAACGCCGCGCGGTCTAGCGAGTCGCCACCTAGTTTCATCCCGAAGGCCGCGATGCAAGCTAGGTGACGATGACGAGTGTCTGGGGTCTCGCTTTGAAGCGGGAGAATTTGGGATGTTTCATCCATGGTGAGTTCCAAGCTACCAAGGTCGGCGGCAGCAGCGTTTGTGACTTCGAGCATCAGTGTCGTCTGGGTATTCGCGGGAATTTGGCGAGAGGCCCCGAGGTCGAGGCTGCGCTGG
>JAIYDP010000332.1 GCA_027487435.1 Verrucomicrobiaceae bacterium | reverse complement strand
TCCCCCGCCTTTTCGTTTTCTCTCGCGCCCCCGTCCCCCCCCCCCGACGCGACAAACCTCCCGCATGACGACCATCCCACCGCCGTGACGGCGGCGCCGTGAGGGAGCGCGCGTACAAATGAGCCATCAGACGTCCAGACGCGGACCGATCCGTCCTCCGACGCCGTCGCCACCATCGCGCCGTCGGGGGAGAACATCGCGCCAAAGATGGAATTTGAATGGCCGCGCAGCGTTTGAACGCACCGCCCGCTCGCGACGTCCCACACCCGCGCAGTGCGGTCCACCGACGCGGACAAGAGCCTTGTGCCGTCGCGGCTGAAATCAACTCTAATAATAGAATCGCTATGGCCGGACAAGTTGCGCACGAGCTTCCCGTCGGTGCGAAAAAGCCTCACGAGGTTGCCAGCGGAGGCGGTTGCGACGAGCTCGCCGATGGGGGCGATGGCGACGTCAAGCGTGGCGCCGGTGTGACCTTTGATGGACGTTGAGATGGCCGCAACGTCCGCAGCGCCCAGCAGCCGCGGCTCTTGGCGATTCTAAGGCAGGTCAGGGGATATCAGGAGCAAACTATTAACGAAAAATGTTTCTAATTTTAAAAGAGCCTAATTTAAGAGCGCGGCCTGCCCCGTGATGGCCCCTCACACCTTGCCGATGACAACAACGGCATCAAGCGCACGTTCAAAGAGCGCCGCCCACGCGCAAATAATCAGCACATAGGGCAATGCGTCAAGATTCGGTGGCAAAAAGGGGAAGGGCGGGGGGGGGGGGGATGAAATGGAGCACCTTTTCAGCCATCGTCCTTCAAGCACAATCGCACTGTCTCTAACTAAAATTTTATATTAGTTAGCATATTCTATCTCGATTTGTCTGTTGGGGGATGCATAACTGCGTCTGCTGGTGCCCTCCTTTGCTCGGATATCCGTTTGAGCACAATATTCTCCTGTCTCCCCTCGAGCAACGACAAGTGCGACGGCAAGAACGGACTCGGAAGGAGCCCCCACAGATGCCGCACTGTTTCAACCCCCTTCATACCGCCGCCATCATAACGCTCACTCTGCACCGCGCCTAATCCCCTGAAACGTGCCCTGTGGAAGGCGGAGCGGCAAGCGGCGGGGAGGGGATCCGCTGCGGGAGGTGCCGCAGAGGCGGTCGCGGACGTGATCAAAACGTTGCGGCGCGGAGTGGGAAGGAACGTGCGGGTGATTGAGACGGCGGCGACGGCATCAACGCCGACAGCCGCAGTGGGAGAGCGCGCGTACAGTTTTCATGACGTTGACTACGTTTTCTGTCTCACTGTCCATCCTAAGGTCAAGTGCTTTCGTTCTCTAACTCTCTAGCGGTCACGGGAACCATTTTGTTAAAGTATCTGCGAAAGTGGATGCATCCAAGGTATTCGTCAAAAACAATTGCAGACGAAAGCTGCCGCTCCGTCCTGACCGAGAGTTACCCCTCCGTCTCTCACATTGTCAAACAGGCCGAGCAGGAGCAATAGGCCAAGCCAGACGAGACTCTCACGCTGAACGAGGAGATCCGCGAAGTGGCTCCTCGCGCGCACCCGACTTGCCCTCCCCCCCCCACGATCCACTTGCACTTCCTGCCGTCGCAGTTTCGCCTCGCCGAATTCGTTGCAAACGCCAAATCAAGTCACTGCTCTTGAAAAAGGTGCCCCCCCCTTGGAGCTCTCGATTGATGAGGTCTGGACGTTGATGGAGGGTCAAGGCGTCGCCATTGCCGAGGCTTGGCAGTGCTTCGCGGAGTACAATGTAGTCAACTCCGGCTCCATCGGGATTGAAGAGTACCTCCGCGTAGGCCCCCCCCTGCCCCTCTTTGCCCTTCTTTTTGAGTCGAGTTCAGAAGAGGTCTATCCCGTCAGAAGATGCACCATCACCAGCTGCAAAAAATATTAGCCGTCGCCAAGGCGATGGCTTGGAGAACAATCCTCCCGGAGAAGATGGATCGGGCCCATCCTGCAAGTACTGGCCCCCTTTTAAACTCAAGCTTCACTGCCGATACGTCGCGCTCTGCTCTCGCTAAAGGTTTACCGTTTGCGATGCTTGTTGATTTGTTCATGCCTGCGCTTGATGAGCGCATCTTTAACAAAAGGGTTGAAAGATGTCAACGTCCCCGAAACTTACATCCGCACGTTCCTCCATATCTGAGCAGAGGCGACCGTAGGGGCTTAACGAGACACGGTCTTGTTCGTCAGCTTTCAGATGGAACCCCCCCACCAACGGTTGCCCAGCGCCGTCCAATCGTCCCAAACCGTCAAAGCCGGCAGCTGAAGTCGGTGCCCCCCCTACGCCTTGGAGGGCACAACTTCCTCTCACACCGCCTCGCGGTCCCTCGCCAGATGCCACAACCCCGTCCCCCCTGTTGGTCCCGCAGCACTAAACGTCCGCCCTCCTCCCCCATCTCCCCTCCCTCCTCACCTTCTTCGCCAGGTTCCCCTCCCTACTCCCCGCTCTCAAAGAACTTGCGCCCCCCTCTCAAAATCATGCACCAACATCAGGTCTGCAACGTTCGCACATCCGACAAAATCATGTTGTGCGGTCGATGTCCCGGCGCAGCAGGCAGAGTCCGTCGGGACATAGTGGGGCGCGGCGGGGTATCGCTCGGGAAAGGGAAGGTGAAGCATACATGTGCGGTGATATCCAAAAGCTGACAAGACAAGGCCACGACAGCATTTTTGCCTCTGAGACATTGCCGCATCATGACGGCACTCCTGTGGTTAGCAGAGAGGTTTCGCGAGGGTGCCTTTCTTAAACGTTTGAATTCGAAGGGTCCACGCTTTTGTTTGTCTGCGGATTCAAACTTTGCAACAGAAGGAAGATATCACAGAGGACCTCCCTCAGGTCTAATTCGCGAATGCTCGAAGGGCGTGTTAGGACTTGCAATGACAGACGTCATTGCTCATTACGGACGAAAAAGGATGAAAAAAATGCAAGAAGAGCGAGCGAGAGGCTCTTGAAGCATTTCAAATGATTCGCCCTGCCTGAAGAAGAAACCGCAGCTCGGCCTTCCCTTGGCGGAGGGGGGTGGCGAAAGTGCAGCCTTGCTTGTGAAAGCCTCTCGACTTTGTGCTCGAGTATTGCCGCTTGCGTTTGGCAGCTCGACGACTGGCCGATGGTGTCGTCAGACGATTCGAGTTTAACTAACAGAATAAGTTTTTTTAGAGCTTTGAGGTGTGTGGAGCCCCTTCTCGTCGACTCTTCGTTTGCAGCCACAACCCAATCGCGAAAGCAGCATGCAAGCTCACATTCCGCAAGGACAGAAGTTTGGCCAGCGCGTCAGCCTCACGCGCGGCATTGAGGACATTTTAAAAAACTATCCCGCGGGGCCGTCCGTTTTTAAGGAGTTCATCCAGAACGCAGACGACGCCAACGCGCGCAAGGTCAAGATCATTGCCGACTTGAGGTCACACTGCGCCGAGAGGACGCTCGGCGACGACTTCGCGCAATTCCAGGGCCCCGCATTGGTTTTTTTTAACGACGCGACGTTTAAGGAGAAAGACTTTGAGAGCATCCAAGACGTCGGCGGGTCGCGCAAGCGGGACGAGTGGGGGTCGACGGGCAAGTTCGGCCACGGCTTCAACTGCAGCTACCACCTCACAGAGTGCCCCTTCTTCCTCACCGGCTCCACCCTCGTCGTGTTGGACCCCCAGCGTAAGTACGTAACAAAACTACACGACGGCCCGGGTGTCCGCTACGACTTCATTGCGCCGCTTCCGCAAGGTGCTGCGGAGACACTACCGCAGCGCTGCCCCGACTTGTTTGCGCCGTTTGCGCTGCCCGTGTGCGGCGTGACGGGATTTGATGTACCTGTTGATGGGACTATTTTCCGCCTCCCCCTCCGCACGCGGGAGCAAGCGGGGGGCCGGAGCGAGCTGTCAAACGAAGTCTTTGAGCCCGCGCAGATCTGCGAGTGGCTGGCGGACTTTGCAGCGAAGGACTTGGCCAATGTCGCGCTCTTCCTCAACTGCGTTGAAGAGATCGAGCTCTTTGTCTTTAACTCAGACACCTCTACCCCAACGCTTCTCGCGCGCGTTGCCGTCGTCAACGTTGACAAAGTCAGGGCGCAGCGCGAGCTCCTCCGCTCCGCGCTCAAGGCGTTTCTCGACCCCCCCACACACAACGTGCCCCCAGTCGTGTACGAGCTCAAAATCGAGCAGTCGGGCCCGATGTCAAAGGCCATCACGTCAACATGGATCATCGCATCGCAGCTGGACGCAGGCGAAATGCGTGACTTTGCCCTCAGCGCCGAACACAAGTCTAAGCGTCTTGTGCCCCTTGGCGGTGTTGCTGTCCTAGTTGATGGCGCGACGGATGGGGCGATAGGTTCTGCCTTCTGCTCGCTCCCCCTCCCCGAGCGAGAGCTGACGGGTCTACCCGTTCACATCAACGGTGCATTTGAGCTAACGACAAGCCGCACGGAGCTTCTTCGTGGGAAGTCTCTTAAAGGCGACAGCGAGGTGCGCGCGGAGTGGAACGAAAAAATCCTCAGGCGCCTAGTCGCGCGCTGCTACGTCGCAGCGCTTGGCGCTGCATCGGCGATGGTCGGCCTGTCCGACGAGCGGCTCTACGGGCTCTATCCACGCGCTTCGCGCACGGAGACTAATTGGCTGGAGCTGACGGGGTGGGTGTATGAGGCCATCACCCCTCAGGACGCCATCTTTCGTGACGCGCGAACCCACGCCCCTACTACAATGATGGCGCTTCCTCTGTTTGCACCCGCACACGCAGCGACGGAGGAAGTGCTGCGCGAGGGATTCCTACGCGTTGGGTTGGCATTTTGCCACCTTCCGTCCGACATTTTCGCAGCGCTAGAAGAGTTCAACCCGACCGCAATCGCAACATGGGGGCACGTGCTTGCCGAAACCGTCGTGCGGCGCTGGTGCGAGACGAAAGCGCCTCTCGATAGCGCTGATGTGATGTCCGCAGCGGATATTGTGCGCGCGTTGTTTGAATTTGTTTGCGCTGGGTTTGCCGGGGGCACGCTAACCCCTTCGAATTTGATAGGACTTCCCATACTCGTGATGGCCGACGGCACAATTCATCCTGTTAAGACCGCAGCTGAAGCTAGCGTGAGCCCGGCCATCATTTGTCAAGAAAAGCACCGCCGACTCTTCGTCGGGCAGTCTTTGTCGCTTCTACTCGACAAGTCGGTCAGCGCGACAGCCACTGCATCTGCCGCCAAGTGGCAGGAGACAAATTTGCGCAAGTTTAGCTTACGTGAGCTCGACTGCCTCATTAGGGCTACCATCACTCCTTTCACCGCCGACAATCTCGTGTCGTTTGAAGTCCATCGCCATCCGCAATGGACCGAATGGGTGGCGATGCTCTGGGAGTATCTAACTGAGGCATCGCGAGGAAAAGCTGTGGCGATTGATAACTTGTTGATTGCGTGGCCTCTCATGCCGGTTCAAATTCACGGCATCAGTGCCTTAGTGCGTAAAGACGGCCGCCTTGTCGCGTGCTCGCAGCAGCAGCAGGAGGTCCTATTGGCAGTTGAGGATGTTGGGGGTGCGATAGTTAGCCGCGACGTGATGGACATCAACGACGCTTCCTGGATCCTCATCCTGAACGCCGCTACTCCCGCCACAACTCCATCGGATCTTCTAGCCTTTTTTCTCCAGCGATTGTGCCTCAACGCGGCGAGCTTTGGAGCGATGACCCCCGACCGCCGTGCGGCCCTCCTCAAGCATTTGGCTGGTGCACCGACACGGGACGTCAAGACGGGCTTTTTTGAAGACGTGAGGAGGCTGCCGCTGTTTCATCGTGCGCGGGATGGCGAGTTTGTTGCTCTCGGGAAGGGTGCCGCAGCAGTTCCGCTCGGCTTTGCCCTCGAAGATGTATCGCTTCTCTCGGAGACACTTGTTGATGTGCCTGACGGACTTTTGAAGTCTCACTTGAGCGTGTTGTCACTGCCTGTGACTTCCCATGCGGCGCTTTGGCTCGACGTGCTCAAGCAGCTGCAGGCTACTTCGGACCGGCTCAAACTTATCGCCGTTTGGAAAAACTTCTTGGCGTGCGCCGAGACTTGGCGCGCAGAGGTCGTCAAAGACTCGGCGCTGCAGAAGGCGTTGGCAAACGTTGCGTCCGTTCCAGCAGAGGGGGGCGCAAAGAGATCTGCGAGAAAGCTTTTTGACATCAATGGCCAGGCTATCTCTGCTTTCGCCCCCGCTCTTCAACAGCGCCTCCCAGAGGCGACTCTGCAAGAAAGGTCGCTTCGAGAGGCTTTTGCATTGGTTGGACTGAGAACTTCGATTGATGGCGGGTGTGTCAGTTCTATCACGTCTTTCATCGAAAAATCTGGCTCGCCGTCTGACGACACCATGTCGCGCGAGCTCCTTTGCTGTCTCAGCGATGAATCAACTCGCGCAGAAATCTTCTCAGGAGACAGCGCGACAACCAAGAGGGACCTGAACGAAAAGTCGTGGGTTTTGCCGTCTGCGCTGCCGCCATGGCTTCCGCAAAAACAAGGGGGGGCGTCTCGCTTTGCGAAGCCAAGGGATTGCCGCCCCAAAGCGATGGCTGCACTCTGCTCTGCCTCATTCTTCATGGTTGATGTGAATTGGCCAAGTAGTGTGATCAGCAGCCCACATCTCAGAGACTTCGGATGGGGTACCCCCCTTGACCTTGATGTTATCCTGCGGCAGCTACAGGCCATGTCAGTAGGAAACGTGGCGGATTTGATGATAGCACATGAAGGGGTTGTTCCATGCTTGAGAGAAATCTATGCAGAGCTCCAAAAGATGGCTCGCAAAGACGGTGCTGTCTTGTCAAAATGCAATGCCTTCTTTCAGAGAACATGTCCCAAGTTCATTCTTACCGAAAGAGGCTTCGTTGAGAGTCGATTCGTCTGCGTCACCCCAACCGCCAGATCCCTCGAACCCTACCTCAGCCACCTCCCCCCTTGGCTGCACGACTTCTCTCAGTTCTTCCGCGACCTCGGTGCTGCAGACGCTTTCAAACCCAGCGACTTTGCTCTTGCGCTGCGGCGGTTGAAGGCAGACTGTGCAGGCCCATTGGAGAAGCCGCAGCTGCAACTTGCCATCACCCTTCTCGACTCCCTTGCGGAGGGACTAGCTCTTGGGGAAAAACCGCCTGCGTTTGTTGCGCCGGACATGGCTTGTGTCCTACAGCCCTCTGATGGACTTATTTTCGATGATACGGCGTGGATTCGAACAAACGGGGGCGTGGAGACAAGTGGGCTATTGCATCCAAATGTTGCTTCACCTATCGCAAGCAAATTGGGCATCAAGTTCAGACGTAGCGAGTTCATGCGCGCAGCTGAGGCGTTTGATGTCTTCGGTGACTGCGCCCAGGCGTATGGCCAAGCTGAAAGCATCACCAGCCGCATCAAGAGCATCCTTGACCAGTATCCAGAGGGCCTGTCTGTGCTTTCGGAGCTCATTCAAAACGCTGATGACGCGGGTGCGACGACTCTGTGCATTTTCGTCGATGAAACGTCGTATGGCACGAAGTCGCTGTTCAAGGACTCGATGGCAGCGTGGCAGGGGCCTGCGCTGTGTATTTACAACAACGCCAAGTTCACCGACGACGACTTCAAGAGCATCGTGAGTGTGGGACAGAATTCAAAGCTTGAGCAGTCTCTCAAGACGGGCCGCTTTGGCCTCGGCTTCAACTCCGTGTACAACTACACCGACCTGCCGAGCTTCGTGTCAGGCGACAAGATCGCGTTCTTGGACCCCCATGCGTCCTACATGGCGGGGGTGACTCCGGCGCAGCCAGGCAAGCTTCTCACGTTCCGCGGTGATGCTGGAAAGAGTTTATGCTGCACCTTCGAGGACCAGTTTGCGCCGTACAAGATGACGACAAAATTCTTCAATTGCACCATGGATGCGCCGTTTGAGGGTTCGTTGTTCCGTTTGCCCCTTCGCAGTAATGACATCAAATCTGAAATCAGCCGGAACTCAGTGACCGTGCCGAAGGTGCGAGAGTTCATTTCTCGGCTGACTGATGGCATTGTCGATTTCCTCCTCTTTGTCAAAAACATCCACACAGTGGCCATCCTCAGCGGCGACAGGGGTGCCCAAGTTGAGGCCGTGTTCGAGCGCAAGGTGAGAGCTCAAGCCGGGACACCGATCGGCGAGTTCTTGAAGCAGCAAAGAGTCCGCACTTGCGCAGATGTCATCGCGACAATGACATCAATGTGCGGGTCAACATGGCCTTCAAGTGATGCCACCATCGATATCGTCAAAACATCGCCCGCTTCAGCTCCGACGGTAGTCTCAAGCTGGAGGGTCAGTTCGACATTTGGTTCTGATGCTACTCTCAAGTTCTTGACCCAGCGAAGCTGCCGCGGGGTTCTCAAGGGCCTACCTTGGGCGGGAGTTGCAGTGCGCATGAGCCCTCCTCCCGACGTCTCTGCCCCTTTCGAAGGGAGAGCTTTTTCGTTCCTTCCTCTTCCCATCAAGACAGGATACACAACACACGTCCACTCTTCATTCGAATTAAATTCGGACCGACGAGGTCTTGTTCATGGCGAAGACTTGCATGGGGAGCTAGAAAAGTTGAAAATTGAATGGAATACCCTCTTGCTGAGCGACCTAATTCCTACTTGCTTCGTGCGGCTGCTCAAGTTGCTTGTGAATGAGGAAGACAAGACCCCGCACGGTCCCATTCACTCTGCCATCCTCTCAGCTCTGCCGCCCCCATCGACGTCGCTTTCAACAGAGTGGGGCGCGCTTGCTGAAGCTGTCTTCCGTAACCTAAGGGTACAACCGTTTTTCAGAGTGAGAAATCGGCTCACCAAGCCGGAGGATGTGCTCATTCTGCCACAAGCAGAGGAGGCCCTGTTGAATTCAATGCGAAGTATGGCGCTACCGCTTGTGATCCTTCCAGATCGAATTGTGGCAGGGTTTGATGCTTGCGAACCCTTGAAGAGGATTTCACCGTCTGTGGTGCGCAATTACTTCAAGCAAGCACATCCTCCTGTGAAAGCTGCGTCCTGTCGGGAGCTCCTCAAGTTCGCCCTCTCGGATGTGTCCGAAAAGAATGAGCCGAACAAGTTTAGCCCCGACGAGCTTGTCGGTGCTGAGCTTCTTTTGACGTCTGAGCAGGAACCGAAAATTCGCGAAATTACGAGACCGGACCCAAAGAATCCAGCGATCTTTTGCAACGATCAGCATGCTTATCTTCTGACATCACACAAGTTGACCAAGCGACTCCTCATCGACCGGGAAGTTAGTGCCTACTTTGAGACCTCATTCACAGCCAAGATCTGGAGCGAAAAGACTAATTTGTGCCACTTGACAGCAGAGGTGTTGGAGGGATTTATCGGAGACTTGGTTGACGGCATTCAAGGCAAGCCAGCCCCGGAAAATTTGAGAACTTGGGTCGGTTATCTGTGGGAATTCTTGAGCAGCCGAAAGTCAGAACCTGATGCTGTGGCACGCATCATAAAGGAAAAGCCAGTCCTGCCTGTTCGACACAAGAACGGGGGTTTCTGCTTGGCCAATGGCCTCGTGATGGATGATCCCAAGGACGAAAAGCTCAGCGATGCAATAGTGGCTTTAGGAGGCGCCGTGCTTGTGCGCGAAGTCATCGAGCGCTGCGGCGAGGTGAGGAAGGACCTCGTGGACAAATTCGTACTCAAGCCAAATGCCAATGGCTTAGTTTCGTTCTTTAGACAAGTTGACCGCGTCACGCTGACGCGTGGTCTCGAAGCGATCTCGATCGACTCTATCAACAGTTTGAGAGCGAGGCTGTTTTGTTCCACAAATGAACTGCTGAAGAAATCGGATGTCTCCTTTGTGTGTGGTCTGCCCTTATTTGAGGCTTGCAACCCGTCGCAATCAAGCCGACAAGGTCTCACTCTTGGAGATGTTGTCGTGGTCTCGGAAAATATCAGCAAAAGGATCCGACGGTTTGTTCCTTCTCACATCATCAGCATCCAGGAGAAGGAATGCGATCTTCTTCAGAAATATGGCATCACCATCATGAAGCTGTCAGATTTGTGGCTGAAGCATATTTTGCCGAATTTGGGCAAACTCCAAACGGATGAACAGACGAAATGCTTGAAAGCTCTGTTTGGCACCCAACCAGATGTGCTAGGGGGAAAGGATAGGTTCTTTCAGTCTTTGAAAGATGTCAAGTTCATCTTGACAGAGCAGGGAACCCTTCAAGTCCCCAACAGATGCTTTAATCTACCTCAGGATTTGATTTCTCTCATGCCTCCCTCCACACGACCGCACCCTGACCTCAATCTCTCGCCCGCTATGATGGATGCCCTCGGCTTTCAAAGCAACTTCGACTCGAACGCCTTTGTCCTCGCATGCAGGGGGGTGGGTGACCTCAAGCCCTCGGAGAGGGTGTCAATCGCTAGACGACTCATCAAGTACGCCGACGCCAATTTCGACGCTATCCTCTCAAATGTTGGTGAGATGTCCACGAAAGCTCTCCAAGAACTCCAGTATGTCGCTTGGGTGCCTATTTCTGATGGCGACTTGGCGTTTCCGCATCGCCCCCTCCCCGATGGAAATGTTGCCCCTCCTGCGGAGTGTCGTCCTCGTAAGAACGGCCCCTTCTGCAGCGCTTCCAAGTGGTTGATCGAATTCGAGCCAAAAAATACAAAATTTCTTTGTTTGATGGGTTGGGAGTCAGAACTTGATGCGCGATGGCTTTGCGAGCAGTTGCGCGCTCTAGCGACGAAGTATTCAAAGCACAACGTGCCTGTCCCTCGCTCAGTTGAAGCAGCTGTGTTTGCGATGTACAGGCATTTGAGTCCATTCGCTGACGAGTTGATGGATTCCCTCCGCGATTGCGCATTTATTTTGGTCGACGGAAACTTTTACCTCCCCGAGAGAGTCGCACTTGCAGAAAAACAAAACGAGAAGGATTTAAGCTCCCTCAGTCCTTGGGTTGGCCAAATTGTCCTTTCGGAAAGGGGTCATCACAATTATTTTGATGCTCTTCCGTTGCTCAGAGCGGCGAACGTGGGGGCGCAAGTGCAGCCGCTGGTGCTGCTTGCGTGTGCGCGGGAGCTGATTGGGGGGTTCAAGGCCGGAGAATCTCTTCCAACGAAACTGTTGACCATTTTTGTTGAACTCCTCCTGGTGTCTGATATTCCCGGCGAAGCCATCGCCGCACAGCCTTTTGCTCTCGTTGACGAGAACCACGTCGTACGCGAAGGCCCTGACCTATTCGTGAATGACCTCAAGTACGCTGACCCCCCGCCATTAGCTCGAAATGGGCGTAATTTCCTTCACCGCAAGTTGCGACGATTTGCTGAGCCACTGAAGGTGCAGAGTCTCCACAAATCCCTCGCGTCACGCAATCTCATAACCATCAAGTTCCCTGCCGCTGCTCATGTCCACTCTCAGGTCTGTCGACCCCCTATTTCCCGCACGCAACCGCTCATGGACCTCCTCGCTCTTGCGGACGAACTCCGCGCGCCGTGCGTCGACGTCATTTTTGACGCGGGAAGCTATCCCAAAGACAATTTAGTCGACCCCCGTCTTGAGCCTCTGCAGGGCCCTGCCATCGTCGTGGCGATTCGAACCCCCACCCCCCAGCCCGATGATTTCCTCCGCACTCGCTTCATCCCATTGGAGGATGACCGAGGCATCATCAGCGTCTTTCACATCGCAAACGTCGTTCAAATCCTCTGCAACGAGCTCTTTTTTTTCGACCCCGCCCATTTCCTTTTTGAGAGCTCGTCATGCCAACCATCAAGTGGCCGCGTCGCGCAGGTGTCGGCGGAACTCCTTTCACAGCACCCAAACCAATTTGTCCCATTTAACGACTTCATCAAATTTGATGGGGTCGACGGTCGCGTAGAGGCTGGCGTCTTCGTTCGAATACCGAGCGCATTTCTTCGCACGCATGACCCTTTCCGACAAGATTCCGCCACCATCCTGGGTGGGGGCCCTCAAGCGCCAAAAAGCGACGGCGATGCGGCGCGGCTGATGGCCGAGCTGAGGGCGGAGATTTTGAAAGCGCTCTCGGCAGACAGCGTCGATGCGCAAGGGCTTTTATTCTTTAACCACTTAAAGGCTGTTCGAGTGATGGAGCGGCGTGGTGCCACCTCCTTTGAGATCGCATCCCTCACCGTTGATATTCTCACAAGACGCAACTTTTCAGAAGGTAGGCAAGCAGTCATTTCAAATGTCCATCTCCATTCCACTCCGCCCCCAAGCGGTGCGATGGCGCAGTGGGTCGTCTCGCGCCTCGATTCCACCTCAGAATTAAAACCCGCCGTCGCCATCGCCCTCCCAATGGATGGTCACCTCAAAGGCGCCCCCGCCAACTTCTTTTTTGGAAGCCGCACGATCCATCATTGCCCATTCGCCTTCCACATCAGCGGCGTCAGCAACGCTGCCCTCTCTCCCCAAGTTGTAAGCTCTAAACCAAACCTCCCCTCCGCTTTGGAGAAGGCAGCTGATGACCTTGCCTTCTCGCTGATGGCCATCTTCCGCCTCGCGTCTGATCTTGACATCTTCAAACATTCGGCACTGTATGACCTTTGGCCCACCGAAGAGGTACATCAACGCTTGCAGCCGCGCCATAACGATCTCAAGCGAGCTCTCTGTCTGAAATTTAACAATTTGGCAGTTCAAGATGGTGCCAATATCTTTGAGTCCCCGCGAGGAGTAACAGATGTCAGGGGTGGTCTGTTTGTTGACGGCGCGCTCAGCAAGGAGGCGTCGGAGTTCCTCCTGGAGCTGGGCATTAATGCCTTTGATGTGCCCATTCACGTGTACAGGGAAATGTTGTCCACCAACAGCACCATCCCGACTCTCCTCTCCCTCCGCCACTTCACCCTCCCCCTCGCCCAACAGCTCGCTGCCTTCGTTTCCTCCCGCGCGCCTCTCGATGACCTCCGCCCCTCCATTGCAGCGGAAATCCTGCGCGCCTGTCGTGCCGACTTAACACACAGTCTGAAATACAATGAAGACTTGAAATCCCTCCCCCTCCTCCCAACGGCCGAGGGAACCCTCGTGCCTCTCAATTCGTCCCTCTTTGAAGCCCCTGCGGCGCTCCTGCCCGTCCTGCGCCCCATTCTGCGCGAAGTCGTCCACCCCCTCCTTGCCAAGGGGCTACCCCCTGCTGATCGGGCCGGCCTTGCGATCGAAAAGTTTGACGTCCCCTTGCTTGCTTCGAAAATGCCGCGCCTTTTGCCGGAGGGGAGCGGCGTCAGCACCCTTTCGATTGATGTCCTACCTGAGGGGTTTTTGGACGCGTTTTGGGGGTTTGTGTCTGTAGAGGATGCCCAGCGCCATTTCAAGAATTGGCCCTTGGCACCGACGACGACAGGAGTTTGTTTAAGGTGCAGCGAAATCCCAAACATTTTCCCGCCAAATCTCGCCGCATCTTCCGATGCGCGCTTCGTCCTTGCTGAGCTGGAGCACTTTGGCGTCGCTGTCTTGGCACCCCCCCTCTCCGCTAACAAAGTGTTGAACCCAGAACCCCGTGCGCCCCCCCAACCGCAGCTCGTCATGGGTTCTTCTTCTGCAGGCTACCTCCACCCTCCGCACACAGCGGCTGTGCGATTACTGCGCGCGCTTCTAAACCTGCCAACCCCTTACCCTCAATTTTCCGACCCCTGCCGTGTGCTAAACTTCTTCGTCAGAGCGCTTGGCTCGTTGGGGGATACCGAGTGCGATGTCTTGAAGACCCTCCCACTCTTCGAAACCCTCGACCACTCATTCCGCCCCATCAGCGCGGGAATGTTCGCCGCCGTTATCCCCACGCCCATCATCCCCCCCCACACCTTGGAGCGCTTCCTCTTCGTCCATCACCCTCTGCTCCTTAACAAACTCAATGTCCCCGCCCTCGACCTTGCATCCTACATCACAAATTTCCTCCTCCCCCCCCCTCCAAGTGCCGCAGGACTCATCCGCCGCAGCCGTTCAGTTTGCGAATTTTCTCCATGGCAAAAGGGCTGAAATCGATCAAAACCCCTCCCTGTTGGATGCCTTGCGCGCAGCCGCATTCATTGTGGCAGATACCCCTCCTCCTTTCAAGTTCCTCACCTGCGCGCAAGTGCTCGACCCTCGCGAACCGCTTTTTCGCGCTCTCTTCGACGCGAGCGAATTCCCACACCCGAGCTACCCCCCCCACACCCTCCACTTCTTCGAAGCGCTCGGCATGACCTGTCGCCTCAATCAACGTCTCTTCGCGCGAGCGGTACGTAGCCTCGACGCCATCGCGCGCACGCAACCTTCGGAGGGGGAGCGTCAGCGCGCTTGTGAGGTCGCGGAGGAGATGCTTCACACATGCGCTGCCGATGCGGCTCTGCTTTCGGGGGGGGGGATGGATTGGGTTGAAATTTCTGCCCGCGGTGGATTTCCGCACGGGTAATGGATTTGGGATCAGGGGGCTCTTTGCTCCTGATGATGTGGCCGTTGAATTGATGGCGCCTCTTTGTTTCACCCAACGGCCGGTCTTGGACGGGCCGCTTGGGGATGCGGTGGAAAGTGCGCTTCGAATCCGACCCCCCTCCTGTGAGGAGATCACCAGACATTTTCATCGCCTGTCGAACGACCCCGCGCCCCTTCCCCTCAAATGGACCGTCGACATCATCGCCGAAAGGGTCCTCACCCACCTCCACAACCAAAATTTCCTCCCCGCCCCCCCCC
>JAIYDP010000404.1 GCA_027487435.1 Verrucomicrobiaceae bacterium | reverse complement strand
CCAGCGTTTGTAGATGAAGTTCCAGCGTTTGTAGATGAAGTTCCAGCGTTTGTAGATGAAGTTCCAGCGTTTGTAGATGGATTTCCAGCGTTTGTAGATGGATTTCCAGCGTTTGTAGATGGATTTCCAGAAAATGCAGCAAGCTTCCAGCGGATGTAAATGAGCTTCCAGCAAATGCAGAGGGCTTCCAGCGGATGCAAATGAGCTTCCAGCAAATGCAGAGGGCTTCCAGTAGTTGTAAGTGGGCTTCCAGCAAATGCAGCGGGGTTCCGGCGGATGTAAATGAGCTTCCAGCAAATGCAGCGGGCTTCCAGAGGTTGCAAATGGGCTTCCAGCAAATGCAGCGGGTTTCCTGTGGTTGTAAGTGGGCTTCCAGGAAATGCAGCGGGCTTCCAGAGGTTGCAAATGAGCTTCCAGCAAATGCAGAGGTGTTCCGGCGGATGTAAATGGGCTTCCAGGAAATGCAGCAAGCTTCAAGCGGATGAAAATGGGCTTCCGATGGAAAGTGACCGATGGAAAGTGACTGTCCCTTTGCTAATTCGTATTTCCAAGGACTCATTCACGTTCATTTAACATTTTGAAAATCTAATGCAATATCACGCGGACTGACCATTACGCCGTCTTTTAGTCTAAAATAACTGCATCCATCCATACTTAAATAAGGTGGAATCTTTGGCTGGATTGTCATAGCTTTAATAACATTCATAAAAAAAACACCGACTGCTAAAAATAGCTCATCCTCAGATTCAGGATTACTAGTAAACTCGTCTGGCAAGGAAATTTCCTCCGGTATACAAGAACATAAAGCTTCAGAATAAATCCAATCAGTATATTGTAGCTGATTAGTCTGTGTTGGAGCCACTAAAACTGGCAAGCCTCTTAAATCCCCAGGATGAAAATCAAGCAAAATAAATGCGGCATCTTCTGGCAATTCTGCCTGAAAAATAGTATTTAGTGACTTAACTATTTCTGGTCTATATGGCCCCATGTTTTCTCTATTATCTGGTAAATTTTATTCGTCTTCATAATCTTCTTCTTCATCATCGTTTAATAAATTCGCTCTTGAATTCAAATTTTTAGATATTTTTCCTGCAAGATGCAAAGTGACTGTTCCTTCGCTAATGGGAAATGCATAAAGTAAAGATGGGGTCGGTTGATGTTCATGGGATCGTTCCTTAACTAGGGTAGGGAGCAACGGGTGGTGTTGCCGCTGTGCTGCTCCCGACTCTACTAAATACCGAGCGTAACGTAGATGGCTTTGTTTTTGATTTCAAATCCTTTGAGAAGCAGCTTCGCTGCGGTGGTTTTGGCATCTTTGGCTTCAATTCGATAAACGGGACGCTTCTCGATGTATTCCTTTGCGGCCTTCGATGCAAAGTTTGAAACCTGTGTCGTCAACTTTTCGGGAATACCTTTGATCTCAAGTTTGGAAATTTCAGCTTCATCTAGGAAGAATTCTTGCGTCTCGCTATCGTAGCGTATGCCCGAGGTGACGAAAGCGGTGCCACCCAAATCCTTCGACTCGCCATCAATTCGGAGATGAACAGTGGCATCTAGCCCGACTTGAACTCGATCCTCATTCTCGAGAAGTGTAACCTGAGGATTCGAATAGGTAATACTGAAAATCAGCAGATACCTCTTGGTCATAGGAAAGCGTTTCACGAGCGACGCATCGATGTTTTCCTGCGTAATCACCACGTCGTAACGCTTATCCTTGATGTAAAATAGTGCGCCTACTGTGGCTAGGCCTAAGACGATCAAAAGGATAATGAATTTTTTCATTTCAAAAAAACCCTAGCTCATCCATGGCGAAAAGGGAAGCCTGTATTGAGCCCGAAATCCGAAGGATGACGCCGCCAATCGCTGCCATCATTAGCCGCGCAAGGCATTTCAGTCCTTGGGGCAGCATCTTTGCATGCAGTTCACAGCGGCCATGATACTCCTTGCAAATCAAAACCTAGAAACGCTTTTCTGGCGCTCGACTTGGGATCTCGGGTTGAACGTTATGATCATTCTCGTGGAGAAAAACTCCTATGATTCTGATCGGGATTCGACCCGGCTTCGATCATCGAATGGGGATCATCCCCAAAAAAGACTTACCTTGTCATCCACGTCTGCTGGTGCATACTCTCGCTGTCATGAAAATTTCTTTGGTTACGATATTGTTCAGCTTTCTTTTGCCTGTAATAGCCGAGGAAGCAAAGCCGACTGCCATTGCGAACATAGGGGTGGGCGCGAAGTCCGTTGAAGGCGGGGAACTCTTGCTCGATGGCTCAAAAAAGACCTTGGATGAAAAGTGGACCTATTGGCAGGGACCGCGTTTCGCATCTTCCCTACCGATCAAATGGCCAATCGTCGAAGATCCGATTGATGGCGGCACCTGCGTGAAAACCGATGACCCCATGGTTCAACTCGGCATGTATGGTGCTGCCGATATCGTGACGAAAAAAGCCTATCGGGATTTTCGTTTGCACGTGGAGTTCTATCTCGCAAAACAAGGTGGCAACAGCGGGGTTTATTTGCAGAATCGATACGAAATTCAAATTAAGGACGGCGATCAATCCAAGCATGGGATGGCGGCTGTCATCAATGAAACGGATTCTCCCTATGCGCTTTACAAAGGTATCGGCGTTTGGAACAGCTATGATATCATCTTTCGCGCTGCTCGATTTACCGATGGCAAGCTTTCCGAAAAAGCTCTCGTGACGGTGTATGTCAATGGACAGCTCGCTCATCAAAATGTAGCCATCAACCAAGTCTGGGGAGGCCCGAATTCGGGCATCGATGGTGGCAATGACGGCGGCAAAGGCATCACCGACACGCCGCAAGGAATCAAACTGCAAGCGGAGGGACACGATGTGCGCTATCGCAACATCTGGATCAAAGAGCTCGATCTCGCAAAACCCAATACGAGCTTTGCGCAATGATCAGATGAGAGGCTTTCCCAGCACGAGAAAGTTCGCATTTTTTTGATGGATCGAATGGCTGTTGACTAAAAAGTTTTAACACCAGGGATGGTTGGCGTAAAGGGGCGACTCGCGTCCTACAGATTGAGGGGTCGATGCGTCTGTCGTAATTTGCCATTGGAGCTTGGGAAAAATAGAATCATTTATGTTTCATCGTACCACCATAATGATACGGGGAAAGCCAAGGATCGGAATTGCTGCGATAGGCTACTCAGGGGCTGCGATCGGCGTTGCTGGCGCGGGGATCCATTTGCCGTGTTCGGTGATGAGGTCGATGAGGCGTTCGACGGCTTCGTTTTCAGGGATGTTGAATTTCACCGCTGTTTTGCCTACGTAGAGATTGATTTTACCGGGGGCACCGCCGACGTATCCGAAGTCGGCATCGGCCATTTCTCCAGGGCCATTGACGATGCATCCCATGACGGCGATGCGCACGCCTTTCAGGTGGCCGGTGGCGGCGCGGATTTTTTGGGTGGTGGATTGGAGATTGAAGAGGGTGCGTCCGCAACTGGGGCAGGCAACGTAGTCGGTTTTAAAGATGCGCACGCCAGCGGCCTGGAGGATGTTGTAAGCAGCGCGCATGCTTTGGCCTGGGGCTTCGATGCCTTGGATGAGGATGGCATCGCCGATACCATCGCACAGCAGCGAGCCGATGTTGCTTGCGGCTTGCAGAAGGACGGGAACGAATTCGGTATCCTCGGTGGCGGGGGTGAAGGTATCTTTGAGGAGGATGGGGTGGCGTTTGTCGAGCCGTGAAGCGAGCAAACGGAAAGCGTGGATGGGTGCTAGGTCGATGCCATCGATGACAGTAACGAGTTGCGCTTGGCTAGAGGCATTGAGTGTGGCAATGGACTCGGAATCGCGCGGATCAACGGAGATGGCGGATGATTTCTCCGCAATGATTTCGGGTTTGTAGTCACCGAGTTCGTTGAATTTGTGAGCCAAGGCGTTCCATTTTTCTTGGGATGTCAAGACGCGCACGGTTTGTCCGCCGCCGAGGTCAATGCCCATGGACTGGATCGGTAAAGAGGCGCGGCGTTCGTAGCTGAAAGGGTCGTAGCCGAGATGCGTGGCGGGCGAGGGAGATGGGGTGGAGTTGGTGGCTCGTTGGTAGGGCGCGGCGAGTGCCTGTGCGACAGGGATTTCATAGATCGCATCCTCGGTAAGCGAGACACGGACGGTATCACCGATGCCGTCGGCGAGAAGCGATCCGATGCCAATAGCGCTTTTGATGCGTCCGTCCTCGCCGTCGCCAGCTTCGGTAACGCCGAGGTGGATGGGGTAATTCCAATCCGAGCCTTCTTGATCCAAGCGAGCGACGAGGAGGCGGTAGGCCTCGATCATGACCTTGGGATTCGAAGCCTTCATGGAGAAGACGAAATTGTGGTAGCTCATATCGCGGGCGATACGGGCGAACTCGAGGGCACTCTCGACCATGCCCAATGGGGTATCGCCGTAGCGATTCATGATGCGGTCGGAGAGCGATCCGTGATTGGTGCCGATGCGCATGGCGCGACCAAGATCCTTGCAGAGGGCAACAAGCGGGGAGAATTCATCGCGGATGCGTTGGAGTTCTTCCTCATACTGGAAATCGCTGTATTCGCGGATTTCGAATTTTTTCTTGTCGGCATAATTGCCAGGGTTGACGCGGATTTTTTCCACCCATTTGGCGGCTTCAAGAGCGGCATCTGGTTTAAAATGGATGTCGGCGACAAGGGGGACTTGGCAGCCTGCGGCTCGGACTTCGCGCGCGATGTTTTCGAGGTTAGCTGCATAGACTTTGGTTTGCGCGGTGATGCGGACGATTTCGCAGCCGGCATCGGCAAGTTCAAGAACCTCTTTGACACAGGCGGGGGTATCGCGGGTGTCAGATGTGATCATCGACTGGATGCGAATGGGATTGCTGCCGCCGATGCCGATGTGTGCGACTTTTACTTCGCGTGATACGCGGCGGTTGTAGGCGAGCAGGTCAGGGCAGTAGCGCAGGGCAGCATCAAGGTTCATCGGCGAAAGAAATAAACGGAATTTACGGGTTTTGCAATGCTAGGATTGAGAATGGCAGACACTGCGTGCGATTCTCCACTGCGGAAGCGAAGTTGAGAGCAACAACGGCTTCACTGATTTTTGTATTTCAGTGCTGGTGTTGCTGATGTGAGATCGGCATCAGAGGGGGTAGCTAAGAGATGGGCTACTTGCGTTGACGCATGAAAGGAAGTGCTTTCGCGACTTCGGCTTTGGTCTCACTGCTGGGGCGGAATTTGACCATGGAACGAGCGGGAATGACCGAAGTTTCCGAAGGTCTTTTCGGATTTCGGCCTATGCGCTCTGGAGATTCTACGAGGACAAATTGCCCAAATTTCCGCAGTGCCACATCGTCTCCACAACTCAGTCGCTCGACGATGAGATCAAGCATAGAATCGAGGACTTCGGCTACGTCTTCTTGGGTGAGCTCTCGATGTCCAAGGCGGTTCGTGATTGCGGCAATGAGTTCTTTTTTGTTAAGGTTCGGCATCGCTAATGTATATCGTGGTTATGTGTGCCGTAATCTTGCACAGGTTTTGCCTTTGTCGCATGGAAAACACAAAAGATGCAAAAAAATGTTACAATAGATCGCCAAATACTTCGTTGGTGGACTTAAAATGGAGCTTGGCAACTTTTTCGAGGCTGTCTGCTCCATGAGTTTTGACCACCTCCCGAGCCGCATCGATGACTGCTTTTGATGCGCCAAGAGGCAGCTTGATGCCACCAGCTTTTGAGGTTTTTTCCATCCATTCAAGGAAACGTTCCCGAGCTAAAATGGAGGCAGCGGCCACAGCGATATCGCTCTCTGCTTTGGTGCGTTGTTCAAGGATGATGGGGATTTTTTTGGCTGCTAAGGCCTTTTCTAAAACGAATTCTTTGGCGAATTGGTCGCTCAAGGCTCGTGGGCAGGAAGGGACGAGTTCGTGAAGTTTTTCGATGACAGCGGTATGGCCCCACGCCAGAAGACGATTCAGATTGCCGAATTCTTTGTAGAGTTGGTTGTAGCGCAACGGCGGAAGGCAAATCACATGGCTGTGCAGACCGGGTGTTGCGCGGATGACTTGAGCGAGTTCTTTGATTCGTTCAGCGGTGGTGATGCGTTTAGAGTCCATGATACCGGCTTGGGATAAGGACTTTGCGATCGTGGCATTGGTATAAGCACCCGCGATGACGAGCGGGCCGAGGTAGTCACCCTTTCCACTTTCATCGATACCAAAATGATCGGCAAACATCGCTGGATTGTGAACTTCTTCATAGCCTAGGCTCGCTACGCCGAGGATTTCAGGTTCGAGGTGGAATTCGATGAAATCGCGGGTGTCTTTTCCCTGCAGCAGAACTTTGGGGCCCTTGGCATAAACACTCACCTGTAGCTTACCTTTTTTCGCGGCGAAAAGGGTGTATTCTTTCTCGAAAAAATCAAAACCCAAGCTTGAGAGCAAAGTCTGAAGTTTCTTCGCCTGCAACGTTGTGAGTGGCGCGGTGTGAGATGTCATGTCAGAGATGTAGTAAACGATGAGATTCGATGACAGGCAAAAAATACACTGGCATTCTTTGGCTCGCATAGCAAGCTATGTCCGTGGTTGATAAGACAATACGATTGCTGCCAGATCAAGATATTGCGGCATTTCGCAACGCGTTAGTCGAATGGTTCGAGGGACAAGCGATGGATTATCCGTGGCGGCGCACAAGAGATCCGTATGCGGTGCTTGTCTCCGAAGTAATGTTGCAGCAAACGCGATTGGCTGTGGTCCTAGGGCGAGGCTATTATAAGAGATTTCTCCAAGCCTTTCCGAATGTTCAGGCTTTGGCAAATGCCGAAGAGGCGACCCTGTTGCGCGTCTGGGAAGGCTTAGGATATTACCGAAGAGCAAGGCAATTGCATCTTACTGCTAAAGCTGTGGTGGAGCAGTGCCACGGTGTATTTCCTGTCGAGGAAAAAGCTCTACGCAATCTTCCAGGCATAGGTCCTTACACCGCTGCGGCGCTACGAAGTTTTGCCTTTGAAGAGCCATCACCTCTAGTCGATGGCAACGTGCAAAGAGTTTTTGCACGTTTGTTCAATGATGCGACAGCCATCGATAGCACATCGGGGATCAAATGGGCATGGAACATGGCAGGGGTCTTACTCGATGAAGCTCGACCAAGATTGTACAACAGTGCTTTGATGGAGCTGGGCCAGAGAGTTTGCCGCGTCGGAGCGCCGGATTGTTTGCTATGCCCTGTATCGCGCTGGTGTTCCGCCAAAGATCCAGCATCGTTGCCTGTGAAAGGAAAAAAAACGCAGATTACTGCCGTCGAAGAGAATGTGATTTTAGCGTTGGACGATTCACAGCGTTGTCTCATGGCTGCAGAAAAAGGATCTCGGCGACAGGGGCTATGGCGTTTGCCCTCGCGTGACGCGATAAAAGGTAAGTTATTATGGGAGGGAAGCTACGCGATCACGAGATACAAAGTTGCCTTGCGAGTCTATGAAGGTCATGACATCGAGGCACAGAATCACGAAAGCTGGATTCCTGTGGAAGATTTGGAATCGATTGCAGTTAGTGCGCCGTATCGGAAAGTATTGCGCGAGCTTCTTTGAGATGAGGAAAGCTAGCAGATTCGCTAGCAGGAAAGAGAAGCCGAAAAAACAATGAAAACCACTACATGACTGGTGCCAAATTTGGCGACCCGTATGGGAGTCGAACCCATCTTGCCAGAATGAAAATCTGGAGTCCTAACCGATAGACGAACGGGTCATGTGTGGCGGGGCGAGGAAGATGACAGAAACGAACGCGAGCGCAAGGAAAATTTTCCAGATAAAGTATATTTTTTTCAAACCTAGCAAAATCAGGGAGATTTCACCCGATATTCCTAGGGTTGCGCTGGATCGATTTGCGGTATGCTTTAATCCTGAGATTCAACTTCGGATTTCTGATTTATCCGTGTGAAGCGGAAATCAGAATCGGTGTTGGTAATTTTTATCTCGCTCCGGCTTTATTGAGTAGTGCGATGGCTTCATCGAGCCTTTTTCGCAATGCGACGGAGTCGGCGTTGAGCTTGGTCAGTGCGGCATCGCGCTGCTTGATGGCGGCTTCCCACTCGGCGGTCTGGGCTTGTAGCGCATCGCGTTCCGCTGTGACGGTATCGCGTTCGGTTTGTAGCGTTGCGTTGGCGAGGGTGAGCTTCTTTGCTTCTTCTTCGTGCTTGAGCGCGGATTCCGTTGCTTCACGTGCAGCTTGTTGCGTTTGTTCTAGCGCGATTTTGAGGTCGGCAATGTCGATCTGCAATGCGGAGATTTTTTCAAGTGCTTCGTCGCGCGCTACGGAGATTTTGTGGGTCTCTTGTTGTTGTTCGAGGGCACGTTGTCGTAGGGTTTCATGTTTGACCCATTGAATAGCGGCGAGGCCAAGAAGGACAGCGCAACCGAGGGCGTTGATGATGGAGAGTTTCATGGAGCGACGAAGAAATGGAACAGATTATTTGGTTTCGAAGCTGAATTTTTCGATGCCAGCGGTGCGCAGGGCATCGAGCAATTTCATGATTTGTTGGTGCCTGGCGTTGGCGTGGGCGGCGATCAAAACGGCTTGCTCTTCGCGATTCGGTAGGGCTGCGAGCTTTTCTGTGACTTCAGTAGCAGTGAGGATGTTTTGGTCGAGGGTGATGACTCCTTGCTCGTTGATAGTGAAGTGCAGGGGTGGGGGAGATTTTTCTGGTAACGCGGAGTCGGACTGCGGCAATTCCATGGGAACACGTTCGATTTGTGTCATGCTGAGACTTACCAGCATGAAGCTGGCGAGAAGGAAGAACATGATATCGATCAAGGGCACGATCTCGATACGAGCGTCGTCGTGACCATCGCCAGATTCGTGGTTATTCAGTTTTACAGGCATGAAAGGTCACGCACGGGGTGAAAAATTGCTCCAATCGTGGCCGTGAGCTTTGGCGTTTGCGGCAAGGAGTTCGGCGTGATTGATCCAGTATTCCAGCTTGCCGCGCAGTAAGGTGGATTTTTTTTTGAAAAAATTGAAGGGCAGCAGGCAAAGAATTGCAATGCCTAAGCCGACAGCCGTGGCGATCAAGGCCTCGGCAATACCGCCAGTTACTTTTGTGACCGCGAGGGCTTGATCGCCGATGAAATTGAAAGAGCCCATGATCCCGACGACGGTTCCGAGTAGTCCGATGAGCGGCGCTAGGGTGATGATGGTACTGAGGATCCAAAGACGAGACTCAGATTTCTCAAGGAAATTGCTCGCGTGGAGTTGCATCGCGGCAAGAGGAGAGGTATTGGCATGCTCCAAACCAGTGTATAAATTTTCCAAAAAGGGATCGGACTGAGAAGCACACGTATGCATGGCTTCTTGGAATTGGCCCTTACCAACGAGACTTCGTGCTTGCTCTTGAAGAGTCGGCTGCATTCGTGCTTGAAGGCGAATCCACCAGATACAACGGTCTGCGATGACAGCGATTGCGAGGAAAAAAACGAAGAGCATTGGCCACATGATATGGCCTCCTTTGTGGAAATATTCGACAAGAACGTGAGCAAGCATGGTGAAATGGATTAACTGAGACGAAAGACAATAGGAATGCGGTAACGGCGAGGACTTCCTGGAGGGAACGCCCAACGGGAACGCACAGTGGAGAGAGCGGCATCATTAAGCAAAGGCCATGCAGAAGGAAGCTTGACCCAGGCGTTGAGAACTTTGCCATCGTTGCCGACGATGAATTCGATGACCACGGTGCCTTGTTGATTGGCGCGCCTTGATTGATAGGGGTAGGCTGGAGCTGGCTGACGTCCAGCACCCGTACCGAAGCTTAGTGTTGTCGCAGTGCTAGGTGCGCTATTGCTGTTTGCCGATGAATTGGCGTTCGAGCGCGATGGATTCGTCGGCGCAGTGGTCGATGTTGTCCCAGTGCGCGCAGCAATCTTACGTGTGACTGTTGGCAAGGCAGGTATTTCCGGTAGTGCTTGGCTAGGCGCGATTTCTGGCATCGGTGGCGGAGCAAGAGCTTGAACAATTTCAGGAGTCGCAGGATCTGTGGAGGGTGACTCGGCGAGGTTTGCTGCGGCGGTATCACCCGTCGTATTGCTCGGTACCTCCAATGTCGGACTGCCAAGCGTGAAGTCGATCTCGGTCAAAACCTTCATGGCTTTTGGTTTCTCTGGAAAGTTGATTTGCCATGTTTGAGGAATCCGAAATCCGGCAATGTATCCTAGTGAACACGCAAGCCAACCGCTAAGTGTGGTGATTTGTATGCCGTGGATGAGGGATTTCATGTCGTGTGACGGTAATATTGAGAATGAATCTCAATAGTGCAAGTAAAAAAGTAAAAAAAGCCCAAAGTAATGACTACGTTTGTGAAATTGGGGGTTGAAAAAGTAGGGTTCCCAGTGCAAGGAGTGTGAGCCAATACGAGAATACAACATGAGCGAAAAACAAGTGCGCGTAGCAGTCGGAGCCGATCACGGCGGGGTGGAAATCAAAAATGCCGTTGTTGCTGCTTTGCACAGCAAGGGCTACATCGTCACGGACTTTGGTAGCCATGATAGAACATCAGTGAATTACGCAGATTATGCGAATCTTGTCGCTGCTGCCGTGGCTGATGAGACGCATCAATGGGGTGTGTTGTGCTGTACTTCGGGCGTGGGCATGAGTATCGCAGCAAATCGCCACCACGGTGTGCGTGCAGCAGCGGTCCGGACTGTGGAGGAGGCCGAGACGACTCGCCAACACAATGATGCGAATGTCATGTGCCTCGGAGCAAAACAGGTCGATGGAACTACGGCAGCTGCAATGACACTAGCATTTCTCGCGACTCTCTTTGAGGGTGGTCGCCATACCTGCCGCGTTTCAGCCAGTTCCGGCAGCCGAATCGAAGTTTCGGACCCTCTCGTCTATGCCTCGATGCGCAACGAAGCGCGCCGTCAGCGAAACAATATCGAGCTGATCGCCTCAGAAAATTTTGCCTCTCCTGCGGTGATGGAAGCCCAAGGTTCTCTCTTGACCAACAAATACGCCGAAGGTTACCCAGGGCGCCGTTGGTATGGAGGTTGCGAAAATGTCGATGTCATAGAGCAGCTTGCCATCGATCGACTCAAAGAGCTTTTCTCTGCGGAGCATGCCAACGTCCAGGCTCACTCCGGATCACAGGCCAACACGGCGGTTTATTTCTCCGTTCTCAAACCCGGTGACCGAATTCTTACCATGGATCTTGCGCACGGTGGTCACTTGACCCACGGCCACAAAGCAAATTTCTCGGGGAAATTTTACGATGTGGTGCATTACGGGGTAAGTCCAGAAGATGAACGCATCGACTATGACAATCTCCACAAAATGGCTCTCGAAAGCAAGCCCGCGCTGATCACTTGTGGAGCCAGTGCCTATTCGCGGATCATTGATTTCGAGCGCATCAGCGCGATCGCTAAAGAAGTAGGCGCGTATTTGTTTGTCGATATGGCGCACATCGCTGGTCTCGTAGCGGGTGGCGTGCATCCCAATCCCGTCCCTTATGCTGATTTCGTGACCTCGACGACCCACAAGTCCTTGCGCGGTCCTCGTGGTGGCATCATTTTGTGCAAAGAAGAATTCGCAAAAAAAATCGATGCTCAAGTCTTCCCTGGCATACAAGGCGGCCCGCTGATGCATGTGATCGCCGCAAAAGCGGTGTGCTTCGGTGAGGCATTGCGACCAGATTTTGCCGAATATCAGCAACAAATTGTCAAAAATGCTCAAGCAATGGCATCCGCGTTGACGAACCATGGTTTCCGCATCGTTTCAGGTGGCACGGACAACCACGTGATGCTCGTTGATTTACGCGGCAAAAAACTCAACGGCACTCTTGCCTCGCATGCGCTCGACGAAGCAGGCATTACCGTGAACAAAAATTCCATTCCCTTTGATACCGGAACACCGATGAAGCCCAGCGGCATTCGTATCGGCACACCGGCGGTTACCACACGTGGCATGAAAGAAGCGGACATCGAACAAGTGGCAGCCTTCATCAATGAAGCTCTCGAATCACCAGAGGACGAGGTGAAACTTCACGCAATTCGTGATCGCGTGTTTGATTTCAATCGTCAATTTCCTCTTCCGGCATAAAGATGGCGAACAGGGATCAGCCTGGCTCGATGCCGCTGATCCCGAGTCTGCTGGCCATGCGGCGAGGACGCACCATGGCTTCTTGCATTCGTTGTGACTCATCCGCACTCCGTAAATCGATACATTCGGGGTGGGCTTCTGCACTTGCGATGATTCCAAGTTGGTGTAACACGTGGGCGGTGCTGTGCTTGTAGGCTGCGGCACTCCCTTTGGCATCCAAGCGAAAGACTTGATCTTCCATCGATTGAAACGCCTCGAATAGTTTGTACACTCGTGTGTCGAATTTCCCTGTTCCTGTGGGGAATTTTTTGCCCGCGGCACCATCCATCAGCCACATATCTTTTGCCGCAGCGATCAGTGGAGCGGCACTGCTCGCGGCTCCAATCAACAACGGCAAGCCGAGCTTGATCGCGGTAGCAATACCAAAATCATCGCCACTGTGCGGCGCGAAGTCCCATCCAAGGTCTTTTGCCATCGCTGCCCAATACAAGTAATGCGGCTCATCTAACGTGCTCACCTTGCCGCCGATAAACTTCGGGTGTTCCGCCAATTGCCAAAGCAGCCACGGCTCATACGGTGTCGCCCATGGAACGAATGATGGTTCCAGAGCATGAACGATGCCTGGTCTGATCAAGCGCTCGGCTATCGAAAAATACCCATCGCGACGACGCTCTGGATCTAAGCGATTCAGCCATGGCGAGGTCATGATCATGACTTCACAATTCTCATGTTGCTGTACGATATCCATCAGCGGAAAATAGCGTTCTGCCACAAAGTTCACATCTTTTTCCGCACCGCGGGCGGTAATCCCAGCGATGAAGCGCAGATCAGGAAAGCCCTCACGGAAACGTTGCAACACCTCGCCATACATGCGATTGTCCAGTTGGAAAATGTATCCGGTATCGGCGTTGAGAACTGGCACAAATTCTACGCCATAGGCATGGCATGCCTGCTTCATCCACGTGATGCTTTTGATGAAACTATCCCAGTCGGGACGACCATCAAGAAACGGAAGCAACACTGCGGAACAGAGACGTCCTTTGGTTTGATGATCGATCAATTCTTCTTCCCCTGTCCAAGCCCAAACGGTTTCATGCCATGGGGTATTCGGTTGTAAGTCATGTGGATTCGAGATCAAAGTTTTCATCGTCGCGAAAACGCTACGTTGAACTTCAGAAAACGTCCACAAACATCTTTGGCGGGAGTGGATTTTAAGGCATCGTTGAGGGAGGGTAGCGGATCGGAGTCAAATTCCTCTGTGGATGAAAAAATCGTGGCTGGATTTTTTTGGCGCACGGCTTATGCTTTTCGCCCGATATGAATGATGAGTTTGCCGAGGAAGATTTCACGCGACTGGAGTCGGTGTTTGTGCGTCACCGAAATGCACTGTGGATCCGTGCCGATTTCTCGAATCTCTTCACCGATTATTATCTTCATTTGATGGATCATGGCATCCGCCATAAGCAGGAATTAGATACGTTGATCAAAGAGCAATTGGCCATGTTGAGCTTGTATCTGGTGACCCGGCCATGGGCGGAAACCACCGCATGGACGGTGAATTTGCATCAGCCTCGCTTGAATTTGTTTGTCGCAGGTGGAACGACCCAAGAGTCGATCACGGGACGCATTTTCACCGAAGATGTGCGGGAAGTCGAACGCAGTTTGTTTTATGCACAGACCACATCGCAGCACATGCGGGAACCGCGTTTGTCCACCATGGAGATGGAAACCAATGAGCCATTGCGCTGGTTTGAGCAGTTCTATCAACAATCCGAACAACGTCCCGGGCGGGCATTTCACATGGGCGATGATGTTTTTCACGTCGTTGTAGCTCAGCCGGATTGTGATCTGGAATGGCTTGCATCGCTGACGGATGAAGACTTGGCAAAACTTGATGAAACTGAGGAAACGAGCTTGATGGAGGTTCGGCGACTGCACTTTCATTGTGGCTGTAGCATGGAAAAGCTGTTGCCGATGCTGTCGGCATGGAAAGATCGCTTGGAGGTGATTTTTGAAGAGGATGAAGAAATCCGCGTACATTGTCCTCGATGCGCAGCGGTTTATACGGTGAGTCGAGATCTGTTAGCAGAACATTGGCAAGGACTCGAGGAGCGTGAGAATTCATGAAAGAGCGTTTGTGGCATTGGAACGAAGGCGGCACGTTGCAGGAATTGGTGCAACGCAAAGTCAATCGCGGTGCGACTATCTCGGTGGTGATTCCCACCTTGAACGAAGCTTCGACGATTGGTGCCATCGTGCAATGCATCCGCCAAGAGTTGATGGACAAGGTGGCGTTTGTGGACGAGTTGATCGTCGTTGATTCGGATTCGAGTGATGACACACGCCAACTGGCGAACGCTGCGGGGGCTCAGGTCTATCGAGCTTGTGAGATCGCGCCACAGTTTGGCGATGCTCCGGGCAAGGGCGAAAATTTATGGAAATCCCAGTTCGTCAGCCACGGCTCATTGATTGTGTTTCTCGATGGGGATGTAAAAAATTTCCACGCTGGCTATGTGACGGGGCTGTGTTTGCCCTTACTGATGGAGCCTGCTGTGCGATTTGTGAAGGCATTTTACCAACGTCCTTTGGTGCGAGATGGCTTGGTGTTAGACCATGAAGGCGGGCGGGTGACAGAGTTATTGATACGACCATTGATCGCTCGCTATCGGCCTGAATTGTGCGGAATTTTGCAGCCTCTTTCAGGCGAATGCGCCATGCCTCGCGCGGTGATGGAGAGCCTTAGCTTCCCACAAGGATACGCGGTAGAGATTGCTCATTTGTTAGAGATTGCCCAGCGATACGGCGTAGATGCGATCGCCCAATGTGACTTGGGAGAGCGTAGGCACCGCAATCGTAGTTTGGAAGATTTATCTGAGATGGCGCATGGGCTTTTGCACGCATTTCTTGAGGCCTGCGGAGAATCGGGACTTGCAGAAAATGCTTTCCCTCGCGCTTTGGCGAAAGGGGGGCGGTGCGTGATGGAAAACATTCCGCTCGCTACTCGAACTCGTCCGGCGTATGAACAATTAAAGAATGGTTATGAAATGTGAGCTTTTACAAATCGAACACCTGACTGAGGTGATTCAAATTTTGAGTTTTCTCAACCCTGTAGTCACGCCTGAGGAATTGCGCCGCAGATGTGAAACGATCCTTTCTGGGCACGGCAATTATGAATTGTTAGGCGCATGGAGCGATGACGTTTTGGTGGGTGTGAGTGGTCTTTGGTACGGTACGAAGCTGTGGTGCGGATCCTACCTAGAAGTCGATAATTTGGTGGTTCATCCGGATCATCAAAACCGCGGCATCGGCTCGACGATGTTACGAGCGATGGAAGAAATCGCCCGTCAGCGCGATTGCAATATCATGGTGTTAGATAGTTACACCAACAACCATGCTTCGCATCGTTTATACCATCGCTTTGGTTTTGAAATCTGGGGATTTCATTTCATCAAGACCTTGCGAGATTTTCCTCATTGAAAAAACCTTAAGAAGTTGGTGAGTCCGTAGGACGGCTCGGTGGTGCGTTAAGCGGCGGTGGCAGAGATCCAGTTCCGGCATCACCTACGGCAGATTGGAGTTTGATGGCCTGAGCAATCGCGCTGGCCATGCGGGCTCGATAGCGGGCATCGTTCGCCAGTTGCGCTTCAGAAACATTGCTGAGGTAGCCGCATTCCAGCAAAACACAAGGAATCTCTGGGTTGCGAGTTAGACGCAAACGGCGGCGGACTTTTTCGCGATTGCTTTGCTCGATGGGGCTGACTTGTTCCATCGCATCTTGCAGGCGGGTGGCGAGGCCGTGACTATCGACGCGCCAGTAGTACGTTTCTGGCCCACGGATGTAGGACGGTCCGCTATTGAAATGAACGCTAAGCAGCACGGCATCGCCATGCTTGTTGGCAAGGCGCACTCGCTCGTCGAGGTCGATGAATTCATCGTTCGAGCGCATCAAAATCACACGATAGCCTGGAAGTTCCGATTTGATTCGCTTGACCATATCGAGGGCAATGTCTTTCTCTTTCACGCCATTGTGTGCGCTCACTGCTCCCGAATCTTTGCCGCCGTGGCCCGCATCAAGGATCACCGTGCGAAAGCCCTTTGGCCCTGGGCGATGGCCCCAGTAGTCACGACCGTAGGAGCCTGATGAACTTGAGGATTGTGAGCCTGTGCCACAGGAGGCCAAGCCGAGCGAAGAAATGACTGCGAATGCGGAGAGAAAGACCTTCATGACGGTGCGATCGTGCGTTTTGCCGATGCCAAAGAATGGGTCCATTGAGGACTGCTGGCAATGAAAAAGCACGCGCTGATGTCTTCTTGGCGAGCGATGGCTAGTCGCTCGTTGAAATCTCTTCATCGCGGAGATAGCATCCAGGATCGCTCCCCCAAAGTTGACCATTCATCAGAGCGGCGCGGGTGCGGAACCCGCCTCCGCAGATTGGAAAGAATCGGCAGCGAGAGCAACGTCCTTCGATGCAGGATTGTGCTTCTGTGCGTGAGCGCATTCCGATGCTCCGGATTTCTGCGAGAGTGGCAGCAGATGGATCGTGGGCACCGTCCCAGATTTTCGAAAAGGGAGTTTGTTTTACATTTCCCAACTGAATGTTTTGCCAGAATTGGTCAGGATGGACGTTTCCTTGGGTATCGATGTTAGAAATGCCGCGCCCTGAGCTATTGGCACCGCCGCCGTTCCAGCCGAGAAGTTTTTGCGCTTCAAGCAGATTGGGGTGACTTTCTTTTTCCATGCGTGTGAGCAAGTAGGCGCCATCAGCAGGCTGCGTCACGGTCAGGACTTCGCGATTGATGCCCATGCTGTGCCATTTTTCGACTCGATCGATCAGGGAGTCCACCGCGTGACGAGATTGATCTGATGGTAGCATTTGCAAGGCACCGCCACGCCCACTTGGCACGAGATGGTAAAAGCAGACGCGTTGGATTTCTTCGACTTCGATGAAATCGAGGATCGCATCGATGTTATCGACGGTGTGTTGCGTCAAAGTCAGGCGAAGGCCAGTTTTTTGACCGACTTCGTGGCAGTGACGAAAGCCACGAACGGCGGAATCAAACGCACCTTCTTTCCTGCGGAAATTATCGTGCGTTTGGCCAATGCCATCGAGTGAAATGCCCACATACGCGACATTTGCGGCCTTGAGAATCGCTGCTTTTTCTGGCGTGATGAGAGTGCCATTTGTCGAGATGGTGAGCTTGATGCCAAGTGTGGAGGCCAGCCCGACAATGTCGAAAAAGCGCGGATGAATCATCGGTTCGCCGCCTGAGAGCAGGAGAGAGGGAATGCCATAAGCGGAAAGGTCATGGAGCACGGCCTGCATTTGTGTCCAATCCAATTCGCCTGGATATTTTGCAGCGGCGGAATCCGAGTAGCAATGAAGACACCGAAGGTTACAGGTGCGGGTGATGTTCCAAACGACGATGGGCTTGCGTTGGTTCGCTTGTGGGGCATGGCCGTGATGGGCACTGTGTTGCGTGAGTGTGGAATTGCTTTGTTGACTGCCATAGCGAAGTTGATCGGCAGGTTGCTCCGTGTTGGTCCAAAGTCGTGTGAGGTTGATCATGGTAGTGGATGTGAAATGAAATTGCGACGTTTCCGCGCTGACAAGTGATACGCAGAACGGCAGGGGAGCACTTCGCGGTTTTTGCGCAACGCTCGGCAAATCTTTGCATGATGGGCATCTCCAAATCTTCAGAAATCACCTGAAGTGCTCGAGCGGAATTGTTTTCAGGCACCTAAATCCCGATTCTCCCCTTGACGCGCTGCGCCTTTTGGCTCATCTCTTATCGTGCCAATTGGCATAATTCCTTCACAATACCTATGAACCTCGACATTAGCACTAGTATCGACTTCGTCATCAGAAGATCTGATAAAACCACCGCTGTTCAGTCCACCCTTGCTAGCGCGCCTAGCGAGGCTTGGGTGTGGCCAAAAAAATCCCTCGCCGCGTGGCAGGCCGATCTGGAACAACTCGATGGAGCAAAAAAAGGCAGTCTCGCTCACGCGAAGATCGCTGCAAGCACCAACAAAAAAATCCAGTTTGCTGCATTGGATGACCGCTGTAAGGCCATTCATATCCGCACTTTGCAAGCGGTGCGCGTGATGCGCGCCCGTGCTCTTGAAGATACCATGCTGCGACCCGTGGTCGATGAACTCAGTGCCAAGGGGGATTCAAGAACTGCCATAGAAGAGGAAGGCGAAGAACTGCTCGCCGCTTGGTCACAAGAGTTTGGCGAAGATTTTGTGCCCGCCCCAGGCAACACCTTTGCGTCCTATCAGGAACTCTTCCTTGGCAACGCCACCATGCCCAGTTTAATTCTTTTGAAAAGAAACTACAAAGATGCCACCACCAAGGAGCGCCGCGCCGAAGGCAACTACAACGCCTTGATTAGTCGGCTCGAAGACGAATGCATTCAGTGGTATGCGGAGGCAACGGCGGTGTTCCCCGTCGGCACCACGAACGGCGACCTCATCCGTGGTCAAGTTCCCACCATCTACAATCCGCCCACCGCTACCTCTGAGCCTCCTACACCTCCTATTTGATGGTGGGAATATAAGCATCTTTTGCGAGCAAAGAGGGCTGTTTCATGGCGAAACAGCCCTTTTTATGCAAATTTTGGCAAAGTTTTAGAGGAAATGATACCTGTTTGACGAAAAAAGCCCAATGTTTGGTATAAAAATGCACCTGTGTGGCCATTTTTCGCCAGAGGAGGCACGGGCAAGCAGAGAGGAGGCACGCCCAAGCCCAGAGGAGCAGCGCCCAAGCCTGGAGGAGTTGCGCCCAAGCCTGGAGGAGTTACGCCCAAGCCCGGAGGAGCAGCGCCCAAGCTCGGAGGAGCAGCGCCCAAGCTCGGAGGAGCAGCGCCCAAGCATGGAGGAGTTGCGCCCAAGCCCGGAGGTGTCACGCCCAAGCCCGGAGGAGTTACGCCCAAGCCCGGAGGAGTTACGCCCATGAAGAGCTACGCAGAGGGGCATCGAGTAGGGTTCATTTATGTGGAAATGAACTTGTCGGGGATAGCCGAGCTAGCGTAGCCTATCGCAGCGAGCGATGGACGAAAAAGACTTGGGAGACTGGCTCGGACCGATGACAGTCAAGGAATTGCATCAAAGCATGCGTAGAGCTAGCTTTGTGTATCCGTTTCTCGTGCTTCAATGCCTAGCAGTGGCGATGATCGTGATTGAATTTGCACAAAAAGCTCAATATCGAACAGAAGCCGCTGGTTTTATGAATCTTGCGATGGTCTTGGAATCTGGACCATTTTGGAAAATGGTTTTCTGGATCTGTGGTGTATTCATGCCGCTAGCTGGACTAGTTTTGATGCGTCCTGAGCAGGAAGATGGCAATCATGAGCTGTTGCAAATGACCAAACTGAATCGATGGGCGATCGTGCGCGGAAAGTTCATCGTGCTCTGGTCTGTAAGCTCGCTATCGTTGATTTCGTTGCAGCCGTATGTGGTGGTGCGATACTTTCTAGGCGGTATTGAGTTATGGCAGGAACTGCTATGCACGCTTTCGGTGATTGGCTTGGCGGCCGTGGTGAGTGCGGGTGCGATTGGAGCCTCTGCTTACAAAAATATTGCGGCAAGAATCTTCGTGTTTGTACTATTTCTTGGTTCTTTCCTTACCTGTGCATCGATTCTCTTGTTGCCTTGCGCCCTTGTGACTGGTCGTGCCGGCACGATGTTTCATCTGCTTTTTTCCCTCAATGGTCTTTCGGTCGTCGTTTGCTACGCATCGCTCGGCCTTGCCATCGCACGCTCGCGACTGCGTTTGGTCGTGCTGCACTACGAGTTGAAGCCGAGTCGAATCTATGTGCTTTTGATGTTTTTTTCGCCGTTTCTCTGTGGCATTACAACAGCCATTTCCTTAGGTCACGCGGGTATGGTGGGGACAATCCTTATGACCATCGCTATCATGAATACAGATGTTACGTTTCGCAAAAAGAAGATTCCCGGAGCCGTGAATTACTAAGCAGCCAGATTCGTCTAGGCTTCATTCGAGGATTTCTCTTCAGGCAACGATACCAGTTCGACAATGCGCGCAGTATCAAAGTCGTAGGTTGTCATTTCCACCAGCACCTTAGCACCTGGCACGAGAATTTCGGCGAGATGTCGAGACTTACGGCATAGGTGAGCAAGCGTGCGTTTGCCATTGGGTAACGCCGCGTTGTAAATGTCAGAATAGGGGCTAAGTATCGTGGCTATAGCAGTGACAAATCGTTCCATGCGGCGTGGACATGACATAGTTTCTAGCAAAATCCTAGCGCAGATTTCACGACTCGGCCTATTGACAAATCAATGTTCAGTATTACTTTCGCGCCGCGCACCAAATTCTATGCGCCTATCATTTTATTTCACCTATGAGCAGCCAACACCAATCCTTTCAAGCGGAAGTTCGTCAACTTCTCGAAATCGTCATCCATTCCCTTTACACCGACAAAGATATCTTTGTCCGTGAATTGGTTTCTAACGCTTCCGATGCCCTAGAAAAACTTAAGGTCACACAATTAACCGAGAAGGATCTTTTCCAAGCAGACCGGGAAGCGCAAATTGAGATCACCACCAATGAGGAAGCCCGGACGCTTACGATTCGCGATAGCGGCATCGGCATGACCCGTGAGGAATTGGTGAAAAATCTTGGAACCATCGCGCATTCGGGCACCAAGGCATTTTTGAAAAATTTGCAGGAAAAAGGTTCACAAAGTGGCGGCTTGATCGGCCAGTTTGGCGTGGGCTTTTACAGTGTTTTCATGGTCGCAGAGCGTGTCGAGGTATTTACTCATTCATGGCGCAATGACTCTCCAGGTCTTTGTTGGTCGAGCGATGGACAAGAAGGCTACGAAATTACCGAAGCCGAGGCCGATCGCGGTGCCAAAATCGTCATTTACCTCAAGGAAGAGCATGCAAATTTTGCGAAAGAATATGCAGTGAAAGATCTCATCACTCGCTATTCGAACTTCACATCGTTTCCGATTCTGCTCAATGGCGAGCGGGTGAACAAAGTCGATGCGATCTGGCTCAAGGATAAAAAAGACTGCACCCAAGAGGAGTATGAAGAGTTTTACCGCTTCATTGGCAAAGCCTGGGATAAGCCTCGTTTCACCATGCATTTCACCTCCGATGCTCCGTTGGACATTCATGCTTTGCTATTTTTACCCGAAGAAAATCCCGAGCGCTTCGGTTTTGGCTCTACCCAGCCCGGTGTCGCGCTCTATTGCAAACGCGTGATGATCGACCCAAATCCCGAAGGTCTTTTGCCGGAATGGTTGCGCTTCCTTCGTGGTGTCATCGACTCCGCGGACCTGCCGCTAAACATTTCCCGCGAGTCCATGCAGGACAGCGCACTTGTCAAAAAACTCGGAACGGTGGTGACCAAACGTCTGCTGAAATTCCTTGAAAAACAAGCAATTGACGACCCAGAGGCCTATCGCAGTTTCTATCTAGCGTTTTCTCGATACCTCAAAGAGGGCTTGGTTAGCAGCCATGAGCATCGTGAGTCATTGGCATCGTTGTTGCGCTTCGAGAGTTCGCTCGAAGATGAGGGAACTTTGTCGTCGTTCGATGACTACATCGCCCGCATGAAGGAGGGGCAGAAGGAAATTTATTACTTGGCCGGTAGTGCTCGTTCCGTCATTGAAAGCGGACCCTACATCGAGGCGTTCAAGGCGCGTGGCATCGAGGTCGCCTACTTTACAGAACCCGTCGATACCTTTTTGTTCGATAGCCTTAGCGAGTTCAAAGAGAAAAAATTCATCCGCGCAGACCAAGCGGACATCGAACTCGAAGACACCACGCAAGAGGGCGAATCCTTATCTGAAGCTGAAACGTCCGCTCTTTCCACATGGTGGACAGAAGTGCTCGAAGGTTCGATCAAAGAAGTGAAATCTGGCAAACGTCTTGTCGGCAGCCCTGTCGTGGCCCTCGTTCCAGAAGATTCTCCGAATGCCCAAATGCGTTCCATGATGAAAGCCATGGGACAAGAGGTTCCGGCCATCACTCCCGTCCTCGAAATCAATACTCGCCATCCCTTGGTGAAAAAACTCTCCGCGCTGCGCGAACAAAACCCTGAAGTCGCTGGCTTGGTAGCTCGTCAATTGAGCGATCAGGCATTGCTTTCGGCTGGACTGGTGGAACACCCCCAAGAACTCGCTATTCGCATGAATGCGATTTTAGAAAAACTGCTTTGATTTCTGGACTTTCGTCTTTTTCGCATTAGCTTAGCGAAATAATGATAACGAATCAATAACAGCCATCGCCCTATGGATCCGAACCCGACAGATTTTTTTCATGCGTGAGACTTTCATCGTCGTAGGTATCTTTATTTTTGCGGTGGCTTTGCGTACGTCGCAAAGCCCTACCATTCGCAAGATTGGAGCGCTTACCTTTGTTGCCGTGAGTTTTTCGATCTTCTATTTTGTAAGTGGCCGCAATGAATGGTGGGGCTTGGTTGGAGCGTTACTTTGGCTCTTTTTACCTTGGGTGGAGCTTTTAACTCGAATTCGTCGGATGAAACTGCCGATGGAAAACCGTCTTAGGCATGTTCAACCGCCCAATCCATCGTTCTTTCCGAATGCGCGAGAAACCATGCAAGCCATGACAGAGCGTGGATTTGAGCGGATCTCCGACTGTTGCTGGCACTGGGCTGGAATGCAGCAGCACTACTGCCTCTATGTTCATCCGGAAACGGGTGCGATCGCCTCGCTTTCGCTTTGCGAGCAAGCCGATGTCGCTTTTTCCTTCGTCAGCATCACCAGTATCGGCGAAGACGGCAGCATTTGGCGCACGACCAACTATCCCTTCGCGCCTACATTGATACATCCGAAGCGTCACAATTGGAATCACGTTCCCTGCCGACGTAACTGCTTCCACGAAATTCATGGCAATCACCTCGAATTTCTCCGCGCGAAAAAGATCGATCAAGCGCAAATCTCTTCGCCTGATCCCGATCAACTCGATGAATTGGTCGAAGAGGAAATGGAGGAAATGATCGCCTACAACCTTGAACTGGGTATCATTGAATACAGCGATGAAGATTGTTTCCGTTACTCCAAACGAGGCTTATTTTTCCTATGGGGGCAGTTCCTTAAGGATATGTTACGCCTTTGTTGAATCGCTCGATTTCCTCTGAAGTAGCGGATGCAACAAATTGGCACTAGCAATCAGTAGTGTGCCTCCATAAAAGGCAGGCCCCATTAGTTGATGCTCTCCAAAAATGAAAGAAGCTGCGATGATTCCATAAACGGGTTCAAAATTTGCCGTGAGATTGAAAGTGAACGCACTTATCGTTCGCAGCAAATGGTTCGTCCAGGCTTGGGCCATGACCGTGCATACGATGGCTAGCGAGAAAATCCATAGCCAATCTCTCGCATTCGTGATCATCAATGATCCATAACCTTCGGCATGAAAGAGCGGAATGCTGAGGGCGCTGATCAGAGCCGCAGCAGTCATTTGCCATGCCACCATGACCATCGGTTTCGTTCCGGCTATGACGATTTTCCGATTCAGCACCATAAACACTGCCGCGAGAAACGCACTGAGCAACGCAAGCCCAAGACCTAACAAATACTGCGTCTCCAGTCCTGCAATGAATCCAATCCCTACAAGCACAAGAATGCCAAGAAAGACTTCATGTGAGCGCACGCGCCGCCGTAGCAACCATGGCTCAGTGAGTGCGGTGAAAACCGAAAGCGTTGCTAGACCGGCCAAAGCGATCGAGACATTTGCCACCTTCACCGCTCCAAACAAACACAACCAATGCAACCCGATCAATGCCCCGATCCCTAACAACTTTCCCGTTTCCGCCATCGGTAAAATCACTCGATTGCGAGCGATCAATACCGACCAAGCTAAAGCGCCAAGAGCTGCGATCAAACACCGCCATGTGACTAGCACCGAGGCATTGACCGTGGTCAATCGTCCTAGGATCGTCGTCGCAGCAAAGATCACCACCAAAACATGCAACTGAAGCGTCGTTCCTAACGATTTTGCCCGATCCATTGATGTTCGCCCTTCATGTTTGTTGGCGGAAAAGTAATCAATTCCACAGCCCATGGCAAGCTTGGCATTGATCCACTCGTTCGTCGATGCTGCCCCAAGTTCTGAAATGACTTGCGCAGCAGATGATGGCGGTGAATGGAGGCGTTATACTTCGGATCTCGTGTTAACCCAAGGGGTTTGACATTATCCCAATTATTGCTCAAATGAAGTAGCACTTATGATTCAAACTAGAAAAGTATAGCGTTTCATTTTCAATCTATCGCCAACTGTCATTCTGCCACATCGATGAAAAGCATCCTCATCCTCTTGGTTCGATTCTACCAAATTATCATCGCGCCTATGTTACGTTTCGTGAACGGTGGCCACGGCAGTTGTCGGCATGATCCCACCTGCTCGCATTATGCGATTGAAGCTATCCGCGTCCACGGTGCCCTTCGCGGTGCTTGGCTCGCGGCACGCCGTCTAAGTCGATGTCATCCCTGGGGTACCCACGGCAACGATCCTGTTCCACCACGGAATGACACGACCTCTTCTACATGATCTTCAGTCCTAGCGGAGGTGAGAGCGATCATCGCTTCGAAGGACTGCACCTCAATCCATTTAGGCATCTCCGGTCAAGCCATGCATCATCCTTACCTTGCTAGGGAATTGCGAAACTGTATGGTATTTCGCCTTGCTAGGGATGATGCAAAGTTGTTCGATGTCGTCGTGAGAGAAACATCCATCCTCGTTGTTTTTGCGCATCCAGCCTTTCAGAAATCGCGGGTGAATCGGGCGCTGCTCGATGCGGCACGTTTGGTTCCTGGAGTGAAGGTGCATGATCTTTATGAGACCTATCCGGATTTTTTGATCGATGTGGCGGCAGAACAAAAGTTGTTAGAAGACCACCAACACATCGTGCTGCAGCACCCGTTCTTCTGGTACAGCAGCCCAGCAATCATCAAGGAATGGTTGGATCTGGTTCTTACGTATGGATGGGCATACGGCCATGAGGGCACCGCGCTTGCGGGGAAAACCTTGGCTCAGGCGATTTCTACAGGTGGGCCCGCAGAAGCCTACCAACGCGATGGGCACAATCACTTTACCATTCGTGAGTTGTTAGCTCCCTTCGAGCAAACGGCGCGGCTTTGTGGTATGGGCTACGCTGAGTCATACACGGTGCAGGGTACGAATGGCTTGAACGGGGCGGATTTACAAAAACATGCCGAAGGGTACTCGCATTGGCTCGAAGCGCTGCGGGACGGCAAGGCGAAATATTGGATCACACCACCACAGGGAGAAACCGTAGAACGTCCATCATGATTTACGAACAAGCATTTTTTAACGCCTTCATTTATTTAGCCGCTGCTTTGGTGGCGGTTCTGTTAGGGAAACGTTTGGGTCTAGGCGCGGTGTTGGGCTATTTGATCATCGGAGCTTTGATCGGGCCATGGGGATTGAAGCTCATTGGTAGGGAAGGGGAACAGGTGATGCATTTCGCTGAGTTTGGCGTGGTGATGATGTTGTTTCTGGTGGGCTTGGAGCTGCAACCGCAGATGCTGTGGTCGATGCGTAAGCGAATCCTCGGTCTGGGCACCTTGCAGGTGGTGGTGAGTGCGGGGGTGATAGCGGGTGTGGTGATCCTGCTGGGGCAAGATTGGCGGGTGGCGTTGGCAGTGGGTATGATTCTTGCGATGTCTAGCACGGCGATCATTTTGCAATCGCTATCGGAACGAGGGCTGATGCGTACGGAGGCCGGTCAGAGTTCTTTTGCGGTGTTGTTGTTCCAAGATATTGCCGTGATTCCGATCATGGCGCTACTTCCCTTGTTAGCCCTGAGAGCACCTGCTGTGGGCGCTGCCGATCATGGGCATGGCGCTGGGGGAAATCACTGGATGCAAGGACTACCGGGTTGGGCGCAGGCAGCTACTACGATTGCAGCCGTGATGCTTGTGGTATTGCTCGCTCGTTGGCTCACCCGTCCTATGTTCCGTGCGATCGCGGCGACACGACAGCGCGAAGCCTTTACCGCAATGGCTCTCTTGCTCGTGATTGGTGTGGCACTTCTCATGACCAAGGTGGGTCTATCTCCTGCATTGGGAGCCTTTGTCGCGGGGGTTGTGTTGGCGAGTAGCGAATATCGGCATGAGTTGGAAAGCGACTTAGCACCCTTTAAGGGATTGTTGTTAGGTTTGTTCTTTTTGGGAGTGGGGATCGGAATCGACTTCGGCCACATTGCTTCGCATTGGGGTATTGTTCTAGGGCTAACCCTTGGACTTTTAGTTCTCAAGGGCTTGGTATTGTGGGGGGTGGCGAAGTTTCACGGTGTTGCGACCAGTGCCTCGATTCTTTTTGCTTCGGCTCTCGCAGCAGGTGGCGAATTTGCCTTTGTCTTGATCACTCTGGCGCAAGGCAGTGGTGTTTTTGATCAGGAAATTTCGCGCACCTTGGTCGCGGTGGTGGCGATCTCGATGGCATTGACGCCGTTGTTGATTCTGGCAAGTGTGCGATGGAATGAACGCAAAGTACCTCAGCCGCAGTCGAGTCGTGAAGCAGATGTGGAAGATGACCACTCACCTGTGATCATCTGTGGTTTTGGCCGATTTGGTCATGCGGTGGGACGCTTGGTTCGTTCGCAAGGAATTTCCTGCACAGTGCTAGACCACGATGAAGATCAGGTGGAGACCTTGCGATCGATTGGAATTTCGGTGTATTATGGCGATGCAGCCCGCACGGATCTGCTAGAAATCGCCGGTGCGGCTCGGGCGCGGGTGATCGTGATCGCGTTGCGAAGCAGGGAGACGACAGAGCGCATCATCCATGCGGTGAAGAGAGATTTTCCGCATTTGAAAATTTTCCTCAGAGCGCATAGTCGATTAGAGGCGTATGAGTATCTGGAACTGGGTGAAGAGCGGATCTATCGGGAGACCTTAGATTCCTCGCTGACCATGGGGACAGATGTTTTGCGTGAGTTAGGAGTGCCAGCTTATGCAGCAGGACGAGCGGCAAAAATCTATCGTAAGGCCGATGAAGCTGCAATCAGGACGATGGCGAAGCACCGCAATGATCGAACCAGCTACCTGAATGTGGCCCGACAGTCGATCCAAGCGTTCGAAGAAGTCATGAGGACTGATGCCCCATCGCGGGGTGGCGAAGAAGGCTGGTCGCCACCTGCATTGCCGACTGAAAGGGACTAAGCAATTCCTTCTGATGTTTTTGGTAATCTCATCACGATGACGATCTTGTAGGTCAGGCACCGGTCATGTGATTTTCCCACAACTGTCTGCGAAACACAGAGAGATTCCATTTTTTGATAATCTACGCAACTTTCAAAATGACGCAGTGTTTTCCTTTATGTAAGCCTGTTACATTTATGCTAAAAAGTAATGCGAGTCCAAAGCAGTCCCTGCTTCTAGCTGCGACCGAGATATCTTCACACTTGGATGAGTTGCCGCGGCGAATCCTGCGTTCATCGATTGTCTGGAAGACAGTTCTCTCTGAAAACTATGCGGCAGAGGAGCTGGATGGAACGGCTCCGATGGGATCGGGGATGATTCTTTTTGCCTTGTTTGAAGACGATGGCTGGACGATTGGCGATCTGGCGCATCGCTCGAAAGTCACGCATGTTGCGGTGTTGCATCTGATCCAGAAGCTTGAAAGCGCACGTCTGGTCAAGCGTCTGCCATGCCCAGACGATGGACGAGCGACGCGTGTTTGGCTCACACAACGCGGCCGTGATTTAGAACCAAAGATGCGGGCGTTGCATGTTCGTAACCTAGCCACTCTCACAAAAGCGCTCGGCAAAAACGATGCTGCTCTACTCAGTGAATTACTGGGGCGTCTCATTGAATCTCTGACCAATCCTATCAAATCCACACTGCCATGAACCGCAAACTCCTCTTGCTACGAAACGTAATACTCTCCTTTGCATTTGCCTCCAGCCTCCAAGCGCAGCCTCTTGCGGGTGAATCAACCAAAAGGCGCGGCGCTGTCAGGCCAGAAGCAAAATGGGTCACACCTCCCGTCACCGGGCCGAATCTCCACCACGCGACATTTGATAGTAAAGCTGCTGGTTCAAAAGTGAGCTATTTGGTCTATCTCCCAGATGCGTATGAAAAAAACAAGGGTCAGCGTTTCCCGGTAGTCTATTGGCTGCATGGGATCGGCGGATCACAACAAGGTGTGCCGCGCATGTGTGGCAATATTTCCGCAGCGATCGCCAAGGGGAAAATGCCGCCCGTCATCGTGGTGTTTGCTAACGGCATGGTCGATGCATTTTACAACGACGCGATTCATCCGCCTCGCCCTGTCGAGACAGTGATCATTAAAGAGCTGATTCCGCATATTGACTCCCGCTACCGCACCATCGCGACGAGAGATGCAAGGATTATGGAGGGCTTCTCCATGGGTGGCTATGGAGCGGGTCATTTCGGCTTCAAGTATCCTGAACTATTTGGATCGATCTCGATGATCGATGCCGCTGTATTGGATCTGGTTGTGATGAAATCTCGGCATGGCGAAGCATTTCAGCGCATTTACGGAGGTAACGATGAAACGTTTAATGCCGCGCATCCTCTGATCCTTGGAGAAAAAAACGCCATGCAAATCAAAGGAAAAACTCGCATTCGTCTAGTCGTTGGTGCGCTGGTTGGGCCGAATGTCAAACTGCACGAAAAGTTGACTGAACTGACCATTGCGCATGATTTCACCCAACTCGAAGGCGTAGGACATAATCTCGCTGCGATCTATGACCGGCTCGGCGACGAGAACTGGGCGTTTTATGCTAAGGCATTTCAATCAAAACCATAATGTTATGAACAAACTCATCCTCGCAGCCTTGGGCTTGCTTTTCACCACACCGGTTTTGGCTGTCGCTCCGCTTATCGGAGATGTGCCGGATCAAAACATCGCTCAGGGCACGAGCACAGGGACGCTTTACTTGGTCGTTGGAGACACCGAGACGACGTTTTCCTCGCTCGTGGTCACGGCGGTGGCGAGTCATCCCGCGCTTCTACCAACTCTAACAATTGGTGGCACAAATGCGCAGCGCACGATCGCCGTTACAGCGGCGAGCGGTCTAACGGGAACGGCGACAGTCACACTTACCGTCACGGATGGCGAGGCACTCACAGCGAGTAGTTCTTTCAACATCACGGTCACCCCAGCAAATACCAAACCCACTCTCACGGCCTTGCTGGGATACCAAATTGTTAGCCCAGGGCAGAATCCAGCCGCGGTCAGTTTCACGGTAGGCGATGCAGAGACTGCGGCGGGAGCTTTGAACATCGTGGCGACATCCTCAAACACGAATCTCGTGCCGAACGCCAACATTGCACTCGGAGGCAGCGGTGCGAATCGAACGGTGCAGGTCACACCCTTGGCGGGAAAAACTGGCACTGCGGTCATAAGGCTAAGCGTCACCGATGCGTTAGGTGCCTCGGCGCAGGGCGAGTTCATTTTCAGCGTGTTCGACGCGGCGTCTGCCAACAACGGCTTCGATCAACCACGAGGTATCTATTTGCTCGACAGCACGGCCGGCACGCTGATCAACGGTTTGCGGATGCGGGATGGCAACATTCGCAACCTGCCTTTCGTCGATGGCTATGTGCTGCGCACCGAATGGGACACGCTGGAGCCGACGAACGGCGTGTTCGATTTCACGATCATCGATAATATATTCGCAAAATTACCTGCGGGGCAAAAGCTCTCACTGATGGTCGCAAGTGGCTTTTTACCAAGTTGGCTGAATACCCTGCCCGGTGTCACCACTTACACCGCAGGGTCACCCGCTACCACCTTGCCGATCCCGTGGAATGCCACCACGCAGGCACGACATCGGTCAATGTTAGCCGCGCTTAGCAATCACATCGTTGACGGTGTTCCCTTACGAGATCATCCACGACTTGCGGCCATGGATGTTTGGATCCCTGGATTGAAAAGCGGCATTCGTTCGCAAACCGCGCAGATCCGCGACATTCCTGGTTATTCTCGTCCTGTGTTTGAAGGCGGTGTTCTGACGCATCTGGCGAATGTCACGGAAAACTTTCCCAACGTGCCTGCGATGATTGGTTTCTGGAGTTATACTGATAGCACGCCCAGCCCAGTAGCATGGGAGTCCTTGCGCCAAGCCATTCTTGCCCAACACAATGGCATCAATCGCCCCCGCGTTGCCTTCTGGATGGAGAATCTTGCGGCCAACCGCAGTGCAGCCAATGCTGATCCGTGGGTGGGTTTGCCAAATTTTAGTTTCACGGCTCCACTCTACAGCTCACAAAACAACACGCCGATTTGCTACCAGGTTCTCGGATCGTGGTCGCGACCGTTTGCCTCGGATCATGTGGATAATAATCTCAACGGCAGCCCTGAGGATGGCATGGACTATGGCTTCACTCATTTTCAATGTCGCTACTACGAGCACTATCAAGCCGATGTTGATTTCCCGAGTTACGCTGCGGAATTTCAGCGTTGGCATGATTTCCTCGCCGCTTTGCCCCCAACGAGTGTGAGCTTACCGGGCACGATTGATTTAAACACCACCACCTACAGCATCGGGGAAAATGGCGGCAGTGCGACGATCACTGTGACCCGAAGCGGCAGCACCAATGGCGCGGTAAGTGTTAGCTATACAACAGGCAATGGCACGGCTACGGCAGGTAGCGATTACACTCCCGCGAGCGGCACGCTTCAATGGCTCGATGGCGACGACACCAGCAAAACATTCACCGTCCCGATCATCGCTGACCTCGCGCGTGAAATGGATGAAACGGTGATCATTACTCTGAGCAACGTCAACGGTGCGACACTTGGCGATGCCGTCGCCACACTGACAGTCACCAATGATGATCCGGCTTTTACTCTCACGGCAAGTAACGGAGGCAGCAGCATCAGTGGAACGCAAGGAGTCGTTTTAACCACGATACTCAGCGCGAGTGGCGGCACGGAGCCCTACACTTGGGTGATCGTTGCTGGTAGTTTGCCGAATGGAGTATCGCTCCAGAGCAACGGGACTTTTGGCGGTATCCCAACAAACACAGGTAATTTTACCATTACCGCACAGGCAACTGATGCCAACGGCAACTCCGATACGCAGACATTTACCATCGCGATAAATAGTCCGAGTCAGGCTGTATTCCGCGCGAACCTTTTCATCAACACCGATGAAAGCACCACACTCACCTGGCCTTCAACCATCGACTCATGGTATCAAGTCGAGTTTAGCAATGATCTCAAATCATGGAACCCAGTCGGTAGCGCCAACAAAGCCAGCACGACCACGATGTCCTGGACGGACAATGGTTCTCTAACCGGCGCTCCTCCATTTTCTGATTCGAAACGTTTCTACCGTGTGCGAAACTGGGGCATATTCACTGTCGCGTTCTCAGGCAACAATTTTACATACAACGATGCCAACCGCACCGTCACAGGCATCTTCATCAAGCCTGCTGGCGCGGGGCCATTCCCAGCACTCATCATCAACCATGGCACGTTTGGAACTGCGAGCGGCTTCGGATTGCAGCGCGCCAATGAAATGAGTCCTTGGGGACTCGCCTGCATCGCAGCGAACCTCACCCACATGGCTGGTGCCACTGAGGATTTGCAAACGTGGGGTTATTCTCCGGAAAATCTTGCACGCATCCGCGCCTGTCAGGCGGTCTTAGCTACACGAAGCGATGTGATCATCAATCGGTTGGCCATGTGGGGCCACAGTCGCGGAGCTTTTGCTTCAATAGGCGCCGCATCCGATTTTGGTTCCGATTTGAAAGCCCTCGGCTTCAGCGCAGGTGGCATCACTGAAACCGCCGACCTGAGCCAGCCTAACATCGCCGAAGCAAGCGGAATCATCACACCGACCATCATGTTTCACGGCAGCACCGATCCCATCGTGCTCCCCAGTGATTCACAACGACTGCAAACGCTACTCACCAACCTCGGCGTGACTCATACGCGTATCCTTTATGACACCTCAAGCATCACGCCAGTCAACAATGCTCATAACCTACAAAACACGACATTCTATACAGCTCCAACAACCGGCGTTCTCGCCCAATGGCGTGCTTGGCTTAGTCTAACGAAAGTCTTACCGTAGTCTGCTAAAACGACTGAAAGCTTTGTGTTTGCGATGCATCGTCACCTAGGTGTGATTCCGCTATCGTTGGATCCAGTAAATCAAAGTTACGTTTCCCTTGCACCCACATTTTTTCGACCTTGGCGCGATTGCCGCGGAAAATCAGTGTGCTTAGGATTTCATCAGCGGGCCGTTCCAAGAGTGGTTCGCCATAGGGCAATGTTTCTTGGGTATTCCATAGCACGGCATCTGCCACATGTCCGGGTGTCAACTTGCCGCTTTTTGAGCCATCGCCCAATACGACAGCACCTCCGGCGGTGGCGGCGTGGAAGAGCCTCGCTAAAGATGGTACCGCCGGATGTTCTGTAACCATAGCGCGCGAGGCATGGGCGTAGAATGCGGCTTTCATCACGTCCCATGGAGAGAGTTCAGGTCCACCTGCGACATCGTTACCCAAACCCCAGCGGATGCCTTCGCAATCGAGTGCCGTCCAGTCCATGACACCGCTTTGGAGAAAGAGATTGGAGCTAGGGCAGTGAGCGACTTTGGTTCCGCTGGCGGCAAGGATCTTGCGTTCTCTGTCGTTGAGGTAGATGGCATGGCCCATCAATGTGCGTTCTCCTAACAATCCGGCATGTTCGTAAACTCCAGTGTAGTCGGGAGTGTTAGGAAAAAGATCTGCTACGACACGGAGTTCCTCGCGGTTTTCGGAGAGATGCGTCTGAATGTATGCGCCGGTCTGATGAGCAAGGGTGGCGGCTTTTTTCATCAACTCCATCGAGCATGTCACAGCGAATCGGGGGCTAACGGCGTAGCGCAATCTGCCATCGGCCGCACCATGCCAACGGGCACAAAGGCGTTCGCTTCCTTCGATCGCTGCGGTAAGGCACTGGGTCGCAGTGAGGCCGCTGTAGGAGATTCGATCCATCATCATTTGTCCTAGAACGATTCGCAATCCCGAGGCTTCTGCATGCACAAAGCATTCGTGGGTGGAGTCTTCATGAATCGATGAAAACAAGACGGAAGTGGTGATGCCGTTACGTTTCAGTTCTCGATAGAAACGTGGTGCATGTTCTTTGGCTCGATGGCGCGTGAAAGATTTTTCCGCAGGGAAGACAAATCGATTCAGCCATGGCAAAAGTTCATGTCCCGCTCTCGCGACAACGGGGTATTGAGGTAGATGTGCGTGAACATCCACAAATCCCGGGAGCAACAGGTTTTCTCGTTGATCTTCCCAAACGATCGCCTCGTTCAGGGGGCGTTGATTCCATTCTCCGACATAAACAAAATTTCCAGTCTCATCCCAAACCACGGCACCATCTTTGACAAATTGAATATCCTCCTCATTCACGGAGCTTAGCCACGCGCAGCGTAATCCTGAGAGCATTTGGGGTGTGTCATCGTTCATCTGAAATGGACTGCGTGTGTTTGGCTACCAAGATGCAATAGGGCTTGCTGAGCAGGAGTTTCGGCAAGCACCACGCCATCGCGCACCACGAAGAGGCGGTTTGGTTTGAGGCGCAGTGCCTCGGCTGCCGACTTGGCCTGTAGCACGACGAAGTTTGCAGGATGTCCCACTTGGATGCCGTATTCAGCAAGTCCTAGGGTTTTTGCTCCATTTTCCGTGATCATATCGATCATGATGTCGCTGTGCTCGGGACGAGTCATTTGGCTGAGGTGCCATGCCATGGAGGATACTTCTAACATATCGCCTCGCCCCAACGGATACCATGGATCCATCACACAGTCGTGCCCGAGGCTGACGTTGATCCCGCTGGCGAGCATTTCTGGGATGCGCGTGAGGCCACGACGTTTGGGGTAGGTATCGTGACGACCTTGGAGGGTGATGTTGATCAACGGATTGGCAACAGCATGAACTTCCGCCTCTGCCATCAGCGAGAGCAACTTGCTCACGTAGTAGGAATCCATCGAATGCATGGAGGTGAGGTGGGATCCGGCAACGCGGCCATGGAGCCCAAGACGATGGGTTTGATAAGCGAGTTGCTCAATGTGGCGAGAAAGAGGGTCATCCGACTCATCGCAATGCATATCGACGCGTAATCCGCGTTCTGCAGCGATCTCACAGAGCAATCGGATCGACTCTGTGCCGTCCTGCATCGTGCGTTCCCCGTGGGGAATGCCACCTACGATATCCACGCCCATGTCAAGGGCGCGATTGAGTCTTTCGATCTGCCCAGACGCACGCAAGTAGCCGTCTTGAGGAAAGGCAACGAGTTGAATCGTGAGGTAAGGTTTCATGGCCTCGCGAACTTCCAAGAGAGCCTCCACGGTGGTAAGCGTGGTTTCGGAAACATCCACATGGCTGCGGATTGCGCCTATGCCTTGGGCGATGGCCCAGCGGCAGTAATGGGTTGCACGCTCGATGATGCCTTGGCGAGTGATGGTTTTTTTCAACGCGCCCCAGATTTCGATGCCTTCCAAGAGGGTGCCGCTTTGATTGTGTCGAGGATGACCGAGCGAAAGCACGCTATCGAGGTGAAAATGGCTATCAACGAATGGCGGAACTAAAAAATTACCGCCAATGTCGATGATGCGTTGCACGTCTTCCAATGGCAGGCTTGGCGCAATGGCAACAAATTTCCCTTGATCAATACCAATGTCATGAAGGCCGTTGATGCGGTGAATCGCTGCGTTTTTGATCACAAGTTGCATGGTCGTATCGTCTCGACATCTAAGCAGTAGCGAGCGTCAGATGCAACTGCTTTCTGGATAGCGGGAAGTGCACCTGATTTGGCATGTAGGTCGTCTTCTCGAAAATTCACAAGCTTCATTGTGAAGACAATGATTTGCTAGTCTAACAGAAATACGAAGTATTACCGCACGATGGGCATGGCATGCGTATTGCTCTTCGGCATGGGATAACTTGTCATGCACATGAGCGTGTATGAGCATCCCTCTGGCAACAGCGTGTGCTTGTTATTCCTCACGGATGACTGCACGGAAAAATGCGGCTGGCGCGCCGTTGGTGGGCGCTTCAAGAGTTACCATGCTTCCTGGCGGTGAGGAAATTCCATCATTTCCGCTTGCTTGCCATGTGCTCCAATTTCGCATATTCGTTGATGTTTCGATCAGCATGTTTCGCCCAGGTAGGGCAGGCATGGTAATTCTTGCATGGCTGGGAGTCATAGTGATTTTTGGAGCCGTGGGCTTATCGACGATGAGTGGCTGAGTATTTGCGAGGAATTCCATCATGTTGGTTCTGCCGTCGTTATCCGCATCGAAGTTGGGTTCGCCTCTCGCTGATGTGGTCGAACTAAAATGGGATTGGCGCCATTGACTGAAACTCTGGCGAGCAGGGAGTTCGGAAAGAATCCAATCGGTGAGAAGTTGCACGCCTTGCGCATCAATGACACTTGATCCTATGGGCGGCATGCGCGTGTAGCCATTGCGGGCGGCGGCTCGATTGAGCATCACGGATCGTGCATCATTCCCGGGAACGATAAGTCGATCTGCGGAGTTGACCGAACTCGTTACCGAGCCATTGATCATTCCTGTGGTAAACAAGGGGGGATGTGACCGAGCATCCCAAGAAGCTGGCACTGAGCCTCCTGGGTTGTGGCAGTAGCCACAGTTGACCGAAAGATAGGATCTCGCTCGCGCTTCTAGTGAGTGGTCGGCATCGTTCGGTGCGACGTGACGTGGCAAATCGACAGCCGCTACATTAAGTCCAGCCAGATACCCCGCTTGGGAGAGTCTCTCGATGAAGTTTCCTGATACTCCGGCTATCGATCCGGTGCGATTGAGTTGTCGCGTGTGAAAAGAGAGAGCATGTCCCGCTTGGGGTGAGTGACACGACATACACTCGGCCATCGAAGGAATGCGCCAGCGTTGGACAGAGGAGACGCCGTTGTTGATGATATTGAGATCAAACTCCTCGCCTGCAGAATCGACTAGCGTAGCTGCGGTGCCAGCAGAATTCCATCGATAAGACACACCATAGGCACCAGTGCTGTTGCGAACCAAGACGCGGGTTTCTAAGCGGCGTGAGGTTGCAGGATTTCCGCGTGTGGTTTCGATATCAAAGTGCTTCACCCAGATTGTGCCATCGGGAAAGCTCCAGTTGCCTTCACGGGAAAATGTTAGCTGTGGAGAGATGGAGGGATGACCGAACCATCGGCGTTTCATTGCATGATCGGACCAAAAGGGAAGATTGACGTCATAAGCGATGAGTCCAGGGTTCGGGATGAGCGCGGCGGGATCAGCAAAAAGGCCAGTGGCAGCTAATGTGGTAGGAAAGCCTGATGTCACGTTCTGCGAGATTAGGCGGCGAATGAGGCCGTTATCAAGGTCGGCGAGGAGCACGTCGTCATTCGAGGGATCACGTCCGAATCCAGCAATCCCCACCTCGCCTGCGATGCGCTGGACAACAATCGGAGACACCGAGTCATCGAGAGACCAAACATTGCCGGAGACATAGTCGGCGAAAATGTATTTGCCAATGAGGGTGGGAATGCGACTGCCGCGGTACACTACACCGCCGGTGACGGACATTCCTTGCAAGCTACCGCTTCCGCGCGTGTAATCCCAAACAGGCGGATGAGATCCGACCCAGCCTGACGGACGGCTATTCCATTTCGTCCCTGTTATCGAACCTTCGCGGAAGGCCCACTCGTAATTGCCGCCACGCACGATGCGATTGACCTCCTCGCGCGCGCCTTGACCGACATCGGCGCACCACAGCGCACCTGTGGTAGGATCAAATGACATGCGCCACGGATTGCGCAGCCCCATGGCCCAAAACTCGGTGCGGACACTCGTTGGCGACACTGTCGATCCAAGAAAACTAGTAGCCCCTACCCATGGATTATTGGCCGGAACTTCGTAACGAGGATTGCCATTGGTATCGAGAACGATCGCTGGATGGGCGTTAGGGCGGAGGTTTGCATCATCGCCTGCACTGCCATCGTTGACGGTGTAATCTTGCGGTTCTAAGTCCACATCAATGCGGGTGATGGACGACCAGAAATCTTTCGTAATGGTCTGCGAGTTGTTCAAACTATCGTTACTATTTCCTTCGTCCCCCCAACTCATGTAAAGAAAACCATCCGCTCCGAAATGGATATCGCCGCCATTGTGATTGCTGGCATCGTTTGCCTGCTGAATGAAGATTCTTTCCGAATTGGTGAGAGCAAGATTGGGATTCGTTGATGATGTGGTGAACTCCGAAAGTCGTTGCACGCGACTGCCTCCTACAGTCAGTGAGTAAACGACAAAAAAACGTCGGTTGGTAGCGTAGTTTGGATGAAAGGCGAGTCCAAGCAGTCCTTGTTCGCTACCCGTTTGAAATACCTCCGCCGGCGCAGTGGTTCGCGCGTTAACGATGGCATCGAGGTTAAGGAACGTGCTTGAGCTTGGAGTTGCGAGGTTCGGTATCACCTCAATATCGCCATCCTTTTCGACCACGAAGAGCCGATTCTTTTCTCCAGGCGGCGAGGCGAATCCCAGCGGGGAAGAAAAGGTTTGCCCCGGGAAAGCGTCAACGAGAGAAATACTCTGCTGTGGCGGACTCGACGGCATCGCCGCGTACGGCATAGGCAGGCGAGCGGCAGCGCTAACGGTGATGGAAACCGTAGCTGTCGAAGCAAGACCCGCGACATCTCGAATCCGATAACTAAAAGAATCGGACGTAGTACCGTTGGCTGTGTGGGTGTAGCGGATCATTCGATTTGTCGCATCCACAACGACAGTGCCACGAGTGGGAGGCGTGACGATTTCGGGCGTGGAGGAATTGATGTCGGTCGCGCCGTTAGGGTCAACGTCATTCGCAAGCACGGGAATGCCTACCATGCCACCGACACCCACAGTTGCTTGGTCAGCAGTGGCAGTGGGCGCTAGGTTTTGCCATGGACTGAGGCGGTTGCCAGGAATGATGATCAAACTCTGTCCTGTGTAAGACCAGGCAACACCAAGATTATCCCCGCCAGTGCCTTCCTTATGCAGTGCCTCGATGAAGTAGTGCTGTCCAGCTACAAGCGGAATGCTTGCAGACGTTTGCGAAGGAAATTTTGTCCAATCGTTTGGGTTAGTCCATCCTGATACCGATGCGATTAAGCGCCGATCCTCTGGAAAGCGATTCGTGCTGAGCCAGAGTTCTGCGTTGTCATCGGCATGGAGATAGAAGGTGTAGTTGCCGGTCACAGGCGCATGAACCCAGCCGAAGACGCGCGAGCCGAAGTTGTCAGCCGCATTCGTAGGTGCTTGGAAAGACGAAATGGTACTTGTGGTATTTGGCGAAGCCGGAAAACTGCTGAGGCTTGTGAGGTCAGACACCTGAGTGCCAATGATGTTCGTCCAGACGTGTCGGCTAATGGACCCCGTGGCGGGCTGTGCGAATAGTAGAGGTGAGACAAAAAAAGATAGCCCAATGACTGCAATCAAGCGAATTGACTGTAGTAAAATCTGCCTTAGTAGCCATCGATACATGAGAATGATTGTCGGGGAAAGTTTCATTTTCTTTACTTCAGCTGTCGCAGAATAATCAATTCGTTCACCGAGTCAAGACCCTGTGTTCATGAAAACCGGAATCCTCTATAAATCACTTCGCGTTCTCTTTCTGATCTGCGTGTTACTTCGGATCTTGTGAGCAGCGAAAGTTTTTACATGAATGCTCTTGCCTTTACACGCCAGGAAATGGAATGGCATGGCGTTTTTTTTCCCAACGTTCCTCGGCACTCGGAGGATTGACTTGCAGAGCGGCAAAATGAGCCTCGACATCACGTGCATCGAGAAATCGAACCGCGTGAGGAACAGGACCAGGGCCAGTGGGGAAATCAATTTCCGCCAGCGAGCGCAGTTTGGATTCTGTTGATGGCGTATGCTCCTCCATGGCGCATGACCATCGCATGAATCGAGGCTTCGTCAAGACTGAGTTGATGCGCCTTGAACAAGGCAATGATATCCGACCAGTCTTTCTCACTGTCGGTTCTTGTGGCTTGTTTGGCGGCATGAAGCTTGAGCGCGATCATGGCTTCCACAGAGGGAACCGCTATGGGTTTGGTGTTCGTTTTTGAAGCTTCTAGAATGGTGAAAACATCAGCATCCACCAGCATCAAGTCGATCGGTGGTAATGGAAAATCCACTGGCGCTTCGTACTGATGAAAATTGTCCGACTCCGCAAACAACGAGTAGCGCAATCCTGCGAGTGCCTTTCGCCAATCCTGTGCCGCATATCGTGGTATCAAAAGATCCAGATCGAACGTCGCCCGCGGATGCCCCAAGACCGTAACAGCGTGTCCTCCGATCATCAGACCTGGAAGATTTTTGCTATGCATCAAATCGGCAACGGTATTCAGCAAGCTTTGCACGGGGGGAGCATGGCATTTCTCTCATGAATTGCCAGCATTGCTTTATCATGGTGAAAAAGGCTCATGGTGTGTGTATCAGTTCGCGTAAATCAGCTTGCACAATGGGTGAATGCTGCTATCCATTTCACTGCACAAGCAAAATGCTTTTGTCACCGAATAGTACTTCTTATGTCTTCACTCTTTACTCCTCTGCAAGTTGGCGCGCTCGAAATTCCCAATCGAATCCTTATGGCACCATTGACCCGTTGTCGTGCTGAAGCGGATCATGTCCCTGGGCCATTGATGGCAGAGCATTATTCTCAGCGCGCTAGTGCGGGTCTGATCATTGCCGAAGCGACCATGGTGATGGAGGGAAATTCTTCTTTCTGGATGGAGCCTGGGATTTATTCTGAAGCGCAAGTCGCTGGCTGGAAGCTCACGACCGATGCGGTGCATGCTGCGGGTGGTCGTATTTTTCTGCAAATTTGGCATGGCGGTCGGGCTTGCCATCCTCTCCTCAATGACGGTGTTCAGCCCGTAGCTCCAAGTGCCATTCCGATCACGGGTGATGAAGTTCATACTCCGGAAGGAAAAAAACCTTACGTCACTCCTAGAGAACTAGCGGATGAGGAAATTCCTAGCATCATTGCGGGATTCAAAAAAGCTGCGGAGAATGCCTTAGCCGCTGGCTTTGACGGCGTGGAAATCCATGGTGCCAATGGCTATCTCTTGGACGAATTCCTTAGAGATAGTGCCAACAAACGCACAGGCCCTTATGGCGGCTCACTGGAGAATCGTGCTCGACTGCTTCTCGAAGTGATCGATGCGGTGGTTTCGGTTTGGGGTAGCGACCGCGTTGGAGTTCGTATTTCGCCACTCAATAGTTACAATAGCATGATCGATAGCGATCCCGTAGGCCTTGCTACATGGTTGGCAAAGCGACTGAATGAATGCCACCTCGCTTACCTTCACGTCATGCGCGGGGATATTTTGCAAATCCAAAGCGGCGATGTTCTCACGCCGATTCGCGAGCACTACCAAGGAGTTTTGATCAGCAACATGGGATATGACGCCAACGAAGCAGAAGCGGCCATCGCTTCAGGTGCTGTTGATGCGGTGGCCTTTGGTACATCGTTTCTCGCCAATCCTGATCTTCCTGCTCGTATCAAAGTAGGCGCCGCGCTCAACGTGCCGGATCCCAGCACCTTCTACTCAAGAGGATCTGTGGGTTATAACGATTATCCGACGCTATCGTGATGAGCCCCACGGTTCGGTATTGTTAGTTGCCATTTTGGAGTTGTGACTGCGTTTTGTTTCGATACTGCTCGTCACGGATTTTTTTTAGGTATTCGTAGTAGCGTTGCTGCGCCGCGAGATCTTTGCTGCCCACTCCTGTGACGACGCGTGCATCAGGGGTGGCGCTCGGTGCTGTTTGCGCTCCGTATTTTTTCCACGGACCAAAGGGAACTTGGTTGTCCTCGACGAAACGCCAGTGAACGATGTGCGAATCTGGAATGCCTAAGTAGTCGCGAACTGCGGGCGAAAGATCGATCCCTGCTCCCTTGTTGCTGGTGTTGACCGGGCGTTTGTCGCCAAAAACATAAGGCCAGTCATCGACCACAAAAGGCCCCACATCTTCCCATTGCGCGTAGCAAGAGCGATTGTTGCTATACACCTGCACCCATCGTCCTTTGAGGACACTATCGCTTTCGCCGCGCTTCACACGGTTAAACCACGGAATGACTCGACTGGCTTCCGATTGATGGCCGGATACAGTTTTATCGTTGTAAGGAAGGGCGATGTAAAAGCTGTTGAGCTTGGGAATAAAGCTCCTAGGGCGAAATTCTCCGCTAGAATGAGAAGCGACACGATTGGCCGGGGAAGGGTCATCAAAGCCGCCGTAATTGTTTTTCCAGTTGCGATCCCATGAAGAAACGTGGTTCGGCACAGGATTGTTCTGGGTTGGTGTCTCGCCGATCCAGAACACCGTAGAAATGATATGTAGCTTCCATGGATAGAGACTGCGAAGTTGTGGTGCAGCAGCGCGCACAGGCGCTTGTCTTGGCTGAGATGAGGGGACTACGACACGCGCATCGACTTGAGCTTTCGCAGGAAAAGCGCAACAGCCGAACGCTGCGCTGAGCGCAAGCAGAATGTTGAGATTGAGCCTTGAAGGAAAAAGCATGGTGAGAGCGGGCAGGGATGAACCAAGGAGGTCTGGCGGACTATAGCCACTAAGAAAGAGCCGACAAGCAGATTTTCCCTACGCTAGAGCCGGCATGGTGCGAATGGAGCTACAGAAGTAAAATGCTTTTCGTTAGCCTTGTGGTTGCGATGACTGTCCCTCCTTGAAACGTTCTCGCCAGTAACGTGGTTTTCGTTTCGCGTGAGTTACAGCAAGCAAATCGATTGTTTCGCTCAATCTCATGCTCTACAGCACTCCTTGGGCTCGCAAAAACCACCAGGCAAGAGGTAGCGGGAGTTGCATGAGGATGCCTGAAACATAGAAAAGCCATACCGGCAAGTAGGTGAAGTTGGTTCCTGGCATTAGGGTGTCGCCCTGTCGGCCTTTGATCAGCAAGCGAATGCCAAGAACTGTGCAGACCAACCCCAGTGCTAGTAAGGATAGAGGGTTGCGGGTATAAAATGCTGCTAAGAAAGTGGATAAGGGCAGGAATGTCATAGTTGTTTTGCTTTGAATCGAACGCTTGGTTTCGTGCTGAAATCAATCAAGCCCATCTGAGCCAGTTGAAAGATCGAAATTTCTTCGCCCGGATGATCGGCGAGACCTTGCCACTTTGCGATCTTTTGCAATTCTAGCAATTTATCGCACAGCCGTCGCTCACTTGCTTCATCGTTGGGAAGACGACGATGCCAATGATCGCGAGCGCGAAGCAAAGAAATCGGCCCGAGGAGAAATAGCCTGCTGGCCAACAATGCCGGGGCTGTCACTTGCGCCGTGTAAAAATTCACCGCGACAGCCCCACCAGATTCCTCTGTCAGTCCGCGTTGATTCCAGTTCACAAAATCGTCCGAGAGGCTCGTCTGTTGTTTCCAAATCTTCCACGCTGAACTGCAAAGAACCAACATACAAATCACGGCAAAACTGATCATCACATAACTTGGCAAAATGATATCAAATCGTTTCAATGACCGATCAAAAACATAGTAAAAAAACCACCAAGCCGAGACCCAGCCAAAAGGCGACAGCAAGATCCACCCAATCGCTGCGATAACACATTTTCGATTATGACGAGCAAGCAACACGCACGAAACAATAGGTGCGGAATCAGATCATTGGCAAGCAAAAGGCTTCTCTTAGCAGGCTTTCTCGCTCTTGACTCCTTTGTTCGGGGAATGCAGGAGCGCACAAGCCAGAGCCAGCAGTGTGCTATACCTTGCGTCATCAGGTTTTGTGATAGGAGGACAGTGCTTCCAGCCTGTCTCGGCAAACGGGCGTCCCGCCTGTTTCCATAGTTCTAGAAGTTTCTTCCCCACAAAAAATCCCATCTTTTCTTCTAGTCGAAAACCACAAAACATCATGCGCGGAAGCATAACAAAAAAATTCCTGCAAAATCCTCCTTGATCTCGACGGGTTTCTGTAAGATAAACCATTCCCGTGAATACGAATTTGCGGCAAAAAACAATCCTCTCCCAAGCGCTGCTTCTTCGACCTCCGGTTGCCCTTCTGCGTCGCACCAACCGTCCGCTCCTCGCAAAAATTCCTTCGCAAGCAACAAATCAGGAGCCGCAAGCTACAAATCTGAAGCCGCAAGCTACAAATCTGAGGCCGCAAACAACAAATCTGAAGCCGTAAGCAACAAATCTGGAGCCGCAAGCAACAAATCTAGAGCTGCAAGCTGCAAATCTGGGGCCGCAAGCTACAAATCTGGAGCCGCAAGCAACAAATCTGGAGCTGCAAGCAACAAATCTGGAGCTGCAAGCAACAAAT
>JAIYDP010000094.1 GCA_027487435.1 Verrucomicrobiaceae bacterium | reverse complement strand
GCGCACGCTGTCTAGCGGATGTCGAAACGGATCCGCCATGCGGTGCCATCGACCACTCTGCCGAACCATCGCACCAGCATAAAAAGTCCGCAAATCTAAGGCCTTGTAGTCGAACAAACGTTGTGCCTCAGGATAGGCTGTCAACAGCACCTGAAATCCCCGATCCAGCCGAAATCCTTCTACGACATCCGTCGCCACTCGGCCTCCGACGCGATCCGCAGCCTCGCACAACACAAAACGTTGTCCTGCCTCATACAGCTTCTTCGCACAAGCCAGTCCAGCCAGTCCCGCGCCAACAATCACAAAGGGTTTGTCCCCACCAGCAGCCATCTGCTCATTCATCGAAGCCTCCCTCCTGCCAGAAGATCAGCCGCCGCCGCCCACCCCGAAAGCGCCGCACCCTCCACGCGACCACCACCAAAAGCATCGCCCGCAAGCCATAGCCCGTCACCCACCGCCGCAAACGGCTCTCCATACAAATGCACTGGCTTGCTGAAACGCCAGCCGTGAATCTGATGCTCCACCACCTGAGCAGAAACGTATTTTGCGGCCTCTGCTAGCAAAAGCTGCGCCGTTTCTTGCCGATCCATCTCCCACCGCGCCAGACTACATGCCGCACTCGCTTGCAAGGTCAAGGCAGGCACAGGCGAGATTCCCTTTACCTGATTGTCCGCTAACCATGCGAGGGGACCCTCCGAAAATGTCATCACCCCCGGTGCTGGCACACCACTTGGCTGATCGAGCACGGCCATCACCGTAAAACACCGTGAATACTCCACCTGCTCCAGTCGTTGCCGCATCGAATCCTCTACCGTCACTCCACCAGCGTCCAGCAACGCCAGCGCTTGAGGAATGGGCACGGTGACAATCATCGCCGCGCAATCGATCACACTACCGCCCTCACACATCACGCGCCAACCGTCCCCGTGCCGATGAATCGAGTCGATTTTCGTGCCGCACACCACTTCGATACCTGACGATAAGGCAACAGGTATCGCCTTCATGTGGGGAGCACCCCGCCAGCGCAGATGATCGCCCGGCAAACCGGGCATACCCTCGCTCCACGCCGCCATCATACCTTGTTCTGCCAAGGCTTCGACCACCCGACAAAATCTCTCATCCCGTGCCGAAACATACTGCGCGCCGTGATCGAAAATCGCCTCGCCGATACGCCGATACGCCATGCGCCCACCAATGCCACGCCCCTTGTCCACCACCAAGACTCTTCGCCCCGCCTGTACCAAGTCCCGAGCGGCCATCAGCCCGCTCATCCCCGCTCCCAAAATCAATACATCTGCCTCTCGTGTTTCACCTTCATTCATCGTCACCGTCTAGCCTAGCGCAAAACCTCACTAGAGCAAGTAGGGTGCCATAGAATGCCCAAGGAAAATCCACGGATTATCGTAAATCAACCAAGCTGGAAGCGCTTTCCTAAGCGCAAGGGCCCAGATGTCGTAGTACCTTGGCACTGCGCTGGATTTTTTATGGATACCGCCGCCATCATTGGCTGCGCAAGACATTTCCGACCTTGGGGCTGCATGGTTGGATGCAGCCCACTACGACCACGAAATGCCTAGTGCATCAATGCCTGGAAGTTACTTTCTGGCGCTCTACTTCGGATCTCGAGTTAATTGATCGAAGGCTGTTGTCGATCAGTTTTCTGCCTGACCTTCTTGATTCACTAGCACGACGCGGATTGGGATGCGTTGCATCATTTCGCCATCGCATCCGATATCGATGGAATAAATGCCAGCTTTGTGGAAGCGTAGGCCTTGAAGATTCATGATCAGGTTGCGTGTGAGGAAAGGAACTTGCACGGGGAGTTGCACATCGAATTCTGGCTCGATGGGCATGTTTTCGGCATCGAGCGAAACTCCGTCTTCGTCGATGATGTTGATGGAAAGCTTGTGATGTCCGCTATCCTCTGGGGTAAAGCAAAAGCGCAGAGCCAACGAGCAATGCGGCTGAACCAAAGGAAGAGCGCGTGAAACGAGAGTCTCGATCACGCCGGAAATGACGAGCTTGCCATTGTAGTCGGCAGCGAAGTCGCAAAGAGCAGCAATTTGAATGTCCATGGTATGAAGGTTAGGTAGTAAGGATCTGGCACCCAGAAGCGGGTGCGCCGTGATCCTTAGTGGATTTCTGCCATGCGTCCAGCACCGATTGCAGGAAAATGTCTTGTTGCTTTTTGCGAGTCTTCCTTGCTTTCGCGCGCGGATTTCCTAGATTGGCAGGCGGCATCCGCACCATCACATGACAACTCCCCAGACATCATCGCAAAACTCTCTTCCCCACGAATCCGAGCATCACAAACGAGCAACTTTGCGGCGCATGAAACGCATTGCTACCGCCTGCGTCGTCGCGGCATTCGGCATCCGCGTTGGCGCACAGTTTCTCGGCGATGCGGCATGGGTCGGTTACCTCAAAGCCCTAAGCGAAGCCGCCGTGGTAGGTGGTCTAGCGGATTGGTTCGCGGTCACGGCATTGTTTCGCCATCCACTAGGCTGGAAGATCCCTCACACGCGGATCATTCCCAACAATCAAAATCGCATTTCTCGTTCCTTGGCGACATTTGTCAGCACTCACTTCTTGAGCAAGGCTGTGCTCGAACAGCAATGTGAAAAGCTTCAGCCGTCCCTCGCTATCGCAGGCATGGTGAGCAAACATCGCGAACAAATTGCCTCCAGCATCATCGGCATTTTACCGCGCTTCCTGGATCTGTTAGATCACGAGATAATCGATTCGCTGTTGCGCAAAAGCATCATCGAAAAACTCGGCCGCGTGGAACTGGCACCGCTGGCAGGAAATCTGTTAGATTCTTTGACTCAAGGCCATCGCAGTCAAGCATGGGTCAATGAATTGCTCGATGCGCTGAGCGAAGGCTTGGCAGAAAACCAGGACGTGATCATCGAGATGGTGCGCAAAGAGCTGCCGGTGCCTGAACAATTTGCCGGCCTGCCTCTCTTAGGATTGATGAAAAATGCCGTTGCCGAAAAAATTGGTGAAGCTGCAGTGCAGCGCCTTTTGGCAACCGTTGAGGAGATTCGTCGCGATGAAACTCACCACATGCGTGCGCGCTTGCAGGAACGCATCGGCTTGATCGCGACGCGCTTGCGTGAGGACGAGTCATGGCAAGCAAAGATGGCAACATGGCGAGACGAATGGCTTGCCAGTCCAGATACCGAACGTCGAATGGCCGACTTTTTGACCAGCATGAAACAAATGCTAAAGCGCGAAGTTCTCGAATCGCATACGCGCTTGCATGAAGTCATTACCGATGTCTTGCACCATGCCAGCCAACGATTCATTCACGATCCAGAACTATGCCAACGTGGCGATGCGGTCATTCGTCCGATGTTGATCAACGTCGTCAGCGCGTCTGCACCTGCGCTGGAAACGATCATCCGCGAGACGGTACAACGATGGGATGGCGAGGAATTGTCAGACAAGATTGAGCTAGAAGTGGGACGCGACCTACAATTCGTACGGCTCAACGGCACACTCGTTGGCGCGATTCTTGGTGTGCTGTTGCATGCGCTTCTATCGCTTTTTTAAACCGTTCTGACCCGATCCCCCATTTTCGCCAATGAAACGAAAAATCTTCCGCCGCATCGTTCTTTTCGCCTTACTTCTTAGCATTTATCCTGCTTGTGTCATCGCCTTTACGCTTAGCCACGTCATACGATCAGACTTCCAAGGCGGCAGACACGGACCGCTCGACGCCTACCGCCATGCACTCGCCAGCGCGACGGTTTCCTACACCTTGGGCGAGTGGGCGGTCAGCCTAACGACATGGATCTTCGAATCGACGGGAAAGGAATCCAATGCCATGGATATCCACAACAACCGTATTGGCGCAAAGATCGGTTCGCGCGCGAAATCGTTCGCCGAACTTGAGCCAACAGTCCGGCAAGCAATCGCGAATGGCGAAGTTGCCGCCACCAACACAGCAACGATCACATGGCTATCGCCTTCCCGTTGGCGTGACGGCATCCTCTGGTAACCCGCCCCGCGCATGAAGTTTCCGCCATCCTAAACGCCACGACCACGACATTCGCAAAATCATTGCCTCTACTGATTTCTAGAAGCCTCCATCGTACCGAGACGCGCCATAATGTGTGAGAAATTCGAGTGCATTCCCAATCGTAGCTGCGGTTTTCTCATTCAGTGTGACAATACCATTATCCTAGAATCCGCAGTTGATGTCACCAATCCAAAGTTTTTCACAACTGATTTACTGATTTTTATGTTGGATTTACAATGGATACAACTCAGGAAGTTGAAAAATAAAACACACTACATCTTCACCTATTGGGTGAAACAGCAAATTTCAAAATCCCCTCTTC
>JAIYDP010000365.1 GCA_027487435.1 Verrucomicrobiaceae bacterium | reverse complement strand
TCCTCATGCTTGTGCTCCTCGTGCTTGGGCTCCTCATGCTTGTGCTCCTCATGCTTGGGCTCCTCGTGCTTGGGCTCCTCATGCTTGGGCTCCTCATGCTTGTGCTCCTCATGCTTGGGCTCCTCGTGCTTGTGCTCCTCATGCTTGTGCTCCTCATGCTTGTGCTCCTCGTGCTTGGGCTCCTCGTGCTTGGGCTCCTCATGCTTGTGCCCATCGTGTTTGGCGGGCTCTGCCTTCTGCGCTTCTTGCTTGTGTTCCACGGGTGCATCCAAATACGTGTACACATCGCCTTCGACATCGGCTGGCTTCCTGCTTCCATCGACCTCGTGCACGATGCTCTTGAAGAAGGGCAAAATGTCCGAAATATTCTTGTGGTACTCACCCAGCCGAACCTTCACCTTCTCCTCGGTGTCATCCGCACGCTGGACAAGCCTGTGCTTGATGTCATCCGGAGGTGGCTTCGTTTTCTTATGATAGATCTCGTTTGTGTCGGGGTCAACAAGCCGTCCGCAAACACGATCAACAAGCTCCTCATCAGGGACCTTGAGGAGGACAAACTTGTCGGCTGTTACACCTGCGCTCACCATTGCTTGCGCTTGGCCTGGGGTTCGAGGGAATCCATCGAGAAGCCAGCCCTTTGAAGAAACATCAGGGGAAGAGAGCTTCTCCTTCACGACGCCGATGATGAGGTCATCAGGAACGAGTTTCCCATTGTCCATGAACTCCTTCGCCTTCAGTCCGAGCTCGGTACCGGCCTTGGCAGCTTCGCGCAGGACATCTCCTGTAGAGATGTGAACAACGCCGTATCTCTTGACGATGTTTGAGCACTGCGTGCCCTTCCCAGCGGCAGGTGGGCCAGCAATGATAATGTGCATCGCCTTCGCTGCTCAATGAGAAAATGTAGGCACTTCAAGAACCATGAGTAGGAGATGTCTTCGGCGCAGCAGCCTTCGCCTCTGGCTTGGGCTCTGGAGCCGCAGGTTTGGCTTCCGCAACTTTTGCCGCTGGCTTCTCATGCTCAGCGAGTTTCACCTTCGCAGCGGGTGTAGCACTTTCCTCATGACGTAAGCATTTATTGAAGGCCAGTAAAAACCTTGGGGGACTCGGATTTCGCAGGAATCGGTTCACCTTTTGATGGAGCGCAACCCATTGGCGGTTGGACGGTTACTAACTTAACAAACTAGAATTTGAGTTATTTACACATCAAACTGTGGAATATGAGCGACCGCCCATATTTTGTTGACATAAACCCTCATTTTATGAAAGATTGCAGATTTAAACCTTGTTTCAAAGAATATGACCACTTCCAATTTTTTGACCTTGATTGACTTGATTTTGATTGACTCGTTTGAAACCGCCTGAGCTGCAGCCCGGGCAAACTGTTAGCAATAATTTAGTGTTGACTGTCGCCGACTGAAAGGCATTGTACATTGTCAGCATGGACCTTGTTCCGTCTTCTCTGTACGAAACATCTACTCCGGTCCCGACTCCCTCGGCCAAACCTGCCGTGGACGAAAATTTCACAGACGAAGCGATTCTGTGGCTCAAGGATCGGCTCTCACACGTTCTGAAGCCCATCTCCGCAGAAGCACTAGATGCGCTCCTGCGAACAGAAGAGTCCTCGAGAATCCTTGGCGACTTCCTCTCCGATCGAGCAAGGCGAGTTATTTTCATCGCCCACGTCTCCGACGCCCGCCTCGCCCTCCTCCTCAGTCTACCCACGGACTACAAGAAAACCTTTTGGTATGTTCTAAAGCTCCGTCGCTTTGCCCTCGACGCCGCGCACTACTCCAACATCGTCTGCGGCTCGTCTCCCGCGTCGCTGCTGGAGCACCTCTCCCTCGTCTCGCATGAGGTCTTCTACCCCGTCATCAACGGCTTCACGTCGTCCGACGCCATCTCAGAAGTGTCCCAAAAGGAACTCACTGAAAGCCTTCAAAAGTACCTCTCCCAGCTCTACCTCACCGTCGGCCACGCCCGAGGCATAACCCTCCTTCCCCTCCCCCCCAAAGAAGTCCTCCCCTCCGGCGAGAAAGTCTCCCACAAGGACAAGGAGTCCGTCCACGTGCTCGAGGGCTTCGTCGTCACTTGGACGCGCCTCATCAAAAACGTCCTCAAGGCCGACAACTCCATCGACGTGCGCGAGACAGACCTCGTCGGTACAGCCCACGAGTTCGCCTTTTGGTCCTCCCGCGAGGACACCCTCCGCAGCCTGTGCGACCAAGTCCAACACGACCGCATGCGCAAGGCGCTGCGCATGCTCGAGCTGTCAAAAAGCACTTACTACGCCCCCTTCCTCCGCCTCACCCGCGAGCTCTCCATGGCGCGTGTGGAGGCGTCGGAGGTTGCGACGTTCTTGCGGCCGATGCAGCGGCTTGTCGCTGCGTTCTCGCACTCCCTTCGCTTCGTGGACCTCATCCCGCTGTTCCGCCCGATCATGCACCTTCTTTTCCTCGTCTGGAAGTCCTCCCGCTACTTCAACACCTCATCCCGCCTCCAGATCTTCCTCCAGAAGCTCTCAAACGACGTCGTCTCTGCCGCAGGCTTCTTCCTTTCCGGCGACGATGTCTTTGAGCTCGAGCCCGAAGAAGTCGACACACGCCTCCGCTCCGCCCTCAAAGTCTGCGTCGCGATGAAAAACGCGTACATGGACTACAAGGACCGCACGGAGCGCGACGTCCCGATGAACCCTTGGCGCGCGCAGGAGGCGATTGCCTTCGCTTCGGTCGACTCGTACATCGAGCGCTGCCACGACATGCTCGACTTCACGCAGGCCCGCATCCATTTCCGCCTCCTCGGCGCCGTCGAACTCGACTCCTTCCGCGGCAGGGCCCTTGCGCGCGTCGTCAAACAAGTGTCGTTGGAGTTCCATCAGGCCGTCACGAGTTTCCGCTCGCTTCGGTCAACTCCCACCCCCCCGTCGCTGGCTGACGATTCAGGTATAACGTTCTGGACATGCGTGTCAAACAGTTTGATGACGACTTTTACGATTTCCGTTGTAAAGTTCGCGCGCTGGAGCGCCGCCTCGGCTCGTCCATCGCCGACACCCTCGACCAGACCCCCTCCCTCCGCGCCGCGCTGTCCCTCCTCCTCTGCTTCGAAGGCATTTTGGACCGCGCCACCATCGCGCAGGCGCTGTCGAAGCGGCAGCTCGACCTCATCGACAACTTCCGCAAGGAGGTCGCACTTGTCAGCGACGCGTTCTCGTCGTCACGAGGATCCCCCCCCCTTCCCCGTAACATGCCGCCTTACGCAGGGTGCGTGCAGTGGGTACGCGGGCTGCGTGAGCGGCTGTCTGAGCCGATGGAGCTGCTGAAGCGTTGCTGTCGCAACGCCATGGGGGGCGAGGAGGGACGGGAGGTTGCGCGTGCGTACGCGGTGTTGGCGGGGTACATGGCGGAGTACGAGGCCGCGCAGGTTGCGACTTGGGGGGCGGAGATTGACGCCAACGTTGGGGATCGGCTGAAACAGAGCCTCCTCATTCGCCACGCCAACGGGCGGCTGGCGCTCAACTTCGACGACGGGCTGAGCCGCCAGTTGCGGGAGGCGAAGTACTTGCTTGGGTTCGGGGTGGAGGTGCCGGAGGGGATCAAAGGGCTGCTGGCTAAGGCGGAGACGTTGCGGCAGAACAGCGGGAACCTTTTGATTATTGTGAACACATACAACGGGATGCAGGAGCTGCTGCTGGAGCAGGAGCGGCCGCTGATGGCGGGCAAGTTCGAGCACGTCGACACAACCATCGACGAGGCGCTGGAAACGTACAACTGGAAGTCCTACTCAATCCCCGCCTTCATTAAGAAAGCCATGGGCCTCGTCAAGGACGCCAACTCCATCGTCCGCATCCTCCGCGACAACCTCAAATCCGTCCTCCGCATCGTCTCCTCCTGGTCCCTCGCAGAGCTCTTCGAGCACGGCTTCCGCAAGGTCCTCCCCGTCCCCGACTTCGCCAAGAACTTCTCCACCCGCGCAGCCTACCGCTTCAAAGAGCTTTCAGACGACGCCCTCCGCGTCGACGCCCTCATGGCGCAGGTTTACACCTCCCTCCAAGTCTCCCGCGGTGACCCGTCCTGGAAGGCGTACATCGCCTACGTTGATGGCCTTGTCCTCGACGCCGTCGTCAAATGCGTTGACGCATCACTCGCCTCCCTCCACACCCTCCTCCACCCCGCGCGCTATACGGACCGCAACCTGCCAGCGCTGATGGAGGCGAAGCTCGAGCTCGTCGCGCCGGACGTCCTCTTCCACCCGGACCTCGCGCGCATGTCTCGCGGCAACGGCCTTCAAAATTTCCTCGATGACCTCGTCGACGCGTGCTTCAACGTCGCTGCGTCGCTTCGGCGCGTCGACGGAAGCGAAGCGACATACCTCCCAGAGGCCAAGAAGTCAGTGCGCGCGCAAGAACTCGTCGTGCAGATCCGCACGGACGCGGCGGCGGTTGTGTCCGACGCAACGCAGTACCGCGCGCAGTTTGAAAAGTTCTCGGCGCTGTGGACGGGGGACCCGCAGAGCGAGAGCGCGAAGCTGATGGAGCGGCTTGTGAGGGGGGGGACGGCCGAAGTTGTCGCGGCGCTGCAGGCGGTTGAGGCTGAGGTTGTCAAAGTGCGCGCGATCGAAGAGGCGGTGAAGGGCCTCCACCCGACGCGCGACTGCGCGTGGCTGCGCGTTGACGGCCGCCCTGTCAAACAAGCGCTTTTTACGTGCACATCAAAGTGGACGTACGGGTACACATCAAAGATAACAGACTTTTTGCTTGCAGAGACGTCCTCCACCTCCATTTTCATGGCGAAGGCCTCTACGCAGCTCGAGCGCGTCGTCGAGGTGGGGGAGGGGGTCGCACGCCAGATTTCGATGGGGGGTTTGAGCGTGCAGGACGTTCTTTTAAACATGCGCGCCATCCGCGACAGGACAGAAGCGGCAGAGGGGCTTTTTTCGGCGCTGCGGCTGGCGGTTGCGATGATGAAGAGGGGGGGGGTCGACGTTCCCGCGCCGTTGGCGCTCGCGGCGGAAAACGACGCTGTGACGTGGGAGCACTTAAAGAAAAAGGCTCATGGAGTTAAGGCCCTCATTAAGGAGCTGTGCGCAAGCGAAATGGAGAAAATCCACGAGCGGGTTGTCGAATTTTCGATTCGCGTCGACAGATTTCGCGCCATTTTCCTCTCGGCGATGCCGTTTGCGTTCAACGGCGACACGACGGCGGCATACGAGCGCATTGACGGCGCGTACCACTTTGGGAGTCTTAAAGACCTCGCGGCGTTCGGGACCATCCACCGGCTGCAGTCGGAGGCTGCGGCGCTGCGGGACACGGAGATGCTCTATGACATGCCCGTCACTCCTCACCGCGCCCTCGGCGCCTGCTTGCGCGAGGTGGTGTGTCTTAAGCACGTGTGGGACGTGGTCTCCCTGTTCATTAACTACTTTGTTAGCTGGAACACGCGCCCTTGGGCCGACACACACCTCCCGGCGCTGCATGACGACGTCGACTGGCTGCGCCGCCTCATCGATGACCTCCCCAAGGACTGCTCGGGGTGGCAGATATTCTCTTGGCTAACAGACACTTTAGGTGGGACGGATGCGCTGCTCGCGCTGCTGCACAGCCTGCGGGACCCGACAGTGCGGGACCGCCATTGGAAGCAGCTTTTCAAAGCATGCCGCGCTGGGGGGGTTGGTGACGAGTTTTCGCTTGGGGACTTGCTGCGGCTGAACTTGCACTTGCAGCCGGAGCTTGTGGAGGGCATCGTCGAGAAAGCGCGCAAGGAGGCGCTGACGGAGTTCTGCCTCAACAAGATCGCCGACGGCTGGGAGAATTTGGCGCTTGAGTTCGACGTCACCGACGACGCAGAGGACGCTGGCTGGGACTGCCCAATCCTCATCGTCCCTGCCGGCGTGTACACGATGCTTGCCGAGTCTTCCGTGCAGCTGCAGGCCCTCCAGTCCGACCCGCAGGTGCTGTCCAACGCCCTCTTCAGCGACGACGTGCAGCGCTGGCAGGGCGTCATGAGCACGGTCGAAAACACGCTGGAGCTGTGGGCTGCAGCACAGCACAAGTACATGGCACTCAAAGCCTTCTTCTCCCCCGCCTCAACCGTCCGCTCCGACGCCGCCTCCTCCGCCTCTTTCTTCGACGCCCTCCACGAGGACTGGCGCGACCTCATGCTCGCCGCAGCGCAAGGCCCCCTCGTCATCCCTGCTTGCTCCCAAGAGGGCCGCGAGGACCGCATTGCCCGCCTCCTCGACGGCTTTGAGTCCTGCGAGAAGACCCTCTTCTCTTACATCGACGCCAAGGCCGTCGCCTTCCCGCGCTTTCTCCTCCTCGCCCCCTCCGACGTCGTTGAGCTGCTCGCCTTTTTCCGCCGCCCCAAAGACGTCTTCCCTTCGCTTCACTTTATGTTCCCCGGCGTCGCCGCTCTCACTCTTACCGACGACGCTGCCGCCGTCGCCGTCCACTCCCCAACCGGCGAGACCCTCCCCCTCAGCGCCCCCGTCGACTGCAACGGCGCCGTCGAGGTCTGGCTCGCCGCCCTCGACAGCGAAATCAAATCCTCCCTCCGCGCCGCCATCTCCTCCGCCGTCGCAGCCAACGCCGACTCCTTCCCAGGCGCCGCCTGGCATTCCGACCACCCCCTCCAGGCTGCGCAAGTTGCAATCGCAGCCGACCTCACCCACACCATCGGCGCCGCGCTGTTGAAGGGTGACGCCGCGGCGCTTGGGCAGATACTTGAAGCCATCGCCGCCGACGTTGCCGCTGCGCGCGTGGACCCTCCCGCAGAGGCGTCGGAGCGCGCGCGCGCTGCTGCGCTGGCGTCGACGCTCGTCGGGTGGCGCGACGCCGTAGAGGGGCTATTAGCGCTGCGACACGCGACGGTTGCCTCGTTTGAGTGGCTTGCGCGGCCGCGGGTTGTTCCGATGGAGGAGGGGGGGGGTGGGATGAAGGTGCAGGTTTTGAATCACGACTTTGCGTACGGCAACGATTACATCCCAGATTCTATTTTTAGAATCGTCGAGAATACGTCGTCGCACCGGGCCGTCACCTCCTTCATCGCAGCCGTCGCATCCCCTCGCGCGATCGGAGTTTATGGGCCGGGGGGGGGAGGCAAAAAGGAAACGTCCCGCGCGGCGGCGACGTCCCTTGGGCGCTCGTTTTTCCACTTTTTGACCCCCCCCTACTCAACCCCCGCGCTTGTGGGCCAGCTTCTGCGCGCTGCCTGCGCCGCGGGAGTCGCGCTGTACCTGGACGGCCTGTCCAATGCACCCCCCCTCCTCCTCTGCTACCTCGCCGCGTCGCTCGATGCCATCTTCTCCTCTCTTCGCTCACGCACCCCCCCCCTCTTTGTCGACGGCCATGCCATCGAATCCTCTGCCCCTCCCCTCATTTTCCTTCGCTGGGACTCCTCCATTGCAATTTCAACCCCCCCCTTCCCCTCGCACATCCGCAGCGCCACCCGCCCCGTCTGCGTTCGCCCCCCCGACCTCCTCCGCGTCCTCGCCGTCCTCCTGGCCGCCGCCGCCATGTCCGACCCCGACGCCCTAGCGCGCTCTCTTGTTCTTTTTGACGGCATGTTGGGGGGGGCTCTTCCGGACCGTTGTGGCCTTTCGCTGCACATCTACCGCCGTGCGATTGATGCCGCGTGCTCGCTTCGCTTCAGCGCCGTCGTCCAGCTGCAGGACGACCGAACGGCCGTTGCGGCGGCGTTGCTGCAGGCGGTCGAGTCGCGAGTGCCCCCCCCCTCCATCGCCAGCGTCAGAGCCATCGTCGAGTCCTGCTTCGCCGTCCAAGTCACCCCCCCCCTTCTCATCGCCTCCTCCC
>JAIYDP010000283.1 GCA_027487435.1 Verrucomicrobiaceae bacterium | reverse complement strand
TTGTTTCTCTGTTATCGAAAATTGTTTCTCCGTTGTCGAAATTGGTTCCGCCGTTGTCTTGGTAGGTTTCTTTGTTTGCTGAAAATATTCCTCCGTTTTCTTAGGATTTTTCTCTGATGCCTAAGATGGTTGTGTTGTTTTCTTCTGGGGTTTCGTTGTTTTCCAAGAAGGTTTCGCCGTTATGTTGGAAGGTTGGTCTGGGCAACTCGTCCTTCGATCGGCAGCATGATCCCGAAATCCGAAGTACAACGCTGCCATCATTTGCTGCGGACGGCATTACAGAGCTTGGGGCAGCATCCAAGATCAATGTTGGGTGGGAAAAAAACTAGGGTAGCCGATAGTAGGCTACCCTAGGATGATAATCTCAGGTTTTTTGGTGAATCGGAAGCGATTCAGCTTTTCCGTCGCAATGACTTACGCACTGCTCTGCTTCCAACTCCCTTATCTGAGGAACGCTTCGTGCAGACCACCATCGACGGTAATGATTTGACCAGTGGTTTTGCTGAGGCGTTTGGTGACGAGCAGAAAGTAGGCTTCGGCTTGGTCGGCTGGGGTGATCGGGCTCTTGGTGAGAGTGCGATCGGCGTAGAATTGCGCGAGTTTGTTGACGAGCGATTCGGTGGCTTCATCCTCGGTGAAGGGGATGCTGTATTTTGCCAAGGAACCGATGACGCGATCACGTGGGAACATGGCAGAGCCAGAAACCACGGTAGCGGGGGCGACGCCGTTGACGCGGACGAGCGGCGCAAGTTCCATCGCAAGTTCGCGGACGAGGTGGTTGGCAGCGGCCTTTGAGGTATCGTAGGCAAGAGATCCTTTTTTCGCGACGGCGGCGTTGGCGGAAGTGGTGAGGACGAGGTTGCCGGTGAGTCCTTGCTCTTTCCAGGTTTTGTAGGCTTCGTCGGCAACGAAGTAGGATCCAGAAACGTTGATGGCGAAGGTGAGTCCCCATTTTTCGTCAGGGATGTGGCCAGTGGTGTCCGATGGCACAAAGATGCCTGCGGTGACGCAGATGTGATCGAACCCACCGTAGGCGAGGGCAACTTGATCGAGCATGGCGCGGATGCCAGCACGATCAGTGATATTTCCTTGCAGGGCGATGGCTGGGCCGCAGTTGGAAATTCCGGTGCCAGCAACACCGATACCGAGACCGTATTTGTCGGTGATTTCTTTGGCTGTGCCTTGTGCGGCTTCGAGGTTCATATCGACACAAACAATATGCGCGCCCTCTTTGACCAAGCGATGAGCGGTTTCCTTGCCGATACCAGAACCCGCGCCGATGACGATGACGACTTGGCGAGCGAGTTCTTTTTCGGCGGGCATGCGCTGGAGTTTCGCTTCTTCAAGGAGCCAGTATTCGATGTCGAAAGCTTCTTGTTGCGGCAGGGAAATGTAGGTGTCGATGGCTTCGGCACCGCGCATGACTTCTACAGCGCAGTTGTAGAACTCAGCGGTGACGCGGGATTCGGATTTGTCTTTGCCCCATGCGATCATGCCGAGACCAGGAATGAGCACCACGGTGGGGTTCGGGTCGCGCATGGCAGGGGAGTTGGCGTGCTTGCAAGTCTCGTAGTAGGTCGCGTAGTCTTTGCGATATTGCACGAGGCCGGCGGCAAGTTTTTCTTTGAGAGCCGCGAGGTCTTCGGTCTGCGCATCCCATGCGACGTAGAGCGGCTTGATCTTGGTGCGGAGGAAATGGTCAGGGCAAGAAGTGCCAAGCTCGGCGAGGCGGGGAGCGTCGGCAGAGTTGACGAAGCGGAGGATTTTCTCGTCGTCCTGAATGGTGCCGATGAAGCGTTTTTGTTGGGAAACTTGTCCGCGCAGCCAGGGAAGAATTTTCGCGAAGGTATCGCGGCGTTGCTCCTCGGGAAGGGTGGAATATTTTTGGCCGCCGAAGGCTGTGGCATCGCCGCCTTTGGCTGTGTATTTTTCCTCGATGTATTGCGCTGCTTTATCGATGAGACGAAGGGTGAGTTCGTAGCATTTTTTGTCATCGTTGTCCCAGGAAATGAAGCCGTGTTGGCCCATCATGATGGCCTGCGTGCCGGGATTTTGTTTTTCGATTTCTTGCATGGCGAGGCCGAGCTCGAAGCCAGGACGCATCCACGGGACGTATTCCATTTCGCCACCGAAGATTTCCTTTGTGAGTGCTTGGCAGTTTTTCGATGCTGCGATGGCAATGATCGCGTTCGGGTGCATGTGATCGACGTGCTTGCCAGAGAGGAAGCTGTGGAGGGGAGTATCGATCGAGGAAGGACGTGGGTTGAGATTGAAAGTGGTGTGGAAGTACATCCCGACCATTTCGTCTTCGGCGGCAGTTTTGAGGCCGTTGTTGGGCTTAGCGGCATAGACGGATTGCAGGCCAATGAGCTTGTCTTGATAGAGGGAGGAGAAATTTTCACGCAGAGAGGTGCGGAGGTCGCCACCAGAGCCTTTGACCCAGAGCACTTCGGTTTGCTGGCCTGTCAGTGGATCCACTTCCATAATTTTGGAGGAAGTATTGCCACCGCCGGTGTTGGTGATACGTTGGTCGGCGCCAAGGATGTTGGAGCGATAGACGAGACGCTCGACAGGGTCGAGACTTGCGGCTTTAGCATCGTCCCAGGAATAAGTTACGTGTTTACAATCAGACATAATTTGTGGTTGGTTTGGTGAAGCGGAATACGTTTCGCAGGAAAATCCGTAATAAGCAACAAAAAACAACAAAAAACAACATGCTAGCCATTGAACGACATCGCAGAATCATGGATCTCGCCAAACGCGATGGCACTGTGCGCACGCAAGATCTTGCCAGCCACCTTGAAGTCACCGAGGAGACTGTGCGTCGGGATCTGGATTCTCTCACGCGGCAGGGCCTGCTTCGGCGGACGCACGGAGGCGCTGCCGATATCTCACTGATGATCGATGAAATTCCTCAAAGTGAACGCGAAGCGCGCCAGTCCCAAGAAAAAATCATCATCGCCAAGCTTGCGATACCATTTGTTGGTGAGAACGAAACCATCATGCTTGACGCAAGTTCTACTGTGCTTGAGTTTGCCAGACATCTTCCAGGTGGGCGAAACTTGCGTGTCGTGACGTATGCTCATTCCATCTTAGAGAAACTGGCCATGCGCAATGACATCGAGGTGATTTTGTTAGGGGGGATCTATGAAGCAAAAGGCCGTCGCTATCGAGGGATGTTGACCGAAATGGGAATGCGTGCTTTGCGAATTGATCGATTTTTTTTCTCGGGAGGTGGCTTTCATCCAAGCCATGGCATCGGTGAACCGAACCCTGAGGAAGCTCGATTCAAAGCCTCGGTGATCGCTCATGCCGAATGGAATTGTGCGATGCTCGATCACAGCAAACTCGGAGCAATCACCGACCACTATTTCGTAAAACCCAACGAGATTGATGTGTTTATTACCGATCAACGCAAAAATGCGAATTTGAAAGATCTTAAGAAAGTTGTCTCGGGATGATGAAAAAAGCCATCTGACATCGAAGGTTCCCTGCAATCTGATTCCGTTAGTTTGCGTTCTGCTGGCCGACGATTTTATGATGAACCTCTTTGGTCAAAGCGTCGATTCCTTCACTGAGTTGTTTGGTGATTTCGGTAAGCTCGGTATTTTTTTCAATCAAGAGTAAGATGCTGGCAGCTTGCGCAGAAGCGAGATCCATCCTTGCCTGTGTTGCCATGGCAAGATCTTCCCTGTGTCTTGCATCCGCATCAGCATGTGCCTTGTCGCGATCAGCTTGTCGTGTTTGTGCTAGAAGAATGAGCGGTGCCGCGTATGCCGCCTGCAGACTAAAAGCCAAATTGAGTAAAATGAAGGGATAAACATCATAATTTACCACCCCGACCACGTTCAACAGGATCCAAATACTTACAAGGATCGTCTGGCTCACGAGAAAGGTGGGGGTGCCAAAAAAACGGGCAAAGGCTTCCGCTTTTAATCCGAACCAATCGCCGCCAAAAATCGGCGCGAGCTTTGCGTGTTTCTCGTGGAAGCGAAAATGGTGCCGCTCGGTGGTGGGGGCAAGGTTCGTAGTAGATTCTTTCATCGTTTGTTTTGGTGGTATTGCGTGAATAGGAGAATGGGGCGCAGAAGATCGAAGGCTCAGCCATGCACTTCATGTCTTCGATGTTCATCGGCATGGCTTTTGAAAAAACTCTCTGGAGCAAAGCTGGCTGTGGGCTGTTACTTCAGAACGGAACTAAAACTTGCCGAAAAAGCTGCTGATATCGAAGTAAAGGCTCTTGGTTTCGCCTGCGGGTGTGGAGTATTGAATTTTGTCGTAGTGCTTGCCATTTGCCATGAGTAGAGCTTGTTCTTTTTTCACCCAGGTGCGATGGACTTTTTTTACCCACTTCGCCTCGGCTTCAATTCCTTCTTGGGTATTTTTCGCACCTGTGATGATGATGGCCGTTTCTATCGTTGCGCCATTCCCACCTTCAAAGGAAACATTGCCTATTTTTTTCGGCAGCTTCTGCTCCTTTTCTGCCGTAGCGATGAGTTTTGCATTCTCGGCGATACAGGGCGATAGACTCGCTGTGATGAGGATGAAAAGCAGTAAGGTAGATTTCATAATGTTTTGCATTGATCTGTTGAAGTCACATGATGCGTAATAGATAAATCACAGGGTCATGTTCAGTACATTGAGCGGTGAAACATGCAGTTCTGCAAGTTAAAAAATGAGTTATTGGCATGATGATGTTGAATGGCGTAGCGGTGTCGAAGATTTCGGATTCCCGAACATTTTTTGGGAAAAGGTTGTTCCTCCCAGTATCCATGATAGCATGAGGCATCACTATTCAAAAACATGTCCGTCAGTATCCATCCGTATTTTAAAGCTCATGCCGGAAAGCGTGAGGCTTGTTTCGCCCTGATGCCAACTTTCGTCGCTGCTACCCAGCCCGACAAAGATTGTCTCTACTACGAATTTACAACGCAAGAAGATGAAATTTTTTGTCGCGAGGCTTATGCCTGCGGTGCGGCAGCACTGGCACATATCACGACCGTTGGGCCGCTGCTTGAACAAATGTTAGGCATGGCAGATTTGACGCGATTGGAGATTCATGGCCCAGCCGCAGAACTGGAGCTCATGAAACCAGCTCTCGCCGCACTCAATCCGGCTTGGTTTGAGACTGTCATTGGTGTTACGCGGTAAGTTTCGAGTCGCAGTTGATCGCTGATTGCCAAACATAATGATTGGCTGAATCAGAGAATGCTTGACATTCACGCGAGAGGGTAGATTTTTATTTTTGTCCAATCCGCGATCGATGAAGAGATTCTTGCATAGAAAATTTCGAGCTTTGCTTGCGTGGAGCGCATGCGCCCTTGTGTCATGCTTGCATGGGCAAATCGATGATAACAGCAATGGCTTGAGCGATGTATGGGAGGCTGCTCATACCGCTGGATTAGAGGCCAATGATGATCCAGATGGCGATCGATTCACCAACCAAGAAGAAGCTGTTTCTGGTACAGATCCGCAGAATCCAGAGGATTTCCCTCGCGTTCGAGAGCTGACTCGCACGCCTGCTAATGGCTTTAGTCAAGTTTGGCAAACAGTGGCAGGAGTTCGCTACCAGCCAATGGTATCGAGCGATTTGGCAACATGGAAACCAGTTGGGCCAGCGCTGATTGGGACGGGGGAATTGATACGTCATGAGCTGCCCGCTAGCGCGATCATTTCCGCAGGGGGAATTCGGTGCACGCGCTGGACATTCAACCAATCTGGGCTCACGGTGGTAAAAAACTATGCTGCTTCGCTAAGTCCGCCCACGCCACTCATCGATGATACATTATCAAGATTGGAAATTCCGCATAGTAATCCCGATGTGAACCAATATTGCCAGTGGCTGCGTGGATGGATCATCGCTCCGCAAACGGGAGACTACACTTTCTGGATCGCGAGCGATGACGAATCAGAATTTTGGCTTTCTACCAACGATCAAAGTTCTGGAAAAGTGCTGCGTTGTTCGGTGAGTGGTTGGACGAACGTTAACGAATGGACGAAATATCCCACTCAACAATCTGCAGTCGTGCGTCTTAATGCAGGGCAAGCCTATTACTTCGATATCTTTCACGAAGAGGGGTGGGGAGGGGATCACGTGGCGCTTGCATGGACTCTTCCCAACATGGAGGCAACTCAGCGCGAAATCATTTCCGGAAATGTTTTATCGAATTCTCCCGACACGCTAGGAAGTCTGTCTGCGAATGGCGCGAAATTATTTTTTCGTTTGGACATCAATTCCACCGATTCTGATAGCGATGGCTTGAGTGATTACGAGGAGCATCTGCTGGGGCTCGATGCTCTCAATCCTACGACAATACCGCGCGTTGCCGATGCTACATCTGGGCGCCGCAGTCTCAGCAGTGCTAGTGTAGTCACGCTTGGTGTATCGGCTCCTCGTGCGTATGAACAAGGTTCGCGGCCAGCGCGTTTCATCGCTTTTCGTTCCGGTGGCATACGTCCGCTCGATGTTTCCTACACGGTTTCAGGAACTGCGGTGGCAGGAAGTGATTTTCAGCCACTCTCAGGGATTGTGCATTTTCCCGCAGGTGTCAGAGCGGTGCCCATTTCCTTGATTCCGCTTGATGACGGTTTTTTGGAGGCACAAGAAACGGTGACACTTACTCTTGAATCGGGCAGTGGTTACGAGATTGCGAGCCCATCCACCGCGAGTGTCCAAATCGATGATGCCGCCGACGTTCTCTACGTTGCCCAGCTCCGCAGTGCACCTGGTTTGCAGTCTTCCGGGAAAGGTTTCGCCTCGGTACGCAATGCAGGTAATTCGCTGAGTAGTCGAGTCGCACTGAGTTTTGGTGGGCTTGTTAGTGCGCAGACAACTGCAGAAATTTTCCATTCCACCAATCAAGGACTCGGCGGGACGACAGTGTTTTCTTTCCCGCTAGGACAAGTTCCGGCGATGGATTGGAATATCAGCGCAAGTGGAGGCATGAGCCGCGAGCAGATTCTCCAAGCTCTCGCCGCTGGACAGCTTTGGGTACGCGTTGCCTCGGCAGCGAATGCCACCGTAGAAATTCTTGGGCAACTTCTTGCCACCCCTGCATGGCAAACCATGCCTCCTGTGGAATCCGTTCCAGTATCTCCCACCCATGCTAACAGCATCGCCGAAGCGGCGCGCTTTTTGACCCAAGCTACCTTTGGTCCCACGGAAGCCTCTCTCAGCAGCCTGACTGGCAATGCCTACGCCAATTGGGTCGATACTCAGATTGCCACGCCGCCCACACACCATCGCCCTGCAGTGAATGCTCGCGCTGCCCAGTGGCTTGCTAGGGGAGATGCAAATGCTGGTTGGCAAGGCCCGCGGAATGAAACGTGGTGGCAGCTCTCTCTAACAGCTCCTGATCAACTGCGCCAGCGCATGGCGTTTGCTCTCAGCCAAATCTTCGTCATTTCCCAGTTTGGTGCGCTAGATAGCTACCATGAAGGTGTGACGATTTACTATGATATGTTACTCGATCAGTCTTTTGGAAATTACCGAGAACTTCTGGAAGACATCACTCTTAGCCCGATGATGGGAACGTATTTGAGCATGATACGAAATCGTAAGCCAGACCCGGTCACCGGTCATGAACCTGACGAAAATTACGCTCGCGAAATCATGCAATTGTTTTCCGTAGGGCTGACTATGACTCATCTGGATGGCTCGCTCAAACTCGATGCAGAGGGAATGCCCATTCCGACCTATACTCAGGAGGAAACCGTTGGCCTTGCCCACATTTTTACTGGTTGGGGGCCACATTATAGCGACCTTGATCCACCCCGGTGGAGTCCTGACATCGTCGCCTCGCGCAACGATTGGTTTCGATACGGTTTTGATGACCAGCGTGAAATGTCGTTTTATCCTGATTTTCACGACACGAAACAGCGAATCATTCTCGGTGGGCATGTCATCCCGGCCAGTACGGATGGCCGAGCTCGTCTCAGTCAAGCACTTGATGCCATCTTCCTGCATCCCAACACAGCACCTTTCATTGCCAAACATTTGATTCAAAAATTCGTAACCAGTAATCCTAGTCCAGGCTATGTCGCTCGTGTGGCCAGTGCATTTGAGGAAAATGGCTCAGGCACTCGTGGCGATTTGGGTGCCACGATCAAAGCTGTGTTGCTAGACTATGAGGCACGCGCCATCGCTCCTCGCCAATCGTATAGCTTTGGTAAGCCCTCCGAGCCACTCTTGCGCATTGCTCGTTCGCTTCGAGTGCTGCCCGGGAATTTACCAAAGCCCGCCGATCCCAACTATTACATCAATCTCCAATGGATGCTCACTGAGCAAGCTCCGCTGCTTTCACCATCGGTTTTCAATTTTTATCAACCTGGCTACGCCAATCCTGGTCCTATTGCTCGTGCAGGTTTGCTCTCTCCCGAGTTTCAAATCTTTGCCGAAACCAATGCTCTGCGCCAGGCAAATTTTCAATTCGATGTTCTCAGTTGGGGGATTTGGACATCAGAAAACATCCCGTCCACCGAGGAAAACTACCGTTTCACCATCAACTACGCGCCACTCATTGCCATTCTTGATACGCCGAATCTCACGCCTGCCCAAGCGCAAGCGCACTTGATCGATCACCTCGATGAGCGTTTGCTCTTTGGCCAAATGAGCCCCGCGTTGCGCTCGCAAATCACAGCGTCCTTTTCCAATTTACCGACATGGTTCGGCTTCACAGCAGAAAGCCAAGCGCAACGCGTACAAGTCGCTCTCTACCTCATCCTCAACTCGCCGGAGTACTTCGTCCTGAAATGATATGAAAAGCCCCAACCCACATCTCTCTCGCCGGAACTTCTTAGGTCAATCTGCTTGTTCAGCACTCGGGCTAAGCGGCCTGCTGTCGACCCTCGGCACGCTCCGGCTCTTCAATGCAACACTGCAAGCGCAGGGCGTTCCCGATCCCGATGATTCGAAAGTGCTCATCTGCTTGTTTCTCTTTGGCGGAAATGATTCGAACAACACACTCGTCCCGCGCGATCTCACATCCTACAACGCCTACGCCGCAGACCGAGGTATCCTTGCGCTTGGGCGCGATACTCTTTTGCCGATTGGCAATCCTGGTGGTGACGGGCGCGAGTTTGGACTTCACCCAGCCATGTCGCCCTTGCTTCCTGTTTACAACGCTGGGGACATGGCCATCGTGTGCAACGTCGGCACTCTCGTCGCACCCATTACCAAAGCCGAATATCTCTCGGGTGGGGCGGCGATTCCACCGCACCTCTTTTCCCACAATGATCAACAAGTCCAGTGGCAAACCTCTGTGCCAGATTCCCCTAAAAAAGTTGGTTGGGGCGGACGCATCGCCGACCTTCTCCACGGCCTTAATGGTAGCTCAGAGATCTCGATGAATGTCTCCATCGCTGGCTCAAATTTTTTCCAAGTCGGGGAGCAAGTCTTGCAATATCATGTAACCCCAGAAGGCAGCATCGGACTCAGAGGAGCAAATTACACCTGGTCGCCTTGGCAGGAAATGTTTGCCCAAAACACTCAAATGCTGAGTCGGAGTTATGGCCATGTCTTTGAGCAAGAATACGCCAACATCATGAAACGCGGTATCAATAACGATGCACTCCTACGCAGCGCGATTGCTGCAAATCCTTTTCCGTCCGGTGTTGGCACCTTTCCCAATAGTCTCAACTCCAGCGGCCAACTCAACAGCGTCGCCTCCCAACTGCGCATGATTTTGCAGATGATTCACGCTCGCCAAGCACTAGGCATGAAACGCCAAATATTCTTCGCCGCCCTCGGTGGTTTTGATACCCATGATGCCCAGCTCGATGACCACGCCGCGCTGTTGCGCGAGCTTTCAAGCGCAATTGCTGATTTCCAATCTCACACCGTGCAACTTGGTGTTTCCGAGAAAGTCACCCTTTTCACCGCCTCCGATTTTAATCGAACCTACAACTCGAATGGCAAAGGCTCCGACCACGCATGGGGTGGTCATCACCTCATCTGCGGCGGTGCCGTCAATGGTGGGCGACTCTATGGCGAAATGCCCATCCTGCAAATTCAAGGCCCTGACGATACAGGCAGTCGCGGATCCTGGATCCCGAAAATTTCCACAGATGAAATGGCCGCGACGCTAGCCCGCTGGTTTGGCGTCGCCACAAATGACCTGCCACTTGTCGTGCCGAATATTGGTCGATTCTCCCACACCGATCTGGGCTTCATGAATGTATGAAACGAAACATCTTGCGACTCTTTCTCGCCGTCCCGCTTCTCATCGGCCTGATCGTTTTGTTTACTCCAAAGGAAAAGATACCTACAGCAGATACGCCAACTCTCATACCCAAGCCAACGACAATTCGACCTTCAAGCGATCAAGTCGCTACCGTTCCACTCGCCGCAAGTGAACTCCAAACCGCATCCTCGCACCCGCTCGCCGTTTCGTTTGGCGAAAATCCAGCGCAGGCAACGTCCGAGGTGAAGATGCTTGCGGAGATCCTGCAATTCTATCGCATGGAATTTGGCAGCTACCCCGCAGGTCAGGAAAATCGCGACATCATGAACGCTCTCACCGGAAGAAATCCTGACAAACTTGCCATCTTTCCTCGTCAGCATCCACGTCTCGATGTGAGTGGTCAGCTTCTCGATGCCTGGGGTCATCCCTTTCATTTTCACCCGATCAGCAGTCAATATCTCGAAATCCGCTCCCTAGGCCCCGACGGTGAGATTTTTACTGCCGATGACATCACCACCCCACCTACTCGTTAGCAACGAATCTGTTTAGCCGCAGAGTTCTGCGTTGTATGATAGCAAATCAGGGAATGTCGCAGTAACTAATCCTTGCAATTTAGGTTGAATTTGCTTGTAAAGAATGACATTTCCCTCAAAGGTTTTTCTATCGATTTTTATGAAAATAGTGTTTTTCTATTTACTCTCACTTTGCGTTTATTTCATGTTCGGGCTGCCTTTGGCCGGACAGCAAAAGGACAATGCAAACAGAGTTGTTGAGGAGTATCCCTCATTTCTTGAGGTTGCGAGCAACCCTAAAGCCACTGCCATACAAAAACGCACGGTCTCTGCTATGATGAAATTTGTCAAAGAGACTGATCCGGCGGCAGCATGGAAGAAGCTGCAAGAATCCGACTGTTTTATTCTTTATGGAGGAGGAGATGGTACGAAGGAGTTGTATGATTTGTCGCTAATCTCCGGACTCACAGCGATTGATACGCTTGTCTTTGTCGAGGCGGGTATCAGCGATCTTAAGCCCATTGCCGCATTCAAAAATCTTCGTGTGTTGCGTTTGGAAGAAAACCGTATTGAAGATATTAGCCCACTCGCAAACTTGCAGAAGCTGGAATCTCTACAAATCGGTTACAATCGTATCGCTGATCTGCGACCAATTTCGGCACTAAAAAAACTCGAAAATTTATCCTGCCCCAACAATCAAATATCCGATATTTCTCCGCTGAAGGAGTTGAAAGAGCTTAACGATCTCGATCTAACAGGAAACAAAGTTGTGGATCTTTCGGTCATTGCAGAGCTCTCGATCCGTACCTTCCGTCTCAAACGAAATGGTATCACTGATATCACGGCCCTTCGTAAAATGAATCATCTCAAACAGGCCGTTGTGCTAGATCTTGGGGATAATAGCATTCGCGATGTTTCGCCACTTGTCGAAATTCCTGGCATTGTCCAACTTGATCTAGCGAACAACCGCATTGAAGATGCAAATGCTTTCGCCAATACCGAAATCACAACACTCTTTCTTCAGGGGAACAAGCTGTCGCGCATACCTGATTTTACCAAATCAAAAATAGGTCACATCGATTTGCGCAAAAACCCCATCAAAGACTATTCTCCATTGGTCGAACTTAAGAAGGTCAACACACGTGTTGAAATACGCGCAGATCAGGCCTTCACTCTCGCCTTTGATAAAAGCACTCCTGCGAAAAAGGATCTAGAAGGTTCTCCCGTATTGGGAACGTGGAGAACAGACCCCATGGATACGGAGTGGGGCTCCATGATTCTAGAACTGCGTTTTTTGTCGAATGGTGTCGTCTATCAAGGTATGCTTTCGGGGCAAAAGCCACGTGCGGAGCAAAAAGATGCCTCTCGCTTCACTGGCGACTACTCTGTTAAAAATGATCAATTGGAAATGACCTTATTGCAGAAAGCGAAAAAGTATCGTTTCCAAATAGATCAAAGTCAATTGGCCTTAGAATTCAATGGAGAAAAGGTCATCTATCACAAATTTGAGAAATAACGCCTGCTCCTCACTGTATCAGCTACGGCGTAAAATTTTCGCGTAATTCAAAATACAATCAATCATTACTACCACCCGTTTATCACTCTCTCATGAAACTTCTTTTTCCTCTTCTCGCTTTCGTTGTCACTCCCTTGCGTGCCGTAGAAATTTCGAACGACGATCCAAGAGTCACCATTGCCAATGAATCCATCGGCATCACCTACGACCTCAAGTCTGGCACCTATTCTGCCACCAATCTAACGACAAAGATCAGCGTCATAACGGGCGCGCGGTTCACAGTCGATGAAGTTGGCTGGGGGAAAAATGAAAGTGCCAAACGTAGCTGGACAGCTACCGAAATCAAGGATGCGATAGGTAATGGCAAACGCTTGTCCATCACCGAGACCCCCTCGACTGCATACCTTCCGATCAAGACTCTCCACCTCACTCTCTACGATAAAATTCCCTTTGCCGTGATGGGATTTTCCATCACCAATCACCGCGCCATCCCCGCTCGTATTGCCCGCGTGGGGATCATCGATAAAGCCAGCCTTTACGCCGCCAAACCTCTCACCCAGCCGCAACTCCTCCGCGGCGGTGCCGGTGCCGAACCGAACCGCGTTCAGGCTAAGCTCGACATCACCACTCACAACAACCTCCTCATTACTGGGAAAATCGAAAACCAACGCACTTCACTCGTCGTCGGGGGATTGCACTATCACGAGTTTCTCCGCCTCATCCGCTACGATGAACGCAAGAAGCAATTCTCCGTAACCATTGAAGATCCACAAGGCAAGCTCATTGCTCCAGGCGAGACCTATCACGCCACCGATACCATCTATCTTGATGTCTCCACTGTCGATCCCTTCGTTTCCCTGGAAGCCTACGGCATGGCTCTTCGCCAAGCGAACGCGGCACGTCCCAAACCGTATGATTTCCCCACCCTTTGTGGTTGGCTCGTGTCCCAAGGTTTTTATGGTGAAGGCCGTCCCTTAAACGACTCCAAAGAGCTCGTTGGCCAAATGGAACTCGCCAAAAAATCTGGCATCCTCCGCTACACTCCCGTTGCGATCCGCCTTGAACCTGATTTCTACTGCAACCAAAACGCGGGCGATACCCAACAAGGCTGGTGGGATGATAAAACCTGGGCGAAATACGGCCACCTCGTCGCTCCCTACGATACCTTTGGCAAATTCTGTGGCAAAATTTCCGAACTCGGTGGCATTCCTTTTACCTACATCCAGAGCAACATGCCGTCGAACGACTTTGCCCTCGCCCACCCCGACTGGATGCTCAATAACGACATCACTCGTCTTCACGCCGAGCACCCCCATCACATGCCTTTCGTGAAAATGGATTTCACCGACCCTGCTTTCCAAGCCCACACCCTCGCCGTATGGAAACGTCTTGGACAACAAGGACTGCGTGGCATCAAGTTTGACTACCCCGAGTCCGCATGGTGCAAAGATGGTGGATTTGAAAACCGTAACTACACCACCACCTCTGCCTACTGCAAGGTCTTCGAACTCGCTCGCGAAGGACTCGGTGAAAATGCTTTCATTCACGAACGCAACCTCGGCGAATACGGCACACCCATGCTTGATGTCACGGCGGGGATCATCGACCTCCAACGCGTCTGGGGCGACTCTTCGCACTTCGAGCCAGAAATGGCATCACGCATCGGACTTCGCTGGTACAAGCACCGCAGCGTTTTTGGTTACTACCCCGATGGAAAATCCTTCAAAAACATGGATGTGCACGCGCGTCGCACCATGCTCAGCCAAGTGGGACTGCTTTCCGGACGATTGGAGCTTGGTACTTCGTTTAATCGCATGACCGCTGAGGAACAACACGATGTTACACGACTTTACCCCATTCTCGGCGGCACCCAATCCTTTCGCCCGGTCGATATGCTCATCCCCGACCGCACCGACCCTTCCGTTTATTCCTATCGCATCAATGCCGACTGGCTACAGCTCATTCTCTGCAACAATCAAGACGCGCCGTTCACTGTCACCGCGCCCCTCGCTGGCGATCAAGCCGATAACGGCTCCCTCGGGCTCGATTCCACATCTAGCTACTACCTTTACGATTTCTGGAATGATCGTTTCCTCGGTGAAATCGCTGGAACAGGAAAAATCTCACAAGCCCTCTTGCCCCAGCAAGCTCTCACCTATTCGCTTCATCGCAAAACAGACCACCCGCAATTTCTTTCTACCAACCGCCACATCATGCAAGGCTTCAGCGATCTCACAGATGTAAAATGGAATCCCGCCACTTTCACCTATTCTGGCACCGCAAAAGTCATCGGCGGCGAGCCGTTTGTCATCACCATAGCTCCTAACGGCTACCTTCCAGAAGCGCCGCAAGAAAATTCCAGCACCACGATAACCACCACCTCAGATGGCCTCACGCGGCTCACCCTCAAAGCTCCCGAAAACACCGAAATGCCATGGACGATACGCTGGAAGAAGTAGGCAAACAGCACTTGCCATCACCCGCGTCCATAGTAGCATCCCGCATGCACCCATTTAACGATCCTGCATTTCACATTCGTTGGTCCACTCTCATACCTGCCGCTGTTGAGCCTGACATCCAAGTCGGACTCGCCGATGCCAAGGCCGCCATCGCTGCGATTTGCGCACAAAACCTTTCTGCTCTCACCTACGAAAACACCATTCTTGCACTAGAAAATGCCGCGCAAACACTCAATCGCGCTTGGGGGCGCTTGCAGCATCTCGACTCCGTGGCCGATGAGCCAGAGCAACGCGCCGCGCTCAATCGAGTTCTCCCAGAGGTCAGTTCTTTCTACTCGTCCATCACCCTCAACCAAGAGCTTTGGAACGTCATCAAGGCCTTCGCGAACTCCGCAAACGTCGAGCAACTCAGCCCCATCCGCCGCCGCCACACGGAAGAAACCGTACTTGATTTCCTCCACAGCGGTGCCGACCTCCCGCCCGAGCAAAAAAACCGCATCGCTGAAATCGATGCCCGCCTTTCCCAACTCACCCAACAATACGGAGAGCACGTCCTCGACTCGACCAACGCATGGGAAATCGTCATCACCGATGAAGCCAAGCTCGCCGGCTTACCCGACTCAGCCCTCGCCGCCGCTGCCGCAAACGCTCGCTCCAAAGGCTTCGGCTCTGACGATTCACCCGCATGGCGGTTCTCTCTCCAGCAGCCCTCCATGTCGCCCGTCATGCAACACGCCGATGACGATGAGCTGCGCAAAAACATCTGGCACGCCGCTGCAAACGTCGCCGCCCAAGGCGAGTTCGATAACTCCGCCCTCGTCGCGGAAATCCTCGACCTCCGCTACGAGAAAGCCACCATCCTCGGCCACAAAAACTTTGCCGACCTCACCACCCAGCGCCGCATGGCGAAAAACGGCGCCGCCGCCCTCTCCTTCGTCGAAGACCTCCACCAACGTATCTCCGGTCAATTCCATCGCGAATACCGCGAACTCTGCGCCTACAAAGCCGAAAAAACCGCAACTCCTTGCGAAACCATCGAGCCATGGGAGTTCTCCTACTGGGCCGAAAAACGCCGCAAAGAGCAATTCGACTTCGACGATGAAATCCTCCGCCCTTATTTCCCGGTCGATCGCGTTATGTCGGGCATGTTCCAGCTCTGCTCGAACTTATTTCATATCGACATACGCCAAATCCCCACCACCTTCGCAGAAAAAGGCAGCGCCGCTCCCGCCAGCGAACACCCCGAAACATGGCACCCGGAAGTCACCTTCTACGAGCTCCTTGACCAAAGCAGCGGCGAGCACCTCGGCTCCTTTTACGCCGATTGGCATCCTCGCGAATCCAAGCGCGGCGGTGCTTGGATGAATCAACTCGAAACGGGCTCCCCTCCCACCGCCACCACTCCACGCCAACCCCACCTCGGTCTCATCACCGGCAACATGTCTCCGCCCGTCGATGGTAAAACCGCCTTGCTCACCCATTACGAAGTCGAAACGATCTTCCACGAATTTGGCCACCTCCTCCATGGCTTGCTTGGCAACGTCGAGGTCAAATCCCTCTCCGGCACTAACGTCCCATGGGATTTCGTCGAGCTTCCTTCCCAGATCATGGAAAATTTCTGCTGGGCCCGCGAATCCCTCGATTTCTTTGCCCGACATCACGAAACCAACGAGCCCATCCCCGAGCCGATCTATCAAAAAATGATCGCCGCCAAAAACTACATGAGCGCCACCACCTGCATGGCCCAACTCGCCCACGGCAAGCTCGACCTCGAACTTCACATCCATTGGCAAAATCATCGCGGCACCGATCTCGATACCCTGGAGCGCAGCATCCTTGCCGACTACCGCGCCCCGCGCAAAACCATCGCCCCGGGCATGATCCGCCGCTTCAATCACCTCTTCAGCGCCCCCACCGGTTACGCCGCTGGCTATTATTCCTACAAGTGGGCCGAAGTCCTCGATGCCGATGCCTTCACCCGCTTCGAGCAGGAAGGTCTCACCAATCCCACCACCGGCATGGCCTTCCGCGAGCACATCCTCAGCAAGGGCAACTCCGAGCCAGTCGATGATCTCTACCGACGTTTCATGGGACGCGACCCGAGCCTCGAGCCTCTCCTCAAGCGCTCCGGCCTCATCGACGATCCGCTCCTCGCCTGATTCCCGGCCATGAATGCCCGAGCCGCCCTTGGCGAACTCATACACGAAGCTGGTGGCGCGATCTCCTTTGAGCGCTTCATGGCCTTCGCGCTTCATGATCCCACTCACGGCTACTACGCGCGGCGCATTGCCGCCGTAGGCACCCGCGGCGACTTCACCACCACGGCAGAAATTTCTCCCGCGCTCGCCAAAGCCATCGCCTCTTGGGCCTCTGCCGCCCTGAAACATCACCGCGTCCGCCACCTCATCGAAGTAGGCCCTGGCAATGGCACGCTCGCCGCCGCCGTCTGGAAAAATCTCCCACCCCTCCTGCGCTGGCGCACCCAGCTTCATCTCGTCGATTCCTCCTCCCCGCTGCGCGAAATCCAACGCCGCCACCCCGCGCTCCGCCGCGCCCAGCTTCACGCCGATCTCCCTTCGGCGCTCCAAGCCTGCGATGGCCACGCCATCATTTACTCCAACGAACTCCTCGATGCCTTCCCCTGCCGCGTCCTCCGTCACCACGGCAACAGTTGGCAAGAACTCCACCTCACCGCAACCGCACAAACCCTCAGCGAAATCTGGTGTGACATCTCCCCGCAGGCGAATCCACCGCCCCCCGAAAACCATCGCATCGAGGTGCCTGAAGCCGCCGCCCACTGGCTCCGCTCCTGGCTCCCCGCATGGAACACTGGTTCCATGCTCCACATCGACTACGGTTACCATGGCGAAGACACTCGCCGATCCCCCCACGGCACCCTGCGCGGCTACCTGCTCCACCAACGTATGCTCGGCGCGGAACTCTACGAAAATATCGGCCGCACCGACATCACTGCCGACATCGATTTTGCAAACCTCATGCAAGCCACCGCATGCTTCCTCAGCGAGCAAACAATCATCCTCCAAGCAGACTTCCTCCCCCCCCACCCCCCCCCCAATCACCCCGGCGACATCCAAGCCGCCGACCCCCACGGTGCCGGCACCGCCTTCCTCGTCTGGACAGCACGCAAATCTGAGGTCAGCTTCTAGCCTGACTGTGAGATACAACACACCGCTACCCAAGCCTCTTCTGCCCCAACGGGCAAAATCGCGTGAGGCTAGCCTTTTACGCGACGATTCATACAGCCAAGGCGGCACCCTAGGCAGCAGCATCCACCTCTAGGAGCAGGATCGCAAGTCTCTCACGGGGTTGAGGTTGAAACTACGGAAAAGCATGCAAACACTGCGGCTCATAGGGGTTGCTGTGTCTCGACTTGTTTGCTGGATTTTATTCGCCGTTTGATGACGATAACTCAGCGGAGGAGCCTGACTCCGAAGCTAAGACCGATAAAGAGAAAGATGCCTCCAACCACAACGATCCACCAAATGCCTTGACCTTCGGTCTTCTTCAGAAGCCAGAAATAGAGGAAACTGAGGCCAAAATTGATTGGTGCGCTTATCGCAACGGCAAGGAATGGCTGTTCGAGTAGAATCCCAAAGATGAAGGCGGCAATGGTGAAAATCGCCGTCGGCACCATAGGCTTCTCAATGGCTAGGTTCAGCTTGACTAGGGCGGCAAGTATGAGTGCGTTTAGCATGGTCGTATTTTTTGCAGAATAAATAAGCTATCCACGGCGGGAAGGGAAGCCTGAAATCAATCAGAATGCTTGACCGCCGTTCCATGAGCCAGTTTGTTAAATAAAAAAACGCATAACGCGTAGAGCAGCCTCCCCGTGACTAACGGGCTCGTTCAACAACCGATAGGTTTGAGGCTATCGCTCAAACCGACCTTTGGGGTTCAGCTTCTTTGTTTTGCAGTTAGGCGGCATTGCTACTCCGTAAGGGTGAACCAAGCTGAGCCAGCCAGCACCTGAACGCCACCGGTTGGCAGGGCGCACACTATCTGATAACGCTTTCCCACCTGAAGACCATTGAAGCTCTTGTTGAATACAACCGCCGGAGCATACTCGGGAGCGTGGCCCTCTAGTATCACCTGACGAACAGCAGCCTCGCGGTAGAACGGATCCTTGAGCGGATCCCGAACCTGGTGACCACCCTCGTCGAGCAAGATGATTGTCAGTTGCGAGTTGGTGAACGCATACTTGGTCCCAGCCTCGTTGACGAAATGGAGTGTGAGAGGGAGTCCCCCGCCCTTCTTCAACGACACCTTGTCGGGCAGCGAGACCGCCATTCTCGAAGGCGGCGAAGCGGGACGGTGGTCGGGTGCCGCGGCTGGTAGATTCTGGTCTGCTGTTGAGATATTCGATAGCACCCACATTATTGCTAATACGCAAATGGTCTTCATCGTTGTCTTCATTTATTGGGTCAGTAGTTACGACACGGAAGTTTACACTATTTTGGAGTCGCGACTGTAAATTGTCGGTAAATATTACTGCCTAACGTCGAAGGCCTGGCACCCGCTTCCTACTGGGATCGCCTCTCCGCTTCAGGTTGAGGTTTGTCGCTACCCTCAGACTTCGACTCGGGGCGGATAGCGGATTGCCCAGTGCCGGCTTGTTCACCTTCTTTCTTCGTTCTAGCTTCCTTAAAGATTGTATCTTTTTCTGCGCTCGAAATACGATCCCTCACGTTCTGCGCACGCGTTCTGATATCCTCAGGCAGAGTATGATCCGATAAAATTCGTTCTAAATATCGTTCCGCACGCTGATCTCCGAAGATCCGAATATCTTGCCTATCTGCTGAATTGATTGCGAGAACAAAAGATTGATAAGTTCGGGTACGCAGATCCTTAAGTATGGGAGCAGGAGGAAGATTGACAATCACCCACGCAAAAGAATCAAGCGCGCTAACGATACGCCCCCGACTCTGGTGGTGCTCTCCCATCTTAAAGACCTCAGAACAGGTATCGGAAATCTTCTTCATTGATGATAGTTCGCCAATACTCGTACGTGGATAAGCTTCCTCTGCTCTAGATGCTGAACATGCGGAGATTATAGTTGCAAATTGTATAGCTAGGATTGCGCTTTTTTTCATAAACTTTTTTGTATCGAACGTCAAAGTGATGGCGCACCCACTAGCGGGAGCCAACGTTGATCGCGGGGTTGAGGTTGAAATTAGGTGTGAGCATCGAGAACAGAGGGGCTAGTGGGTGTTGCCATGCACGGCTTGTTCTGCTCTTCCAAGTTCGAGAGCTAGTAGTAAAACGTCGTCATAAACACCATCGACCAACCTCCC